>JAACDB010000036.1 GCA_009937095.1 Verrucomicrobiota bacterium
GCCGGGGAGACAGGCGGCGAGGACTTCGAGGATGAGGAGGGTTTGGTCGGCGGAGTCGAAGACGGGGGGTTTGTCTTCCTGAAGGTCGCGGTTGTAGGTAAGGGGGAGTCCCTTGATGAGGGTGATCAGGGTTTGATGGTTGCCGTTGAGACGGGCGGCCTTGCCCCGGATGAGCTCGAAGGCGTCGGGGTTTTTCTTTTGGGGCATGAGGCTGGAACCGGTGGTGAAGGCGTCGGGGAGTTGCACAAAGCCGAACTCGGCGCTGTTCCAGAGGATCATGTCCTCGGCGAGGCGGGAGAGGTGGAGCCCGATGGTGTTGCAGGCGGCGGCGAAGTCGAGGATGGCGTCGCGGTCGCTGACGGCGTCCATGCTGTTAGTGGTGAGGCGTGGTTCGCCCTCGAGGTCGGTAAAGCCCAGTTCGCGGGCGACGAATTCGCGGTCGATGGGAAGGGTTGAACCGGCGATGGCGCCGGAACCGAGGGGGCAGACGTTGGCTTGCTCGTGAACCATGGCGAGGCGGTTGCGGTCGCGCTCGAACATTTCGACATAGGCGAGGAGGTGGTGCGCCATGGGAACGGGTTGGGCGCGTTGTAAGTGGGTATAGCCGGGAATGATGACGGACTGGGTGCGCTCGGCGAGGGCGAGGAGTTCGCGCATGGCCTCGGTGAGGGCATCATAGAGGGCTTCGCAATGATCTTTGAGCCAGAGGCGCATATCGGTGGCGACTTGGTCGTTGCGACTGCGGGCGGTGTGAAGTTTTGCGGCGGCGGGTTCGCGGGCGGTGAGGGCGTGCTCGATGTTCATGTGCACGTCTTCGAGGGCGGTGTCCCACTCGAAGGTGCCCGCTTCGATTTCAGAAGCAATGGCTTCGAGTCCAGCGTGGATGGCGTCGCGTTCGGCTTCGGTGAGGATGCCGACGTGGGCGAGCATGGCGGCGTGGGCGCGGCTGCCTTTGATGTCGTAGAGGGCGAGGCGGTGGTCAAAGGAAACGGATTCCCCGAGGCGCAACATGAGTGCGTCGGGCGCAGTACTGAAGCGTCCGCCCCAGGTGGCCTGTGATTGCTTGTCGGTCATGGTATTAAAAATTGCGGGAATATGGCGGGTGGCAACGCTCAACTGCGTTGGAGGGGGGATAAGATTTGGGCGGGATTTTCGGCGGGGGGATGGCAGGTTCCGCCAAAGCAGAGGGTGTAGCTGGGGGCGTCCCCTGCCCCGGGGTCGGTTTCGAGAAAGACGCGGTGCCAGGGGTGTTCCAGCAGGGCAAGGCGGAGGGCTTCCAGATCGGCGGCGGGCGGGGCTTGAATGTGTACGATGCCGCGGGTCTCAGTGGCTAGGGCTTCGAGGCCGTGCGCCACTCCGGAGGCTACCCGGGCGGCGTAGTCGGCGTAAATGGGACGGACGGCATGAAGGGCGTCGGCGTAGCGGCTTTCGCTCGTAAGGGCATGGAGGGCGCTGAGGGCGTGGAGGAGACTGCTGTTGCCGGAGGGTTGGGCGTTGTCGAACCATTCCTTTCGGCGGGTGACGGGGGTTTCGGCACCTTCAGCGGTAAAGAAGCAACCGGGGGCGTGGGGGTCGGTGAAGGCAGCGAGGGCGTGGTCGGTGCAGGCTTGGGCGCGTTGGCGGTAGGTGGCGGATGCCCCGGGTTCGAGCCAGTCGATTTTCGAAGCAAGCGCGAGGAAGGCTTCAGCGGCGAGGGCGTAATCGTGCAGGAAGGCGTCCACCGAACTGCCCGCTCCTTCGTAGTAAACGGAGTGCAGGGCGAAGGATTCCCCTTCCACGCGAAAGGCGTCCCATAGAAAATCGGCGGCGGTGCGGGCGCGTTCGAGCCAGGCGGGTTGGTTGAAATAGAAACCTGCCTCCGCGAGGGCGCGGATGGTGAGGGCGTTCCAAGCGAGGGAAAGTTTGGGGTCGCGTCCGGGGGCGGTGCGGGTGCTTTCGCGGTGTTGACGGAGGCTGTCGCGGGCGGGGGCGAGTGCTTCGCGGCAGGCGAAGTCCGGCTCGACGAGGGCGGGGTTGCTGGTGCCGTTTTCGAAGTTCCCGCCGGGGGTGATGTTGTAGGCGGTGCGCACTTCGCGGGCAAGGGAGGGGCCGAGGACGGTGTCGATTTCCTCGGGTTCCCAGACGTAGTAACGGCCTTCCTCGCCATCGCTGTCGGCATCGAGGGCGGCGTAGAACCCGCCACCGGGAGCGGACATTTCGCGGTCGAGCCAGCCCACGGTTTCGGCAACCACGGCGGCGTAGAGGGGATCCTTGGTATCGACCCAGGCGCGGGTGTAGCTCTCGATGAGGAGGGCGTTGTCGTAGAGCATTTTCTCGAAATGCGGAATGAGCCAGTGGGCATCCACGCTGTAACGGGCGAAGCCGCCGCCGAATTGATCGAAGAGCCCACCGTGCGCCATGGCGCGGAGGGTCTGGCTGCTGACCTCGGCGATGCGTTCGGGAAGTGCGGGGTCGGCCTCGCGGAGGGCCGGCAGGTGACGGACGGTATCGAGGAAATTGAGGGTCATGGCGGGCGGAAATTTGGGGGCGCCGCCAAAGCCGCCGTACTGGTCGTCGTGGTTGCCGCAGATGCCCTGCGCGGCTTGGAGGAGGGCGTCGTCGTTCCAGGCAGGGCCGCTCTGTTGGTTGGCGGCCATGATGTTCTTCTGGATGGACTCGGCGTTTTCGAGGAGTTCGTCCTTAGAGCGCTTGTAGAAATCGGTGATGCGCATGAGGAGTTGCGGCCAGGGGATGAGTCCGTTGCCGCGGTCCTCGGGCGGGAAATAGGTGCCGCCAAAGAAGGGTCGTCCATCGGGCAGGCAAAAGACGTTCAGGGGCCAGCCGCCCTGATGCTGGAGCATTTGCACCGCCTCCATATAGATTTGATCGACGTCCGGGCGTTCCTCGCGATCGACTTTGACGCAGATGAAATTGCGGTTCATGAGCCCGGCGATGTAGTCGTCCTCG
Organism: Verrucomicrobiota bacterium; assembly: GCA_009937095.1. Classification (GTDB taxonomy): domain Bacteria; phylum Verrucomicrobiota; class Verrucomicrobiia; order Opitutales; family Coraliomargaritaceae; genus UBA7445. The sequence goes on from JAACDB010000036.1 coordinate 2,947, forward strand.
AAGCATTCGTGCGCCATGACGTGGCACCAATGGCAGGCGGAGTAGCCGATGGAAACGAGGAGGGGTTTGTCCTCGGCTTTTGCCTGTTCGAGGGCGGCCTCGCCCCAAGGTTGCCAATGCACGGGGTTGTCGGCGTGCTGGCGCAGGTAGAGGCTGTTGGAAGTGTGGAGTTCGTTTGGCATTGGGCAGGGCAAAGGTTTTAGAAAATCGCGCGCAGGTCAACTCATCCGCAAATTGACATTGCAGGTCGGCGCAGGGGGCGCACAGTTGTGTGTTTCAAGATGCCCACTATTCGCGTATTATCCGACCGTGTCGCCAATCAGATCGCTGCTGGCGAGGTGATTGAGCGTCCGGTGGCGGTGGTGAAGGAGTTGGTGGAAAACAGCATCGATGCCGGAGCGACGCGGGTGGAGGTAGAATTCCGCGAGGGCGGGAAGTCCTACATTCGGGTGGAAGACAACGGGTACGGGATGGCGCCGGATGCCGCCCTACTCTCGTTGGAACGTCACGCCACGAGCAAGATCCGAGAGACTGCCGACCTCGATACCATTGCGAGTTTTGGATTCCGGGGAGAGGCCTTGCCGTCGATCGCCTCGGTTTCGCGGTTCACCCTGCGGACGCGGGCGGAGGGTTCGGAACACGGCACGGAAATTACTGTGAACGGGGGCAAACTCCTCGACCGGAAGGAATGCGGGATGCCGGTGGGAACGGTGATTGAGGTGGCGCAGTTATTTAACTCGGTGCCGGCGCGGCGGAAATTTTTAAAGGCCACCAGTACGGAGACGGCGCACATCAGCTACAATTGTCGGCTCATCGCCCTCGCCCACCCGAAGCTCGCTTTTCGTCTGACGGAAAACGGGCGGGTTGTTTTTCAATCCCCGGCCTGTGAAACGCTCGGCGACCGCATCGGGGAAATCTGGGGCAAACGGATGGTGGGGGATCTCATTCCGGTGGAGGCGCAGGATAAGGAGAAGGGCTTGCGCCTAACGGGTTTGACGGCCAAGCCGGGGGTGGGACGGAGCACGCGGCGGGAATTGGTGACGCTGGTGAACCGACGACCGGTGGACAGCCGGACGCTGGGCTTTGCGGTGTTGGACGCCTACCACGGACGGATTCAAAAGGGGCGTTACCCGCCGGCTTTTCTCTTTTTGGAAATCGATGCGCGGGCGGTGGACGTGAACGTGCATCCCGCGAAACGCGAGGTGCGTTTTCGCAACGAGGGAGAGGTACGGCGTTTCGTTTTGGAAGCGGTAACGAAGGCCTTGGAACAATTTGAGGGGGTCAAGGCGACTGCGCCGAAACCCGCGCCGCGCCCGGAGATAAAACCGATCCCGCAGCTTGCGCCGACGATTCCGAAACCGACCCTTCCGGTAAAACCAACGGCCCCAAAAGCGGCTCCTCCGATCCCTGCCCCGCAAGTGGCAAAGCTTCCGCAAGCCGCCCTTATCCCGCCTGCGCCCGCGCCGGAAAAAGCGGTGGCGAAGCAAAAGGATTGGGAATGTCTGCGGCTCTTTAAAAAACGACTGGCGCTCTTTGAAACGTCGCGCGGGCTGGTGCTACTGGATTTGCGGCGGGCGGATCAACGGGTGCGGTTTGAACGTATTTTAGCCGGTAGTGCGGCGGGTGAATCCCCGCGCCAGACCCTTCTGCTTCCCATTCCCCTCGAATTGGAACCTTTGGCGGCAGAGGCCCTCGAACGCCAACAAAAATTCCTGCGCACGCACGGTTTTGAAATCGAGGCCTTCGGGCGCAATTTTTATCGGGTGGAGTCCGTGCCGGACTGGTTGCGAATGGAAGACGCGGAGGTGTTTATTCGCGACTTGATCGACCTCTTGCGGCAACGGGGAAAGAGCGTGGGGACGGTCGTATGGGAACAGATCGCGCAACTGGCGGTGAAAGACAGTTACCGCAGCGGGGATGCTTTGAATACCGAGCAGGCGGAACGGCTGGCGGGGGAACTGTTGGGATGCGACAACCCGCACACTGCGCCGGATGGCAAAGCGACTTTTACGGAGGTGAGCTGGAAGGAATGGGACCGCCGCCTCGGGGGGGAATAAAGCCCCAATTCAATTCACGCGCTTCATGCGGCGGCGCACCATGGCGTGTGCTTCCTCGGGCACCCAATCTTCCCAACCAGGGGCCCCGGATTCGATTTCCTTGAGGATGGTGCGTCCGGTCTTGCTGAGGAGAACGGGGTCGCCCACTCCGATGGCGCGGACGCGGTCGTTTTGCATGAGGTGACGATAGAAATACTGCCAGTTTTCGGGGGCTTTGAAATTATCGGCGGTGACGAGTTCCTTGCTGCGGGTGTTGTGCCAGGGGTAAACGTAGAGCTGGACGCGGTTTTTGAAAAGGCGGCCAAAGGATTCGAGGACGCCGCCGGAGAGGTTGGCGGACCATTTGCTTTTAAAGAGTTCGTTGAGGAGTCCGATACTGAGGACGATGCCAATGGGCTCGGCAGTGTAACGACTGAGGTAAGTGGCGATGCGGTGGAACTCGGCACTGCTGGAAATTAGAACGGTTTTACCGAGGGCCTGGAGGGCGTCGGCGCGGTCGATGAATTCCTCGTGATCGAGGGCGCCGTCGCGTAGGAGGTTGTTGGTGCTGATTTCGCAGAGCTCAACCGCTTGGTCGGCATCGCCTTTTTCCAGCTCGGCATCGAAGACCGCGCGGGCTTGCGAGACCATATCGAGGTGGAGTTTGAGGACGGGATTAAAACTGCCGCGCAAAAGGAGGATGGGACGGCGGTGCAGGGCGTCGGCGGCTTGTACGACTTCACCTTTTTTATCAAACATGGCGGCGTCGGTGAGCCCGCTCTGCACGAGTTGAAGCGCACAGAGGCGGTTGTCGACATAACGGAAACCCTCCCCGCTGAAGCGGAGCATGTCGATTTCCATACTGCCCGGAGTGAGGTTGTCGGCGAGGGAGGCGACAAAATCCTCGAGGCTCTCGCGGTGGTAGAAGGCGGCGTAAATAAGGTTGACCCCGACTTTTCCGAGCGCGTCCATCTGCTCGGAATTGGTATCATCGAGCAGGCGGAGGTGCAGGACGATTTCGACCGGTTCGGTTTGGGGCTTGAGCTGAAAACGGACTCCGATCCAACCGTGGCACTCGTCATCATCCTGATAACCACGGGCGCGGACGGTGTTGCAAAAAGAAAAGAAGGTGGTGTCTTCGCCGCGCTGGGATCCGAGGCGTTCCTCGAGGAGTTGGTATTCGTACGCCAGCATAGAACTAAGGCGTTCCTGCGAGACGTAGCGTTGCGCCTTCCCATAGAGCACGTCGCTCATGGTCATGTCGTAGGCCGAGATGGTCTTGGCGACCGTACCGGCGCTCGCAGAGACGCGGAAGAAATAATTAGCGGTTTCCTGCCCCGCTCCGATTTCAGCAAAGACGCCGTAAATCGGAACATCGAGATTCAGCGCGAGCGCTTTGTCGTAGGTGGATTGCGTTTTCTTTTTTGAGTTCGTTGGCATGACTGATAGTGCATTGATCCTGTCAATGCGTGATGCATTTTGCGAGCCAGAAGCGAACGCCGTCTGCCGCTTTATTCGAGGCCGAGTTTGGCGCGCCCCGCATCGGAAATCATGTGCGGGGACCAAGCCGGTTCCCAAACGATTTCAACCTCCGCACCGGAAACGGCGGGCAAGGCTTCGATGCGCTGGCGGGCGTCGTCGGCAATCACGGGACCCATTCCGCAACCCTGCGCGGTAAGGGTCATCTTGACGGCAATGGCATGGCGGCCCTCTGCGTCGGGTTCCGCAATGCTAAGGTCGTAGATCAAACCGAGATCGACGATGTTAAATGGAATTTCCGGATCAAAGCATTGTTTCATGGCTTCCCAGACGATGGCCTCGCTGAAAGGCTCGGCGGCGATGTCTGAGTCGGCTTCGGCTTGAGTATGGGCGGCTTTCAGTTCGGCAGCGGCCTCGGCACCGAGTGCGTCCCAATCCTTACTGGCGAGACGGAAGAGTCCTGAATCGGTTCGGATAGTGACCGTACCGCCCAGCGCCTGGGAAATACTGGCGCGGGTACCGGCGGGCAAAACTTGTTCGGTTCCTTCCGGAATGATCGTGGCAGTGGTTTCGCGGGTGAGGGTGAGGGCTTCGTCAAAGGGCATGCCTTGAATGTGTGCGGGGTCAGGACGCTGTCAATGTCCGTCGTAACGCGTGCCCGGGAAGGGCGCTAATAAAACTTGCGGAGGGAGCCAAGACGCGCCTTAAGCTTACTATCATGTCGAAAGTCATTATCATCGGAGCCGGTGGTGTCGGTAACGTGACCGCCCATAAGTGTGCGCAAGTACCCGAAGTGTTCAGCGAAATCGTGCTGGCCTCGCGAACGCTGGAAAAATGCGACGCCATCGCGGCAGATGTTTTGGCGAAGCAAGGGCTTGCCCTTCGCACCGCGCAAATCGACGCCGATGATGTCGCCGCAACGACCGCTTTTCTCAAGACGGAACGACCGGACCTCGTCATCAATGTCGCCCTGCCCTATCAGGATTTACCCTTGATGGACGCCTGTCTTGCGGCGGGGGTGGACTATCTCGACACCGCCAATTACGAGCCGCCAAACGAAGCGAAGTTTGAATACAAATGGCAATGGGCCTACCGTGAACGTTTCCGCGAAGCGGGACTGACCGCGCTCCTCGGATCGGGCTTTGACCCCGGGGTGACCAATGTCTTTTGCGCCTACGCTCTCAAGCACCACTTTGATACGATTGAAACGATTGATATCCTCGACGCCAACGCCGGCGATCACGGCCACCACTTTGCCACCAATTTCAACCCCGAGATCAACATCCGCGAAATCACCCAGAACGGGCGTTACTGGGAAGCGGGCGGATGGAAAGAAGTCGCGCCCATGAGCGTGCATCAGGTGTACGACTTTCCGGTAGTGGGACCGCAGGACGCCTACCTCCTTTATCACGAGGAATTGGAATCCCTCAGCCAAAATATCCCTGGCCTGAAACGCATCCGTTTCTGGATGACCTTTTCCGAAAAATACCTGACCCATTTACGCGTACTGGAAAATGTCGGCATGACCGCGATTGAAGCCGTCGATTTCAAAGGTACAAAAATCGCCCCGCTGGAATTTCTGAAGGCGGTGCTTCCCGACCCCGCGAGCCTCGGTCCGCGCACCAAAGGCAAGACCTGCATCGGTTGCGATATCGTGGGTATCAAAGACGGGCAGCCCAAACGCATCTTCATCTATAATTCCTGCGACCACGAGGCCTGCTACCGCGAGGTTTCCAGTCAGGCGATCAGCTACACCACCGGAGTGCCCGCCATGATTGGGGCTCAAATGATCCTGCGGGGACTGTGGAAAAAAGCGGGCGTTTGGAATATGGAGGAGTGCGATCCCGATCCCTTTATGGCAGAACTGAACCTGCGCGGGCTGCCTTGGGAAGTAATGGAACTCCCTCTGGATCAATAATTTCCCAAGCAAATCTGGGCTGATTCGCTAATTCTTGACTTACTGACTCAAAAACCTATCTTATAGGGTTCATGAGTTTGGAAACGCCACCAATAGACAGGGAATCCCTTGCACCTCTGGAGCAGGCTGCTGCGACCGAGCGGGTTCGTTGGGCGCACGAACAATTTGGGACAGGCTTGGTCCTGAGCACGAGCTTTGGGGTACAAAGCGCGGTGATGCTACACCTGGTCAATACCCTCATCCCGGGTATTCCGGTAATTTTCATTGATACGGGCTACCTCTTTCCCGAGACCTACCGCTTTGCAGAACAACTCAGCGAACGCCTCGATCTCAACCTCAAGACCTATCATCCCCTGAAATCTGCCGCGCATCAGGAGGCGACCTATGGGAAATTGTGGGAACAGGGCCTCGCCGGTCTCGAGCAATACAACAAGCTCAACAAAGTCGAACCCATGAACCGCGCGGTCAAAGAACTCGGCGCGACTGCCTGGCTCTCGGGTCTCCGACGCCAACAAGCCTCCTCGCGCCTGGAACGCCCCGTTGCCCAAAAGCAAAACAAGACCTGGAAAATCTACCCGATCCTCGATTGGTCGGACCGCGATATCTACAAATACCTCAGCGAAAACAACCTGCCCTACCACCCTTTATGGGACCAAGGCTATGTTTCGGTAGGTGACTGGCACAGCACGACCAAACTCAGTGAAGGTATGCAAGCCGAGGACACCCGCTTCGGTGGACTCAAGCGGGAATGTGGACTCCACGAAGCCACGGGCGGCACCGATTACCAAATCTAGGCAAAATCCACCCCTGCCTCTAACCTTGCTCCCTGCGCAGGGGTAGTTCTAATAGCGCCATTCCCATGCAAAATGATTCTACCAATAATCGCCCCCGCCATGTTGCCATCATCATGGACGGAAACGGGCGTTGGGCCAAAGCGCACGGCTTGCCGCGCATTGAAGGGCACCGCCGTGGTGCTCAAGCGGTACAGCGCAGCCTAGAGGCTGCCCGCGATCTCGGACTGCAATACCTTACCCTCTACGCTTTCAGTGTTGAGAACTGGAACCGTCCCAAGGAAGAAGTACAGGCTCTCATGGAACTGCTTGACCAGTTTCTCAAAGATCAACTCAAGCATATGCTGAAGCATAAAATCCGCTTGCGCGTGCTCGGGCGCTATCACGAACTTCCCAAGCACATTCAGGATCGCCTGCGCGACACCGAGGCGCGCACTGCAGACTTCACCGATTTCACGGTGGGTCTGGCGCTCAATTACGGATCCCGCACGGAAGTAGTGGACGCCGCCCGCGCGATTGCAAAAGCAGCACAAGCCGGCACCCTCGATCCCGACAATCTCGACTACGCGCAATTTCGCGACTTTCTCTACACCGGCGATATGCCCGACCCCGATCTTGTCATTCGAACATCCGGCGAATCACGCCTCAGCAATTTCCTCCTACTGCAATCTGCCTATTCTGAAATTCATTTCAGCCAAGTGCTTTGGCCCGACTTCGACCGTGCCAGTTTTGAAGCCGCCCTGGACGATTACGCGCAGCGCGAACGGCGCTACGGAAAAACCTCTGAGCAATTGCAGCCACCGGAATCCTGATTTAGATAACACTACTTACTTATGAAACAACGCTTTTATAGTTTCACGCTCCTGTGGTTCACCATCATATTAGCCCTTGGTTTTCTCGGCTCACACGGAGCGGTGCTTTTGGTCACCCTCCTCGCCCTTCTCACCCAACTGGAGTTATACCAACTGCTGGAAAAAATGGGGCAACATCCCAAGAAACGACTCGGTATTTGTCGTGGTGCCGGCATTCTGTTGGGCGGTTACTACCTCCCCGGACTGAACAGCGGCATTGAACTCTTCCTCCTGAGTTATTTCATTCTAGCCCTCGTTATTGCCTGCGGCGACTTGCGCACGGGGGTCTTGCGCAACATCCTCCCGACCCTTTTCGGGCTGACCTACGTTCCTTTTCTGCTCTCTTACATTCTCCTTACCGTAAAGGATGCTGAGTCGATGGGACTGGGCAGTCAGAGTGGTATTTATCTCGGGGTATGGGTAATCGCAGTGGCGAAAGCCAGCGATGTCGGCGGCCTCCTCGTAGGTATGCGATTCGGCAAAACCCCACTCTCAAAAATAAGCCCCGCCAAAACCTACGAAGGCGCTGCTGGTGGCATCCTTACCTCCGTCCTCGTCGGTCTTGCCTTTCAATTCTTTTTCCGTCCCAACGGGCTTGAAAGCTTTGGGTATTGGCATGCCGCCCTCTTCGCGATTCCCATTGCCGTTGCCGCTATCGTCTCCGACCTCGTGGAGTCCGCCTTTAAAAGAGAAGCGGGCGTGAAGGACTCCGGGAGCTTGATTCCCGGAATCGGCGGCGTTTTTGATCTGAGCGACAGCCTCATCCTGAGCGCTCCCCTCGGCTACCTCCTTTTTAAATACACCCTCTTCATCTAAGGCCCTCATGCCGGATTCCACCCGCAAAAAAATTGTCCTTCTGGGCGCAACGGGATCGATTGGCAGCAACACCCTTCGAGTCCTGAGGGAACACCCGGATCGTTTGACATTGGCAGGGGTCTCCGCGCGGAGCAACTACCGCGCACTCGCCGAGATCTGCACGGAATTCAAGGTACCCCACGCCGTCCTGACCGACCCGCAGGCCTACCAAAAAGCCCAAGCCGAAAAGGTCTTTGACGGCAACACCCAGCTCGCCTGCGGAGCGGAAGCCCTGTCTGGACTGGCGGGACTTCCCGAAGCAGACACCGTCCTCATAGCGGTGGTGGGCGCCTGTGGTTTGCAGCCCACCCTCGCCGCCATTGAAGCGGGCAAGGATATCGCCCTCGCCAACAAGGAAGCCCTTGTGCTTGGCGGTGCCTTTGTCATTGAACGCGCCCGCGCGAAAGGTGTCCGCATCCTCCCCACCGACAGCGAACACAATGCTATCTTTCAATGCCTCGAGGGGCATTCCCCCGCGCAAGTCGAACGGATCATTCTCACCGCCTCCGGTGGACCCTTCCGCGAAACACCGCTCACCGATTTCGCAAAGGTCCGCCCCGCCGATGCCGTACGCCATCCCAATTGGTCGATGGGTCACAAGATCTCCGTTGATTCCTCTACCATGGCGAACAAAGGCCTCGAACTGATCGAAGCGCATTGGCTTTTTGGACTCCCGCCGGAACAACTGCAGGTTGTCATCCACCCCCAAAGCATTGCCCACTCCTTTGTGCAATTCATTGACGGTTCCATCCTCGCGCAGATGAGCCCGCCCTCGATGACCTTTCCCATTCAGCATTGCCTGCTCTACCCCGAGCGTGCGCCCTCTGTGGAACCCACCCTTAATTTCCAGGAAGCCTTTCAACTCGAATTCAGCCCACCTGATCCGCAACGTTTCCCCTGTCTGGAACTCGCATACCAAGCCCTCCGCAACGGCGGCGGCGCACCGGCGGTTTTTAATGCCGCCAACGAAATCGCGGTCGAACGCTTCCTGAAAGATGAACTCCCTTACCTTGCCATTCCAAAACTGATCGATGCCGCTTTGGAACAATTAGCCACCACAGCGGTACCCAATATTGATGCCCTGCTCGCTCTCGATTCCGAAGCTCGCGTCCTTGGGCGCGAATTCAAACTCTAAGCTGCTCCCATGGATTTATTGCTCAATTTCTGGTTCATCCTCGTGGCGTTATTCGTCTTGGGGTTCTCCATCTTCATTCACGAACTCGGTCATTTCATCGCCGCTCGCAAACGCGGACTGATCGCCGACCGTTTCTCCATCGGTTTCGGTCCCCGGCTTTTTGGCTGGCATTATAAAGGCACCGACTTTCGTCTCTCGCTCCTTCCCCTTGGGGGTTACGTCTCCCTGCCACAACTTGCCGACATGGGGCGCCTCGAAGGCGCGGAGGGCGAGGAAGGCAGTGCCCTGCCTCCGATCTCCTACGCCGATAAAATGATCGTCGCGGTCATGGGGGCGGTCTTCAACCTTCTCCTCGCGTTCCTGCTTTCGCTCATCCTTTGGGGCGTGGGCCGCGAGGTCATTCAATCCACCGAGGTCGGTCACGTCGCGCAACAAATCATCAATTCCGACAACGAAATAGTCCCCGGCCCCGCCTTTGTCGCCGGCCTGCAAAAAGGCGATACCGTCACGCAGATTGATGGCTTGATGGTGAATGACTGGATGCAATTCCAAAGCGCCCTCGTCACCGGAACCGGACGCACCGAGGATGGACGCCCCGTCCTCCGCTTGGGGATTCAACGCGAAGGCACCGCCTTGGAACTGGAAGTTTTTCCCGCTCTGGTCTCGCGGGAGTCGATTCGTTACATCGGCATCGAACCCGCTTCGGATGATGGTGCCGCGCCCATCATCACGATACTGGAACAGGACATGCCCGCGATTACGGCGGGGCTTAAAGTAGGCGACCGCCTGCTGGAACTGGACGGCGAAGTCATTATTTCCGGCGGCTTTCTAAAGACCTACCTAAGCCGCCACGGTGACCGCAGTATCGATGTCACCGTCGAACGCAACGAACGCCGCCTGACCCTGCCCATACAACCGCGCATCAAAACCGAGAACAACGAAACCACCGCCCGTTTCGGATTTGGTTACAGCTTCCCCTATAAAACCGAACGCATTCACTACAGCCCCATTGAACAGATCAATCGCTTCGTCGATACCATCGGGCGCACTTTTTACGCGCTGGTGCACCGCAATTCCGATGTCAAGGTACGCAACATGAGTGGCCCGGTGGGAATTGTGCACGGGCTCACTCACATGGCTCGCAGTGGTCTCATAGAAATCATTTGGTTCACCGCTTTCATCAACGTCAACCTCGGGCTTATGAACCTCCTGCCCATTCCCGTACTCGACGGGGGACACATGCTCTTTGCCACCATCAGCAAGTTTCTGGGACGCCCCCTCCCGCGCCGCTTCATGGAAAGCCTTCAAACGGGATTCGTCATGTTGCTGCTCGGGTTCATGCTCTACGTGAGCTTCTTTGATATTGAACGGGTCGGTCTCGATACCGGACTCATAAAGGACCCCGAACCCATTGCCACGGAAACGGCAGATCCCGCCCAGCCCTAAATGACCGCACCCGCGACATATTGCGCTTCACGTTTTCAATCCCTGCGGCGCTTAAGCCGCGAGGTTCGAGTCGGCAATCTCGCTATCGGGGGTACGCAACCCTTGCGGGTGCAGTCGATGACGACCACCCCAACGCAGGACATCGCCGCGACCGTGAAGCAATCCCTCGCCCTAGCAGAAGCTGGTTGCGAAATCGTCCGCATCACCGCACCCAATAAAAAAGCCGCGGAAGCCCTTGGTCCGATCGCCCGTGAGTTGCGCGCCGCCGGTTGCGACGTGCCCCTCGTGGCCGATATCCATTTCCTGCCCAGTGCCGCCATGGAAGCCGCCAAGCACGTGGAGAAAGTCCGCATCAACCCGGGCAACTACGCCGACAAAAAGAAATTTGCGGTGCAGGAATACAGCGAGGCCGACTACGCCGCCGAACTGGAACGCCTGCACGAAGCCTTCACGCCCATCGTGCTGCGTTGCAAGGAATACGGGCGCGCCATGCGCATCGGAACCAACCACGGTTCTCTCTCTGATCGCATCATGAACCGATACGGTGACAGTCCGCTGGGAATGGTTGAGAGCGCTTTGGAATTTATTCGCATCGCCGAAAGCCACGGCTTCCAGGACATCTGTCTCTCCATGAAGGCGAGCAACCCCAAGGTTATGATCGAGGCCTACCGCCTCGCGGTCGCCCGCATGAACGAGGAAGGGATGCATTACCCCCTTCACCTTGGCGTGACTGAAGCGGGAGACGGCGAAGACGCCCGCGTAAAAAGCGCTATCGGAATTGGGAGCCTCCTTTACGACGGCCTCGGCGATACCATTCGGGTTTCCCTAACCGAGGATCCCGTTTACGAAATTCCAGTCGCCCGCGAACTGGCCAACAAGGCAATGCAGCTTTGGGAGGCGAGCAAGGGCGTAGAACCAGCGACGCCCGTGCAAGACGCCATTGACCCGTACGATTTTAAACGACGTCCCGCTGCCGCAGTAGAACTCGGCAAGGATTGCCGCATCGGGGGCGATGCCCTGCCGGCGGTCATCATCAAGACCCAGCACTCGCTTACGGAAACGCAAACGATCATCGGTGATGTTTGCCGTACGCAGACTACCCAAAAAGACAGCCGCATCGAAGGACTCCTTTTGAAAATTGAAAGCGTTGAAGCATTGTCAGCTTTTGCGGAACTTTACCGCGGGCTTGAGACCGTATTAGCAGCTTTTTTCCTCGAACTCAGTGACGCTGTGGACCTCTCGGATCTCGAGGCCTTTGACTGGCCGACCGGCGAACTGTGCGGTATCACCCTCGTGCAAACCCTGCAGCCCGAGGATGCCTTTTACGCTGCCCAGTTACACCAGTTCTGCCGCCAGCGTGGTTTTAATTTCGCCCTTGATTGTACCGCCGAAGCACTGGAAAACGGCATTGGGGTGCAACTACAGGCCAACGGTTCGGAAGGTTTGATCCTCAGTTGTGGAGCCGGTCGGAATGCGGGAATACACCCCCTTGGAGGCTACCGCGCCCTCGTACAGGCGGCGCACAAATTCCTGCCACAGGTTCCCCTCTGGATTCGCAACACCAACACCAACGCCCTCGACCCGAAAGATTATTTCAGCGATCGGCTTTTAGAGGGCAGCATCCTCAGTGGGGCACTCCTTTGCGATGGACTCGGCGATGTCATCAGCATCGAAACGGAACCCCTAACCGAAAAAGCCAACGCCCTGGCCTACAACATTCTGCAGGGCGCACGGGCGCGTATTTCCAAAACCGAATTCGTAGCCTGCCCGAGCTGTGGACGCACCCTCTTTGATCTGCAGGAAGTCACCCAAACCATTCGTGCCCGCACCAATCACCTCAAAGGTGTCACCATTGCTATCATGGGTTGCATCGTGAACGGTCCCGGCGAAATGGCAGATGCCGACTTCGGCTACGTGGGCGGCGCCCCGGAAAAAATCAATCTCTACGTGGGGCGCGAATGCGTGGAATACAACGTCCCTGCAAGTGAAGCGCTCGACCGACTGATCGACTTAATAAAAAGCCACGGCAAATGGGTTGAACCGGATGCGGGCTAGTTGCCTGCCGCGAGGAAATCCCGCAGAGCCTGCACCGCATGGGCGCGGTGACTCAGGCGGCTTTTAACGGCTTCGCCCAATTCGCCAAAGGTCTCGCGGTAACCCTCAGGCACAAAGATAGGATCGTATCCAAAGCCTTCGCTGCCGCTCGCCTGCGCAGTGATGACACCTTCACAACTACCCTCAAAATATTGCGTCGCTCCAATCGGAGTAAGCAAGCACAGCACGCATCGAAAACGGGCGGTGCGTTGAACCGGATTCACTCCCGCGAGTGCTGCAATGAGTTTATCGCGGTTCGCGGCATCATCGGCATTCGGACCGGCATAGCGCGCAGAGTAAACCCCCGGCGCACCTTCCAAATAATCGACTTCCAAACCGGAATCATCTGCCAGCACGTAGGCCTCTTTCGGTGCGAGCGCACGCAGGGCATCTGCCTTGAGTTTGGCGTTCGCCTCAAAAGTCGTTCCGCTTTCCTCGACCTCGGGCATCCCGCCGACCCGCGCAGCGGAATCCACCTGCACCTTCAAGCCCGCAAGCAGTTGTTCCAATTCGACCACCTTGTGGGCGTTTCCGGTAGCGATGAGTATTTGCATGCTTTAATTATTTTTGAAGCCAACCGCGCACCAAGCGATCGGCACCGTGACTTGATGCTTGTTGCTCCCGCAAGGCGTAGGAACCCGTCAGTGAATCGCAAGCCGCATCAGAGGACGCCATCGGGGCAATGTAATGAAAGAGGTAATCCACTTCCGCCTGCGCAAGCAGGGCGGCACTCAAAGTAGGCCCCGGTTCGAGGTAGACCGCGTAAATTCCTTCTGCCGCGCAACGCTCACGGAACGCCGCCCAGTCTAATTTACCCTTAGGGTGCGGCAATTCCCAAAGCGTGATACCCCGTTCCGAGAAGACCTCGGTTCCATTTGAGCCGTCCGCGCAAACCACCACC
>JAACDB010000037.1 GCA_009937095.1 Verrucomicrobiota bacterium
CTTTGGGGATACCGATACTTTGATAAACAATTATGTTGTGGATGATCTTACCATGAACTTTACACAATATGTCCCTGCGCGAAGCCTGACGAGCGAGGGACTGCAGATCTTTCCCGCCGCCCCAACCGCATTGGATGATCTGCTAGGTATCGCTTTCGACAACATCCCCCGATATGAAAATCTGCGCGTGATCGGCTACACCATCAACAATCATACCAATAACAATCTTCTGGGAGACGAGTCCCTGCGTTTGATAGATACGCTCCCAGCAGATGGCACACGCACAACCCTCACCGATTTCGCGCCGGGCTATCACGCCACCACCAACAGTGTTATACCCAATAGCATAAACTGGCAAAGCACCCACACCACCGCTAACGACTTGACCGACATCCGCCTCGTTTCATTCACCATGGCCTATGTCCCTGAACCGGCTACCTACGCTCTCATTATCGGAGCGCTCAGCTTCACCGGCGTGGCCTTCCGAAGACGTGCCCGAAAAAACTCCTAGCGCTCGCTGTTGGGGTAGCTCCCCAGCCACTTCACAAAGGAGCAATGCCCCTCCAATTCCTTGAAGGCCGCCTGTATTTCCGGGTCGGCACGATGCCCGATTAAATCGATGAAGAAATAGTAGTCCCATGCTTTGCGGCGACTAGGGCGGGATTCGATCTTACTGAGGTTGATCCCACGGCTGGCAAAGGCCTCCAATACTTTTTCCAGGGCCCCGCATTCATCTTTCAGGGAGAAGACCAGGCTGGTCTTGTCCCGCCCGGATCCCAGCGCCTGCGCCTCGGTCTTGCCCACGACCAGAAAACGAGTGACGTTGTCGGTCTTGTCTTGAATGCCCCGTTGAACCACCGGCAATTCGTAAAGCTCTGCTGCCAGTTCACTGGCTACCGCCGCAACCGCGCGGCTCGATTTCGCCAGTTTCACTGCGTGCGCCGTGCTGGACGTATCCACTAGTTGCGCATCCGGAAGATTGCGCCGCAACCAGGCACGGCACTGCCCCAAGGCTTGATCCTTGGAATGCACCTCCTTGATCTCCGAAAGCGGGGATTGTGAAATCAAGCAATGTTATATCGGTAGGTACACCTGCGAGCAGATGTGCAGTTCCGACTCAACCAGCATATCCATGGAGTGGAAGACCGCGCCCTCGGTGGAATTTTCAATCGGAATAACCCCGTAGTCCGCCTCTCCGCGCTCCACCTCGGTGAAAACATCCGCAATCGTTTTCATGGGGCGGTAATCGAGGCTTACCCCGAAGTTACGAACCGCCGCCTGGTGTGTGTAGGTTGCTTCCGGCCCGAGATAGGCAATCGCCAATTTTTTTTCGAGCGCGATGGAAGCTGAAATAATTTCGCGGTAAATGGCGCGCAAAGCAGAAGGACTGAGCGAACCGGCATTGAGCGCGGCGATTTTATCCATGACCTGCGCTTCCCGCGAGGGGTCGTAATAAGGCGCACCGCTGGCGTGCTTGATTTTCCCGATTGCGCCCGCTTCCTCTACGCGCTCGTTTAACAAACGCACCATCTCGCGATCAATGGCATCAATGGCCTCGCGATGGGGTTGGAGTTGCTCGTTTATTTCATCAGCCATTTTATTGCTCCTCCCCGGTTGGTTCCACGACAGTCTCAGCCGCATCGCTTTCGGCATTCTCTTTTTGCCACTCAATCTCGGCGTATTCCTGATTCAGTGGTAATTCATCCGGATGCGGGTCCTCTGCAAGTCCAACATCGCTGTCGCTAGGCTCGGGGGCAGGGTCTTCTCCCGCACGCATCCAGTCATCAATCTGATGATTGCTTAAAACATCCGAAGCCGGAAGTTGATCCAGTTCGCGCAACCCGGTGAATTCGAGGAACTGATCGCTCGTACCGTATTGAATGGGTCGCCCGGGAAGTTCTGCCCGCCCGGTGACCTGCACCAATTCATGCTCAATCAAACGATTCAGCGCACTGTCGGCAGAAACCCCACGGATCGCCTCAATCTCAGCACGGGTAACCGGTTGGCGGTAAGCCACAATCGAGAGCGTCTCCAACGCCGCCGGGCTCACCTTCCTCGGGCGCGGTTCCTTGCGCAATAATCGCACATAGTCCGAATATGCCGGAGCGGTCATAATCTGAAAGCCATTCGGACCTTCTACAATTCGATAAGCCTTGTCCTCCGCTTCGGCCGCTTCCGTCAACGCTACCAAGGCATCCCGGATTTGGGCAGGCTTCACTGCCATCGGCAGGGCGTCACTCTCCTCTTCCTCCGCCGCTTCCGCTGCTTCCCGGTGGTGGCGCGCGAAGACCTCGCCCAGCGTTTTTAGGGTAATTGGCTCTGCGGTGGAAAGTAGCAGTGCCTCAAGAGTCTTGTTTAGGTCGGATTCCATGGGTGTTAGTTACATGCAAAGCGAACTTTGGGGGCATGAACAGTAAAAAACAGAGTTGTCCTTACTCTTTCATTCCCTTCCTTTTTGTGGGGTTGCCTTTGGGCCCCCTTCCAGACTAAAACCTTTCCCTGATTATGGCTGAAAAAAACACCCGCCCTCATTCATCCGTCGTTGTTGACGGCCCCGACCGCGCCCCTGCCCGCGCAATGCTCCGGGCTGTAGGCTTTAAGGATGACGATTTTAAGAAACCCCAGGTCGCAGTCGCAAGTTCCCCCAGCGATATGACTCCCTGCAATGTCCACCTCGGGGAACTGGGTGAACACGCCTACAAAGGCATCAATGCCGCTGGAGGCCGCGCCGTCAGTTTTAACACCATCACCGTCACCGACGGTATCAGCATGGGGACCAAAGGCATGCGCTACAGCCTTGTTTCGCGGGATGTCATTGCCGATTCTATCGAAACCGCCTGTGCCGCCGAAGGCTTTGACGGCTTGGTCGCGATCGGCGGTTGCGACAAAAATATGCCCGGTGCCATGATTGCGATTGCGCGCCTCAACCGCCCCGCAGTCTTTGTTTATGGCGGAACCATCCTTCCGGGCTTTATGCCAACAGACAAAGAAGAATGTCGCCCGATGGACATCGTTTCGGTTTTTGAAGCGGTGGGCAAACATGCCAAGGGTGAATTGACGGACGAAGAACTGAAAGCAGTGGAAAAATACGCCATTCCGGGGCCGGGCTCCTGCGGGGGGATGTATACCGCCAACACCATGGCAAGCGCCATTGAGGCCCTCGGCATGAGCCTGCCGGGCAGCAGTGCCCAGGTAGCGGTCGGCGAAGCCAAACGCCGCGATTGTGAAAAGGCCGGTGCTGCGGTGGTCAAAATGCTCGAATCCGGGCTCAATCCCCGCGATATCATGACCCGTAAGGCTTTTGAAAACGCCATTACCACCTGCCTCGCCTTGGGCGGCTCTACCAATCTAATCCTCCACCTCCTCGCCATCGCCGACGCTGCTGAAGTCGATTTGACTATCGACGATTTTGCCATCATTGGCGAACGCATCCCCCTCCTCGCGGATCTCAAGCCTTTCGGTAAATATAACATGAGTCACCTCATTCGGATTGGCGGCATTCGCCCCATGATGAAACTCCTCCTTGACCGGGGACTCCTCCACGGGGACTGCTTAACGGTGACCGGCCAAACCATTGCGGAATCCCTTGCCGATGAACCTGCCTATGGAGCCTACCCTGACGAGCAAGACATCATTCGTCCCTGGGACCAACCCATCAAAGACAGTACCCACCTTCGCATCCTGCGCGGGAATCTCGCCCCCGGAGCCGCCGTCGGCAAAATTACCGGAAAGGAAGGACTCCACTTTAAAGGCACGGCCAAAGTTTATGAAGGAGAGGAAGCAGCCCTGGTGGGCATCTTGCGCGGCGATGTCATCAAGGGTGATGTTGTGGTGATTCGCAATGAAGGCCCGGTTGGTGGCCCAGGTATGCGCGAAATGCTTTCCCCCACCAGTGCGGTTGCGGGTCGCGGCCTCATCAAGGATGTTGCCCTTATCACCGATGATCGTATCTCGGGCGGGAGCCATGGCTTTGACGTGGGGCACATTACCCCCGAGGCGGCGTGTGGTGGTCCTATCGGAATTGTCGAGGACGGCGATACCATTGAGATCGACGCTGTCGCCAACACTATTGCCCTTTGTATCAAACCTGAAGAATACGACCGTCGTATGGCCGCTTTCAAACCCCGCGGCCCGGGCACCCGGCGCGGCGTCCTGGGTAAATACGCCGCCCTCGTAGCAACCGCTTCGGAAGGTGCTGTCACCGATAAAAATCTTTAATCCTTTTTCCTTATGTCCTGGAACCGCTTTACACAACACTACCTGCACCTTGAGGCCCTCGGCTTCGCGCTCGACATCAGCCGCATCGACTTTCCCGATGACTACCTCGCTTCCATGGAGCCACAGATGCAGTCGGCCTTTGCCGCCATGGCAGAACTCGAAGGGGGTGCCATTGCCAACCCGGACGAAAACCGCGCAGTCGGGCATTATTGGTTGCGCGACGCCGCCTTGGCGCCAAGCAGCGAAATGCAAACCGCAATTTCCGACTGCCTCGCCGCAATAGCATCCCTAACTGCCCGCGTTCACTCGGGCGAGCTCCAAGGCGCCACGGGCACGTTTGAGCATTGCCTCGTTGTTGGAATCGGCGGCTCAGCCCTGGGTCCCCAGTTCGTGGCAGATGCCCTAGGTTGCCCCAAGCGCGACAAGCTCAAGCTGCATTTCTTCGACAACACTGATCCCGATGGCATCGACCGAACGCTTGCGGCACTGGAGGGGCAACTCGGCAAAACCCTGACCTTGGTTATTTCCAAATCGGGCGGGACTGCGGAAACCCGCAACGGCATGCTGGAAGCGCAAGCCGCTTACCGCGCCGCCGGACTTGATTTTTCCCAACACGCAATCGCCATCACCGGCGCGGATTCCAAACTCGATGCCCTCGCGAAATCGGAAGGCTGGATTACCCGTCTTCCCATGTGGGATTGGGTTGGCGGTCGCACTTCCGAACTGGCGGCCGTCGGCTTGCTCCCCGCAGCCCTTCAGGGCATTGAGATCGACCGTATGCTTGCGGGTGCTGCTTCCATGGACGTCGCCACCCGCTCCACCGAAACAACGCGCAACCCCGCCGCCCTTTTAGCACTCATGTGGTATTACGCCACTGATGGCATCGGAGCCAAAGATATGGTCGTCCTTCCATACAAGGATCGACTCATGCTTTTCTCAAAATACCTACAACAGCTCGTCATGGAATCGCTAGGCAAGGCCGAAGACCTCGACGGCAAGCCGGTACAGCAAGGCATCGCAGTTTACGGGAACAAAGGCTCCACGGATCAGCACGCTTATGTTCAGCAATTGCGCGAAGGCGTCCACAACTTCTTTGTTACCTTCATCGAAGTCCTCAAGGATCGCTCGGGCGCATCGCTCGAAGTGGAACCACATATTACCACCGGAGATTATTTACAGGGCTTCTATCTGGGAACCCGGGATGCCCTTTACGAAAAAGGCCGCGAATCCATCACCCTGACCCTTGATGAAGTCAGCCCTGAGTCCGTCGGTCAACTGATCGCACTCTTTGAACGCGCCGTTGGATTCTACGCCAGCCTTGTGAATATCAATGCCTATCATCAACCCGGCGTGGAAGCGGGCAAGAAAGCCGCTGCTGCCGTTCTGGAACTGGAGGTTGCCGCGCTGCAAATGCTGCGTGCTGAACCCGGCAAAGCCTACACCGCTCCCCAACTCGCGGAAGCACTCGGCCGCCAAAACGACACGGAATCACTCTTTAAAATCCTTAACCGCCTTGCCGCCAACAGCCGCAATATTACTGCCAAACCGGCTACGGATATCGCCGCAACCACTTTCCAGGCAGACTGAGTCCACGCCATCCTGTTATGCACCGCCTTTCCTACATCCTTCGACTGGTCGCCCTCGCCGCTGCGATCTGTTCGGTCTTAATTTATTTCGCCGCCCAAGGCAGCCTTTCCGATCAAGCGAAAGAAATCCGCCTCGCTGAACGCGCCCATCAAGCAATAGTGGAAGAACTAGACCGTGCCGTCGTAACCATTCAGGGACTGGAGGCACAAATAAAAGGCGAACGCGCCGCCCTTGCGGAAGCGAAGCAAGCAATGAGCAAAACTGAATCTGCCCTACAGTCCTCTGAGCAAAAGACCTCCATGCAGGCTGCCAAGCTGCATCGCGCTCAGCAAACCATTTTAGGGCAAACCAACGAATTGATAGAATTGCGCAACAAACTCCTCAGCGCCGAGCGCAAAAAATCCAATGCCAGTCAGGCTCGCGAAATCAACCTACTGGCAGCAAGCATTGGCTCGCTGAGCGAGCAGAAAAAAGAACTGCAGGCCGCACTCGGCCATGAGCGCGCGCTTCGTGCCTCCCTCGAAGCAACCCTCAAACAAAGCCCTCCGCCCACAGGCCGCCTGCTTGACCCGAATTATAGACCGGCTGACGGCGAGCTGAGTGCCCCCGCAGAAATCACATCCATCAACCGAAAGAATCGAATAATCGTTTTCTCGTCCCTCCCTGCCCTCAAACTGGAACCCGGTCACGAAGTTAGAATTATTGAAGACGGCAAGGCCCTTGGCAAAGCACGTGTCTTTAAAATAACCGACTCCTATACCGTAGCCAATTTACTCGAGGGCTTCGATGGTCAACGCATCGATGCCGGATCCATTGTAACCATTATAAAATAATACTTATGAAACGCATTAAAACTACCCGCCTCTGCCTTATTATTCTACTCAGCCTCAGCACCCTTGGGCTCACTGCCTGTCTGGACAGCGACGTAGACGAACAAAATATCCCCTGGGGACGCCCTAAAAGCTGGGAAGGCGGCGCACCGGGAATGGGTGGCGGTGGCGCCAACTACTAGCACCCTTCGCCCTTCGCATTTTATGTCCACCCCGTCCAGCACCGGTAGCCTTACCTTAGTGGCAACCCCTATCGGGAACCTCGGCGATATTCCACCACGCGCACTTGAGGCTTTGCGGCAGGCAGATTGTATTGCCTGCGAAGACACCCGGGTAAGCGGCAAGCTCTTGGCTAAAATCGGGATCGAGACAAAGCCGGAACTACTCTCCTACCGCAACGAAAACGAAATCACCCTCGCAGAACCACTTGCCGACCGCATTGCCTCCGGTCAGCAAATCGTCCTTGTCGCAGACGCGGGTACCCCGGCAATCAGCGACCCCGGCTTCCGTTTGGTGCGCGCCTGCCGCCTGCGCGGTCTTCCGGTTACCGCCGTGCCCGGACCCTGCGCGGCGATCACCGCTCTGGCCCTATCCGGCCTACCCAGCGACGGCTTTCTTTTTGTCGGCTTCCTTCCCCCCAAACGCGCCGCCCGGATACGTTTCTTTAATGAGTATCAGGATTTTGGATACACCTTGGTGATTTACGAATCCTGCCATCGCATCGGCAAGTGCCTTGACGATATTGTTGAGACCCTGGGCGCGGATCGTGCAATCAGCGTGAGCCGTGAGCTGACCAAACTGCACGAAACGATCCAAAGCGGCAGTGCGGGTGAGGTTCGCGAACGGGTCGCCAAAGCCAGCCAGAAGGGGGAATTTGTCATCGTTATTGCCAAAGCGGGCTACGTCCTCTAAACGAATACTATGAAATTCTTCTATCCCTTGCCCGTAGTTCTTATTCTCGCGATTGCAGCCTTTATAGGTTCCAGCAAAACAGCCCAAGCGCATTGCCAGGTTCCCTGTGGAATCTATGACGATAACGCCCGGATGGTTTCCATGCTCGAAGATGCCGCTACTGTTGAGAAAGCCGTGGCCGCACTCGCAACCCTCGCGGGTAAAACCGATGCCCAGTCCGTGAACCAAAGTGTCCGCTGGGTCATGAATAAGGAAACCCACGCACAACGCATCATTGCGACAATCAGCGATTATTTCCTCACCCAGCGCGTCAAACCGGGACAGGATGATTACGCCACCCGCCTTGCGCGGCATCACGCCGTAATCCTCTCAGCAATGAAGGCGAAACAAAAAGTCGACGCTGACTCCGCGCAGGTACTTCGTGATAGCATTCAGGGCTTACGTTCGTATTACCCTACTCCGCCCCACGAGCACTAGAAGGAGCTAAGCCTGCCGGGGAAGATTTGAATCGGGGTCGATGACCAGACTGCCGTGCCCCTGCAATAGATTCAGGAGCGCCTTCCCGCAAAATTCGGCACGCCAGCCGCGCAAGAGACGGTGCGATGCGCTATCCGGATTTTTGGCATCCACAACCAGCGCGGTAACTTCCGCTCGATTAGCAACCAAAGCAGGGTCGATTGAAGCATTGAGACAAATGCCCTTAAGGAAGGCTAAAGCGAAATCCACCCGAGCTTCGTAGCCCTCATCAGGGCTGATGCCTTGGTTGGCAGCCGTTAGCAGTTCCGGCAAATCCCCTGAGATGCCAAGCTCGATAGCTTTCCATATACGGTCGCGGTTTCGCTCTAAAGTTCGCTCGCTCAGGCCTTTGATTGGCTTGATGTCGCTCTTGGTCGCAGGCGTATGCTTGGTTAGGCTGACCAAAGCATCGTCGGAGAGTATAAAATTGCGTGGGAGGTTTCGCCGCCGGGCGGTCTTCTCGCGCCAGGAACCCAGACTGCGCAAGATATTGCGTTGCTGATGTGTCAGCGTACCACTGCCCCGCACCCGTGGCATCACCGTATCGAGATCCATCTCATGATAGAGGCTTTCCTGTTCATAGTAACGCATCTCGTCCGCGATCCATTCCCGACGACCAAGGGCATCGGCTTTTTCTAAAATGCGCTCCATCAGGCGGACTGCATGACGCACATCCTCTTCGGCATAGTGTAGCTGAGCCTCGCTGAGGGGGCGGGCAAGCCAGTCGGACTGAGTTTCGGTTTTATCGAGACGCACCTTTAATAATTGCTTCAGAACATCGCGAAGGGAAATGGTGGATGATTTACCGATAAAACCGGCACTACGCTGGGTATCAAAAATATTCTTGGGGAAGGCACCGCACACCCGCTGTAAAATAGTGAGATCCTGCTGCGCGTCGTGCAGGATTTTGATAATCTCCGGATTTTCCATGAGTTCTCCGAAAGGCGACCAGTCCTCGATTTGCGGCGCATCGATGAGGACCGCGTCGCCGTCGGGATAGCCAACTTGCACGACTCCCAGAGAAGGATAGTAGGTCCGGTTCCAAACAAATTCGGTATCGATCCCAACCGCGCCTGCAGTTTTTGCAGCACGGCAGGCTGCTTCAAGTCCTGCATTGTCAACGATCATATGCCCCAAACTCAACCAATCCCCCGTGAAAATAAAGAAGAAACGCTTTTATAGAGCCAAAAGTAGCAACTGCGGTCATGTATTAGAGTGCTTGAAGCAAACGTGAATTTACTACAGACCTAATACACTTCCTTATTTATTCGACCCTTGGGGCACTTACATGGAACCAAATATCAGTATTCGCGTTAAAAATCTTTCCCGTCGCTTTGGCGCGGCATGGGCGATTCGAAACGTCAGCTTCACGGTGGCAAAAGGAGAAATTGTGGGCTTTCTTGGCCCCAACGGCGCCGGCAAAAGCACCACCATGCGCATTCTAAGCGGCATTCTGACCGCCCAGAGCGGTTCCGCCTGGGTTGGGGGCATTTCGGTTGCCGGGCATCCACACGAAGTCAAACGCCGCATCGGCTACATGCCGGAGAACAATCCGCTGCCCGATGATATGCGGGTGGTAGAATATTTACGCTTCCGCGCCCGACTGAAAGAAGTGCCCTCTCGAAAGATTCGAGCGGCGGTTGAGGAAGCAATGGAGACCTGCGACCTGGCACGCACTGCCCGCCGAAAAATAATTGGCTCCCTTTCCAAAGGATTTCGCCAACGGGTCGGGATTGCAGATGCCCTGCTGGGTGATCCCGAAGTCGTTATCATGGATGAACCGACCATCGGACTCGACCCGCACCAAATTCAGAGCATCCGAAAATTGATCAACAGCCTGCGGGGTCGCATGACGGTCATTCTTTCGAGCCATATCCTGCCTGAAATTGAGCGCTCCTGCGACCGGGTTGTCATCATTAACCGCGGCCGGGTCGTCGCCACCGGAACGCACGAAGCCCTTCGTGAAGAATTTGTTCCCGGCAACCGTTATAAACTGTGCTTCTCCGGTAAAGAAGCTTCCTTGTTGGCGGCGCTCAAACAAAAGGATATCTCCGTTGATTGCATCCATTGCGAAGCCCAATGCGATGCCCTGCAAGAGATGCATCTCATTGCCAATGATTCCGGGGAAGTTGGGCCGGCCATGATGACCGCCCTGCAAGGCTTGCCTGAAGTAACATTGCACAGCCTCGAACCGCAGGTTCCCAACCTTGAGGCTATCTTTCTTGCCGCAACGAAACGCTCCTGGGAAGAAACCATCGGGGCACAAACCCCCACTGCTTAATTCTTAAAACTGCCATGCGTCATTTCTGGATTCTCCTAAAACATGAGCTGCGAATGCTCCTCATCAGCCCCTCCACCTACCTTGCGGGCGCCCTATTCCTAGGACTGATGGGCTTTATGTATTGGGCCATCTTGCGCGAAATGATTACCACTCCGCAGGATGAGTTGCCTACCGTGCAATTCTTCAAGATTTTTTGGATTCCAACTTTTTTTGTAGTTCCGCTCTTGACCATGCGTAGCATCGCGGGCGAACGTAGCCTCGGGACCCTTGATACCCTCCTGACGACCCCCACCTCACGCATCGCGGTGGTGCTGAGTAAATTCGCGGGAGCGTATTGCTTCTATCTTCTTCTTTGGCTTGCCACCCTTGGCTTCCCCCTCATCGCCGAGAGCCTGCTGCGCGAAAGTAATGACAGCGCCATCCTACTCAACCGCGCCCCCCTGATGGGTAGTTTTGCATTCATTGCAGTCAGCGGGGTGCTCTTTATCGCTATCGGCATATTCACGAGCAGTCTCACCCGCAGCCAATTGGTCGCCGGGATGCTCGCCTTCACGCTGCTTTTTGTAGTCATTGTTGGCGGACAACAACTCGGCTCGCTGAATCAAAGCGGCGTAGAACTTCCCGGGTGGATGCATGCCACGGTTGATTACCTGCGTATTTTCAGTCACCTCGATGATTTTGCGCGCGGGGTTGTCGACACCCGCCCCTTCTTTTATTATCTCAGTTCCGGCATTCTACTTTTGGGACTTTCTACCCTCGTGATTGAGGCTAAAGCATAATGCAAACCGCACGTTTAAACGAATTCCGCATCGCGCGTCGGATGCGCGCCATCAACCGTTTGGTGCAAATATTTTTGGGCCTCTGCCTGATTATTACGCTCAACTACCTTGCATCGCGTCACTTTCAACGTTTCGACCTCACCCAAAACCGGCAATTCAGTCTCAGCGCAGAATCGCAGGCCTACCTGCAGCAACTGGAAACCCCTATCGATATCATCGTCACCATCGCTTCCGGCAGCGATGTTCCGGAACTCAAGCGCATTCGCAACGACCTCGACAAACTACTGCTCGAATACGAAGTGACCTCCATGCGAGAGGGACAAGCCTTTGTGCGGGTAGAATTTGTTGACGCCCTGCGGCCACGCAATCGCACCCGCGAACTCGTCCAAACTTATAATATTGAGCGCGATAATGTCATTATTGTGGCCGCTAACGAGCGAACCCGATTAATTGAATTACCGGAGCTTTATGAGGCGGAAGAGGGGCAATGGCACAGCTTTTGCGGTGAGCGTATTCTTACCTCTGCAATCCTCGAGGTTTCCAACGAGGAAAGCCCGGTGCTCTATCACCTTACCGGACACGGGGAAATGCGGATTGGGGATGTACATCCCACACGGGGGCTCTCCCTCCTCGAAGGCTTTCTGCAAGAACGCGGGTTCACCTTACGGGAACTGGATCTCACCCGCGTGGCCGCAGTTCCCGAAGATGCCGCCATGATCCTCGCCCTTGCTCCGCAGGCCGCCCTGGCGCCTGCTGAAGTTGAAAAACTGCGCCGCTACATGAGTGCTCGCAATGGACGCATGATCCTTGCCCTTGAACCGGGGCGCAAACATGGCCTCAACAACCTGCTCTTTGACTGGGGAATTCTGGTCGAGGACTACATTACTGTTGATGTCGACCCCAACTACCGTTCCCAGGAAGGCGATATGATCGTGCGCCACTTCAGCGAACACCCCATCAGTAAGATTTTATACGACTACAACGCCACGGCATACTTTGGGCAGTCGCGGCCTATTCGTATCGACCCCGCCAGTCAGGCAGATGAAAGCCTCAGTCTGCGCTACCTCATTGGCACCTCGCAAAAAAGCTGGGCGGAAAAGGACTACCGCACGCAACGCCCCCTCGCCTTTGACGCCGACCGCGACCTTCCCGGCCCGCTCAGCCTCGGGGTTGCCGCACAGCGAAGCACCAGCTCGGCTCTAGGCCTCTCCATTTCAGGCGGCCGATTTGTCTGTTTCGGGAATTCCGATTTTCTCGCAAATAACCGTTTCCAGATTTACGGAAATTACACCCTCCTGATCAACTCCCTGAACTGGGCACTGGATCGCAACGTCCTGCTTAATATTCCCGCTCAGCCCTTAAGCACCTACCAACTGATCATGAGTCAGGATGACCTCCGCAGGCTCCTTACCTACTTCGCATTGCTTCCCATTACCTTTGCCGCTCTTGGCATTATTATTTCACTCATCCGCCGACGCTAGCACCATGCGCATACGCTTCACCCTCCTTCTCCTGCTGCTGAATGCCATTGCGTTCAGCCTGATTCTTTTCCTTAACCAACGGAGCCTTCTAGACGACCGAAACGCCCTGCGACTTGCCGAAAACATCCGTGATGAAGTCGCGGGAGCCCAGCAGATTCAACTCTCGGGACGCGTCATCAACCTCGCACATACCCTCGATCGCAAAGGCGAAAAATGGCAAATCACACAGCCCTTTGAATGGCCCGCAAATTATTTCTCGGTAAACCGTATTCTCAACCAGCTCCAATTCATCGAGGAAGACACCTCTTTTTCTGTGAGCACTCTCAGGGAAAGCGGGCAGACCCTGGCAGACTACGGCTTTGATGACCCCCTTCTCAAAATTAGTCTTGTGCATGCCAAGGGAACGCGCGCTCTAACTATCGGCACTCCAACAGAAATCGGAAACAAGCTCTATCTTCTGGGGCCGGAACAAACGACGGTATATGTTGTGAACCGTAGCAGTATCGACAGCCTGCTTATGGACCTCGAAGCCCTGCGGGCGCGTGATATTTTCAACCTCCCCGTTTTCGAAATTGATACGCTGGAGCTGGAAACGAAATCAGGTACCGGTACCGGCAGCCTCAAGGTTCGGCTATCCAAAGACGAGACCCTTTGGAAATTTGAAGCCCCCATCGCAGCAAGCGCAGATCCCGCGCTGGTTGAAAGCACGATTAATTCCCTTAGCTCCATACAAGTGGTTCGATTTGTAGAGGATAATTCCAGCGACCCGGTTGCGCAGGGGCTAAACGATCCCTTCATCCGCATTACTTTATTTGGCAACAAACGTGAACAAACCCTTCTCGTTGGAAACCCAGACCCCTCCGCACAAGGCGAGGCCACTTACTTTGCGCGCCTCGAAGCATTGCCCACCGTCTTCACCATTCCCGCGCAGACCATTGATACCCTTCGCCAAGCACAGCAAGACCTCCGAAAACGCGATTTCTTCGAATTTGACCCGGGCGCAGTTAACTCCCTTGTCATTCGTGAAAAAGAGAAGGAACTGCGCCTACAAAAGCTTGAAACGGGGAATTGGCAGGTCATTTCAAAAGCGCCCGAACGCGATATCCAAACGCGCCGCGCCGATGCCGCCCACGTCAGCACCCTCCTTCGAGACCTAAGCCAACTCCGGGCCCTTGATTTTATTATGGATAATCCCTCCCCTGCGGATCTTGGCCAACTCCACCTAAACAACCCTCAACGTAGCATTGAGTTGACCCTTCTCGATGCGACCAGCCACACCCTTATCCTTGCTCACCCCCGGGACGAAGAGGAAAAGCTCTTCGCGCAAAACCCCAAGAATCCATTTGTATATGAAGTACAGCGCGAACCTCTACTTACACAGCTCAGCCTCGCACCCATTGACTACTACGAAAAAGCCCTTGAAACGCTCCCCACCTCAGCTCGTGTCAAAAGCCTGCGAATTGAACCGCGAAACCCGGACCTCGCAGTTCGCGACATTGACCTCGATTCGGAAAGCGGACGCACGGAAGCCGCTGAACTCATTGATTGTGTCCGCAATTTTCGTGTTCACGCGTATCTTGAAAATGAATACCAAGCGACCCGGGAACCCGACCCCTGGGAATACGACCTCATTGCAACCCTGCTGTTGCCCGACGGCAACGGCGGCCGTGAAACGACCCAGCTCTACGCCCTGACGCGTCGACTTGGAGCCACCCGTCAAATCGGTGGCTCACCTGCTCACAACTGCACTTTTGAACTCTCCCAAAAGATGATTGAGGCGCTCCATCCATTTCTACAAACCCTCTCGCTCCCACCTGAAGCAAAGGGCGAAGCTGTCACCCCGCCCACTTTCCCCGAACCGGTTCCGCTTCCTGAACCCGCCCTTTAGACGTATCGCAAGCCCAGCACCTGCCAGATATGTCCCTGAAAAAAATAGTCGCTCGAAGTATCCGTGGCGGAGCTATCTTGTTTCAATTGCTCTTACTTGCAGTACTCGGCCTGCAAGGCTTCCTAGTCTATTGCCTCATTGCCTTCGGTCACATTCCGGTACCCACCGCCACCGCTAACGAATGGCTTCGGGGTCATTCGCTCAAGGACTACTACCTTCAAGGACAGTCGTATCAACTCGACCTAAATGGAACCTTGCATGTCTATGAGGCCGCACTCCACCGGCACGACCTCGCTGCTCCAATTGTCCAAGCCCAGCGATTAGACCTTCAGTTTTCGCCCCGGTCAAAATCTCTCAAACACCTTGCTCTCTATCAAGGCACCCTCATTCAGCCCGCACCTTACTCCTCCGACGGGCAAAGACATGAAATACTCGGGGATATCGGCCTGGACCTTGCCCTTCAATCCGGGGGAGCAGTCCTGAACCTCAAGGCCTTCACTGCTCAATACGGCCCGCTTCGTATTTTAGCCAGTGCCCTTATCGATCGTGCCCATTTGCCAACCATAAAAACCAGTAGCGCTGCATCCACAGACCCTCTCGAATCTCTCTTTGAGCTACTTCAAAATAATCGCGAGCGGGATGTTTTTCTCAAGGCAACCGAAGCGCCGCTCCTCAGTCTTAGTCTCCGCGAACAGAGCACAACCGAGGCGTTAAAGCTGGCGGTCTTTTTTGAGGCACAAAGCCTCACCCACAATGCCCTTGCGATTGAAGCGATCCAAATCCATGCCTTTGCTGATGTAAATGGAGCAAATATCGCCCACTCAGAAGCTCTGCATTTCAAGGCATCCAGCCTCATTTACGAACAAGCGCATCGCTTTCACATCAAAAACCCCAACGGCACCATTCTCACCAAGGAGGCCCTCGCAATCGCAAAGGGTCAGTGGCCTAACTGCCAGATCTATGCCGATGAAGTTTCCACTTTTGGGAAGTCGGTTGATGCTGCTGCCCTGCAACTTTCACGCGCTGGCCCTCAATCGGTTCAACTCATCACATTGGGCAATGGCTTTGGTGGTCCTCTGGCATTTAAGGGCTCCCTCAATACCGAGGATTTTTCTGGTTCCGGTACCCTGCTGGGAGCACTGAATCCACAAATGCTGCTGTCTGATGAAGCGGTTAAAAAGCTCCCGCAACTTCAATTGTCCGGACCTTCGCATTGCCGGGTTCAGCTGGACTGGGGGCCTCAATTTGAGGAACCGGAAGCGCATGCTTTTGCTCACTTTATCCGGCCACAACTCAACGGGGTTCACTTCGAAATCGTGAGCCTTAACGCCCGTTTAGACTCCGAAAACCTCGAGATAAATCCCCTTCGTTTTAAGCGCGGGACGCAATCGCTGGAACTCCACTTCTTCCAAAACTTTGAGTCACAAAGCTACGGACTCACCACCAAGGGGCGGCTGATCCCCAAGCAATATAATCCCTTCATGCCGCGCTGGTGGTCGGGAATTTTTAACGAAGCGATCACTTTTAATCCGCACAGCTGGGTTGAGGGCGATTGCGTTGTGTACGGTGATACGCCAAAATACACGACCAACTTCTACTACGGCCAATTCGAAGGTGGCAACCTCGCCTACCGGGATGTGCCTATCGACTCAGGCCGGCTCACCCTGCGCGGACGCAACCGATATGCGGAAATCCACAAACTCCATGCCCAAAGCAACTCCCACTGGATAAAGGGGGATATTCATTTCACCGGTTACCCCGATGAAATTCGAGCTTCGGCCGGCATTCGTTACGATTTGGAAGGAAAGTTGCCCCTGGTGGAGTTGCGCAAACTCCTCCCGCCTCAGACCGCAAAAAATCTAGACCCCTTCGAAACCGCTCAGGCTCCCTCGCTCCGTTTACAGGCTACCCAGTTCCGCGAAAAGGACTACCCTCAATTCCAGGGCCTGAGTCATTTGGAACTCGATGTGGATGCCAGCAAACCACTTGAGTTCAACGACCTCCCCCTGCAGTACCTGCGCTTTAAACTCTATGCCCGCGACAAGCGCCTCTCCCTCCGTAAACTCGACTTTGGGATTGCAGAGGGTATCGGAACGGGGGCGATCGATCGATTTGAAGTCCCCTTTGGCGGAGATCCCTGGTTACGCCTCGAGCTGCTAGTGAACGATGCCGAATATGACCGCGCCCGCGCCCTCCTTAATGCCTTTAAAAATAAAACACCCAAAGTACCCGCAACCGATCGCCCCACCCCTAATGAAAAAGGCCTGATTAATCTGAATCTGCGGTCTGAGGGTCCTGCCAATGATCTCGAAAAACATTCCGGCTTTGGCCACTTCACCCTCGACCACGACAATCTCGCGACGATTCAACTGCTCGGGCCTTTTTCCATGATCCTTGAAAAAACGCCCCTCGGGTTCACCTCGCTCAAACTCAATCGAATGGAAAGTGAATTTGCGATTGCGGATGGCTACCTGAAATTCAGTCCCCTCAATATCAACGGACCACAAACAAGCATTGAGGCAAACGGCACCCTTAAACTATCCGACCAAGCGCTCGATTTGTTAGTTGGCGTCAACCTCATTGGGAACCTCGAACAAAAGATAAATCCCTTCAAGCCCATCACTGATATTTTGAACCCCCTCACTTACCTCATGCAATTTCGAATCACCGGAACGGTGGAGGAACAACAGATCCGCTCCCTATACGACCCCCGCAACCTGCTCCCCTAGAGCATCCATCAGCCCGCTTGCTTTAACTTGATAAAGTGATCCCAGTCCTGGTCGTAATCCTGACCGATAAGAGAACTGATAAAGGGACGCCAGCGTGGCCGCTCGGGCTTGCGAATGAGATGCATCTCCGCTTGGTGCGGCAGACGGTTTGCTTTTCGCGAATTACAACTGATGCACGAAGTCACGATGTTCTCCCAACTGGTACGTCCCCCGCGATCTCGCGGAATCACATGATCCATGTTGAGCTTCTCAGCTTCAAAGGCGTTCCCACAATACTGGCAGCGATAACTGTCCCGCTCGAAGAGGCTCTCCCGCGAAAACTTAACTTCCTGTACCGGCAAGCGGTCATACTCCCGCAAGAGCAGCACTTTTGGAACCCGAATCCGGAGCCGTACGGTCTGCACAAAAGCTTCCTCATCACCCGGAATGTGCTCGGCAGAATGCGCCAACCAACGTTCACAGTTCAAAAGCTCAAAACTGCCATCACTGGTATTGATGACCTTCGCATGGTCCTGCAACAAGAGACTGAAGGCTCGTGGAACACCCACGATATTTACTGCCTGCCAAAGCCGGTTTAAAACCAATACTCTGTATTTCAGTCCCGTACCCATCTGGAATATACTATGTATGTAGCTTCATAATAACTGTCAACCCCTTCACTCGGAACAAGGGTGACGTTTAGCTTAAAACGATGCGTTCGTCCGGCCTACGGATCTGACTCCGGAACCAGGTGCGCTGTTTTTTGACGAGGTGCATGGTATTTTGAATGATCGCACCAGGCAATTCGCTGCGCTCCAATTCTCCGCGCAGATGGGCGAGTGTCTCCCGATAGCCAATCGCACTGGAGGCACTCGGGTTTTTTTCAATCCCCTGAGATTGCAAACCGCGCACTTCCTCAATCAGGCCAGAGGCCAGCATTCCTTCTGCCCGCACGGCAACCCGTTCGCGCAAGGCCTCGGCATCGCGTTCCAGCAAAACCAAATGCTTCTTGAATGCCGGGTAGGGTTCCGGTTGCGCCGCGAATTCTGCCTGTAATTCCATCAAACTCCGCCCCGTCGCGCGACAACGCTCCAAGGCCCGCATTACCCGCCGAGGATTCTGTGAATCCAAAGAACCCCAGTCATCCCCACCACAAGACCTCAAAGCCGCAAGAAGCCCCGGCAAACCGTCCTTATTAAAAAGCGCTTCCACGCCTGCCCGCACTTCTGTTGACACCACAATCCCATCCGTCACCGGTGCCATAAAACTCTTCAGATAAAACCCGCTTCCGCCTGTGACCAGCACCGCTTTGCCCCGCGCCGTTATCTCTGCCACCGCTTCCCGCGCTTCCGCATCATAGGCCACAATATCGTAGGGCGTATCCACCGCACGCACATCAATCATGTGGTGGGGCACCCGTGCCTGCTCTGCTGCAGTTGGTTTTGCCGTTCCAATATCCATCCCCCGATACACTAAAGAAGCATCACAGGAAACAATCTCGGCATTGTGCGCCTCCGCATAGCTTAAGGCGTACTCGGTCTTTCCCACTGCAGTAGGGCCGCTGATAATATGGATGGTTTTCATTACTGGAGTCGGTCACCTGGACACGCCTAAAAATCTGACCGACCTCACCCCATTATGGCAACAAAGGAACCCGCCCCTCGAAATTTTCAAAAAAACATCGCTTGACTTGCCCCGCCCCGCCTCTACTTTTTGCGCCTTACTCTTTCTGGAAAGGGGTAGTAGCTCAGTTGGTTAGAGCGCCGGCCTGTCACGCCGGAGGCCGCGGGTTCGAGTCCCGTCTATCCCGCCATTTTTACCCGCCGGCCCAAAGTAGCCCGCGGGTTCTTCATCGCCCTAAAAGTAAATCACAAAGGCGCTGCGCCATTGGGTATCGTCTTTTTCTTTTCCCCCTACCTCGCTGTCGTAGTCTTTGCGGTAGGAAAATTCCAGTCCAAAGACATCGGTCAAACGGGTGCGAAAGGCCGCAGAAAAATTGTAGTCATACAATTCCGCATCACTCATGTTACGAAAGTAATTAAACTTCTGCGAAAACGTGGCACGCTTCGTTATTTTCCAAGTCAACTCCTGAAAGATATTTCCGATGTAGTTTTGCCCATTGCGCAAATCCGAGGCCTTGCTCGCCTGGTAATCCTCAAGGCCGATACCACTACCGACGTTGATCTCGATTTTGTCTTTGAAGGCTTTAAATTTGTAACCCGCACCAAGGGAAAATTTGGTCTCGCGGTCAATGCCCTTGATATTATCTACGCGGTTAGCCAGCGCATTTTGAACAAACCAGCCCTTTGAAAAACTGCGACGGTATAAGCCCGAGAGATCATATTTGTCACTGGTAACACGGGTGCTTCCATTGGCGTATTCGTTTTCGCGGAAACTATAGGAACCACCGAAACGATAGAAATGCTTACTTCCCTTGGGTTGAATCGACAACTGCCCGCGGGCATATCGCTCAGTCCAATCACTACTCCCGGCGTTGATATTAAGCCCTAGGCGGAGATTTCCTTTCCACGAGGGCGGGGTTTTGAATTCCTTCATATATTTCAAAATATGCTTCGGCACAAGCGCTTCGGATTCCGCCTCGGCAACCGTCGGCTTTGAGGCGGGCGCAGGCTTAGCCGGCGCAGGTGGTTGCTTAGGAGTTGGCACAAGCGCCACTGCAGGCTTTGGAGTTGCTGGAGGGTTCGATCCGGGTAGCTCCTTTATGGATGCAACCGAATTACGGGGCAGTTTTAAATCCCCCAAAATTTTAGAACGCAGGTGCAGGGTTTGCTCATTGGATGCCGGTAAAACTTCACCCAAAAGACGTTCTCCACTTTTGAGCCGCACCTCCTCGGTCGCCGCCGCAAGCATAGATGGATGCAGGGCAACCAAGGCAACTAGTGCCAAGTGAGCACTCAGTGATTTGAACTTAAAATGCATGCTTCTAAAATAGCTTAAAAAACAAACGATAACAAGTTAATGTGTGAATGCGGGGCCTTAAACCGCTGTCTCGGTGAACCTTTGTTCGCGGATTACCGTAATCTCAATACTGCCGGGGTAATTCAGCTCCTCTTCGATACGAGCCCGAATGCGGCGCGCGATGTCCTGCGCGGCCTGATCCGTGACAGTGCCGGGGTCTACAATCACCCGGACTTCGCGCCCGGACTGAATCGCGAAAGCCTCGCTGACTCCCTTCTCTTCTTGGGCGATGGCTTCGATACTGCGTACCCGCCCAATGAAACTATCAATAGAAGAAGTGCGAACCCCGGGGCGTACCGCCGACAATGCGTCTCCCACCATCACCAAGCCGGCATAGACACTCTCTGCGGGTACTTCCTTGTGGTGCGCTGCAATGGCGTTGACCACCCTGGCCTCCTCGCCGCAGCGACGCGCGATATCTGCGCCCGCAATGGCGTGACTGCTAGCGTAATCCTCGTCCACCGCTTTTCCAAGGTCATGCAATAAACCCGCCCTTTTCGCGATAGCCGGATCCAAGCCTACTTCCGATGCGAGCAGGGCACAGATATTGGCGACCTCAATAGAATGCTCTAGGGTGGTCTGGTTATTGGAAAGGCGATAGTTCAACTTACCCAGCAAGCCCACCATCTCGGGATGCAAACTACTCAGGCGTAGGCGGCGCAGGGCGGTCTCCCCAAGCTGAATGATGTTAGCTTCCATATCCTCCTCGGCCGCCACGACAGCCTCCTCAATACTGGCGGGCTGGATGCGCCCATCGCGCAACAAAGCCTCCAGGGCAATCCTGGCAATCTCCCGGCGGACGGGGTCAAAACTGGAAATGAGCACCGAGTCCGGTGCTTCGTCGATTAAGAGCGTTGTTCCCGTCACGTGCTCGAAAGTACGTATATTGCGCCCGTCCTTGCCGATAATGCGCCCCTTGAGAGCCTCCTCGGGGAGCGAAACCACCGTCGCGGTGGCATCGTGCATCGGCTTGCTGGTGATACGCTGCATCGCGGCCAGTAGAATTCGTTGAGCTTCCTCTTTTAAAGAAGCCTCTGAATCACTCAGGTATTCCTGCCGCAGGGAACGTAATTCCGCCTCACATTCCTTCCGTGCGTCCTTCAACAAAACTTGCCGCGCTTCCTCTTCGTTCATCCGGGTGATCTGATGTAGCTTCATGCGATACAACCGACGCGCCTTCTCCACCTCGCCGTCGTTTGAATCCAGCTCTTGCCGTGCTTCTTCCACCTCGTGAGCCTTGGAAGTCAGCTTTTCCTGCTCCTGTTCCAATTGCGCTTGGAGCCGTGACAATTCCCGACCTTTGGATTCCTGCTCAGCCTCAAGGCTTCGGTGCTTCACCTCCAGCGCCGATTCTTTTTCGCGCAAGGCGAGCTTCGCTTCACGCACCGCCACTTCCCCCGCTTGCTCACGTGACTGTAAAAGCGAAAGGAAATACCGCCGTACCATCAATGCGGTCACCGCCGTTGAGGCACCTGCCACAACGAATACCACGGTTAGTGAGTTCCAGTCCATAAGTCTTGTGCTATCTGAGTAGTAAAGACAACCGGGGTGAATTGTCATCTGTGATCAATGTCTGTGTTTGGGGCGAAAACATACACTGATTTTTCGTATTAAATCCCTAATTCGCTCAATTTCAAGCACGTATCGAGCTGGCCTAACGGCGCTCTTTTAACCATCGCTTCACCCCTGCAAGGTCTCGGCAATTCAAAATCTGTGCTGCCGGAAGCCAGCCTTTACGCGCAATATTCACCCCCGCGCGATAATACTCCAGACCCTTAGTGCTGTGGGCATCGGGGTTGATCGCACAATGCAGTCCCCGCTCCGCCGCCCGCCGCCACATGCGCCAGTCGAGGTCCAATCGTTGCGGGTTGGCATTGATCTCAATGATCACCCCGTTCGCAATGGCAGCATCAATAACTTTTGCCAAGTCGATGGCGTAGGCCTCCCGGCGCAAAAGCAGACGTCCCGTTGGGTGACCCAAGATGGTGGTCGAAGGGTGTTCGATCGCGCGGATGACCCGCGCTGTCATTTCCGCCTCCCCTATCCCAAACGCTGAATGCACCGAAACCACAACGTAATCCAAAGCCGCAAGGGTGGCATCCTCCAAATCCAAAGAACCATCCTTTAAAATATCGCACTCAATCCCCGCAAACAGATGCGCGCCACCGGAACCGGAAGCATTGTAGGCCCGCACTTTTTCGAGCTGTTTTAAAACCCGAACATCGTCCAAACCATTGGCCTGAAAACTCGCCTTTGAATGATCTGCCAACCCGAGGTAGTCAAAACCCAACTCCTTCGCGGCCGCAGCCATTGCCTCCAAAGTGTCCCGCCCGTCCGAGGCATCGGTATGATTATGAAAAACCCCTTTAACCATTTCCGGCTCCAGCAGATCGGGTAGCGCACCGCCCTCGGCAGCTTCCAGCTCACCCACTCCTTCGCGCAATTCCGGAGGGATCTCCGCCAGCCCCAAAAATTCAAACAAGCCCGCCTCGTTTTCAATCCCGTGCCCCGTCGGCCCCGCCTCGGCATCGTCTTTCTGGGTAAGTCCCCACTCGCTCAAACTGTAACCCCGGGCAAGCGCCCGTTGGCGCAAGGCCACGTTGTGTTCCTTCGATCCCGTAAAATGATGCAGCGCAAAGGCAAATTGTTCTTCCGGTACCACCCGCAAATCTGCCTGCAGACCACCCGCAAAACGCACGCTCGACTTTGTCACGCCTTGCGCCGTCACCGATTCCACTGCCGCCTGAGACACAAACCATTCCATCACCGGTTCCACCTCTGAGGCCGCCACCACGAAATCCAAATCGCCTACCGTTTCCTTCAAGCGCCGCAAGCTCCCCGCGATCTCCGCCCGCTTCACCTGCGGTAACGAACGCAACCCCTCGAGTATCGGACGCGCGACCGCATCTGCCTGCCACCATAAATGACGTTTCGCATAGGCCGCCCGTTGTTCAATCCCACTCAAAATTTTCTCCGCCGTCTTCGCACCAAAGCCCTTTATCCCCGCAACTGCTCCGCTTTCGCAAGCCGCTTGCAGGGCCTCAATAGAATCCACCCCCAAAGCCTCGTGCATTTTGCGAACCCGCTTTGCACCCAACCCGGGGATCTCCAATATCTCAATCAATCCAGGCTCCACCGAATCCCGCAAGCTTTCCAAAAACGGCAACTCTCCACCCGTTCGCAGGGTCGCGATCTTCTCAATCAACGCCGATCCGATCCCCGGAACCTTGCCCAATTCATCCGCCTCCAACAAGGCATCCAGATCTTCCTCCATCGTCTCCAGCGCTCGCGCCCCCGTTTGGTACGCCCGAATCTTAAAGGGGTTCTCCCCTCGCAACTCCAACAGTACCGCAATCTCCTCCAGCGCCGAAACTATGTCCGCTTTCGTCATACTTCTTAAGCGTCGCCTTCCAATACCACCGCCAGCTCACTTTTTAACTCACTCAAAACCTCGGGTCGCACCCAGTAGATCATATCCCGGCACATCGTCTTGTTCGTGATGATCCCCGCCTGGCGCACAACCCTCAAGTGATGAGAGGTCGCAGGTTGCGAAAGCCCAATCCGCTCCGCTATACCCGAAACATTGCAAGCCTGCTCACAACTTGGCTCCGAAGGCAGCATCCGCAAAATCCGTAACCGCACCGGATCCCCGATCGCCCAAAATTGCCGCGCCATCGTTTCGATCTCTAAAACTGCTTCCTGTGTTTGCATTGACTTATTCATATATATCAATACATGTATGCGTTTCAAACAAGCACTAATTTCATTTTTGCATCTCTAAACCTCCCATGTTTCCCAAAGACGCCTTAGATAATTGGTTTTCCGGACAAGGCCACTGGGCCCATGTCGACCCCTCCGACTGGAACGACTGGAAGTGGCAACTGAAGCACCGCCTCACCTCTCTCGAGGACTTGGAACAATACCTTGAACTCGACCCCGAAGAACGCGCCGGTTGCATGTTCGCCAACAAGAAGCTCGCCCTCGCCATCACCCCCTACTTCTTCAACCTCATTAATCCCGACGACCCCCACGACCCCATTCGTCGTCAAGTCGTCCCCCGCGCGGGAGAAACCCAAACCGCCCCCGAAGAACGCCTCGACCCTGTCGGTGAGGAAAATTCCAAACCCGTCGACGGCATCATTCACCGCTATCCTGATCGCGTCCTCTTTCTCGTCACCGACCGCTGCGCCGCCTATTGCCGCTACTGCACTCGCAGCCGCCTGGTTTCCAATGCTCAGGACTACAACTTCCACCCCGAATTCGAAACCGGACTCCAATACATTCGCGAACACCCCGAAATCCGCGACGTCCTCCTCAGCGGCGGCGACCCCCTCCTCCTCTCCGACAACAAACTGAACCACCTCCTCCGCGAACTTCGCGCTATCCCCCACGTTGAATTCATCCGCATCGGTTCCCGCATCCCCGTCTTCCTTCCCCAGCGCATCACCCCCGAGCTCTGCGAAATCCTCAAGGAACACGGCCCTATTTGGATGAGCATTCACGTCAACCACCCCAGCGAATGCACCCTCGCCCTCCGCGAAGCCTGCGACCGCCTCGCCTTCGCCGGAGTCCCCCTCGGAAACCAGTCCGTCCTCCTAAAAGGCGTGAACAACGATCCCGACACCCTGCAATCCCTCATCCACCGCCTCCTCATGATGCGTGTGCGACCCTATTACCTCTACCAGTGTGACCTCATCACCGGAAGCGCCCATCTCCGCACCGACCCCCGCGAAGGCATCGACCTTATTCGTTCCCTCCGCGGACACACGACCGGCTACGCCATCCCCCAGTTCGTCATCGATGCCCCTGGAGGCGGCGGAAAAATTCCCCTCACCCCCGACTACGTCGAAAAGATTACCGATGACGAACTCATCCTCCGCAATTTCCAGGGCGACACCTACCGCTACCCACTAAAAGTCGGAGTGCCTGCGCCGGAACATCCAAAAGTTCCCCT
Source organism: Verrucomicrobiota bacterium (assembly GCA_009937095.1). Taxonomy (GTDB): domain Bacteria; phylum Verrucomicrobiota; class Verrucomicrobiia; order Opitutales; family Coraliomargaritaceae; genus UBA7445. Next base: position 25,134 of record JAACDB010000037.1, read on the forward strand.
GCCCCGCCCAATCCTCACCTAGCTTTTAATTGGCCTGATTCACAATCAAGCGCACGGCGTCCAATCGCAAATGTGCCTTTGCAATCGCGCGCCCTACTTCCTCAATCGTCTGCTCGGCGAGTTCTATTTCCTCCAGCCGCACTCCGGGGTTGACCTTTCGCAACTCCCGCAAGCGTACCGCCTCGCCATCCAGTTGCTCATGTGACGCCCGCAAGGCCGCCTCCAGAATCCCACTGCGCCGCTTGCGCGCAAAATCCTTCGCCGCCTTCAGCTGCCTCGGCACCAGCGCCTGCAAAAGCTCCGGCTCCTGCTGGAGGCGGAAGATCGCCTCGTCGCGCGTACCTTGCTGCACCTTCGCCAAGGGAAAAGCAGCCGTCTGATCCATATCAAACATATCCACCAAAACCCGCAACGGCATCGGCGGCAAAAAACGATCCACGTGCAAATGCGCCGGAGCCACTGTTTCCAAAACATAAACCGCCTCCAGCATCAGCGCCGGGGCATCCGTGCCATCCACCCAGCTAACCAGAGCACTGTTTCCCTGCTCACTGCTCAAAATTAAATCAATCGAACCCCGCACCATCGGGTGATCCCAGGTCAGAAAACTGATATCCTCCCGCCCCAAAGCCGTGCCCCGTTCAAAAGTCACATTCGTCCCCGAATCCGAAAGGCCCGGAAAAGAATCGGTAAACAACTGCCCTGGGCTCAAACGAAACGTCCGCTCAAAAAGATCGTCCACCTTAACCCCATAGTGGTCAAAGATGCGGTTCATGAACCCGTCCAAATCCCGGCTTGTATCCAATTTTTCAATACCGGAAACCAGCTCCCCTGCTTCCCCCGCCTCAAACGAATTGAGCGCGATCAACTTGTCCTGCCCTGTCGCCAGTCGCGCCTCCAGCTCCTCCCGGAAAACCGCGCTTTCCCGAACTAACTCCCGCACCGCCTTCTTCGTAGCCGCATCCCCCCGGTGATGCGCCGCGCTCAAACTCCGCACCCGCTCGCCAAAATGCTCCAGGTAGGCATTCCCGCCCCGCAGCGAATGCTCCACATTTTCCAGACCCTCATGATGCCAGCGCATCAATAATTCCGTGCAACTCCCCTCCAAATAAGGCATATGCACCTTGATTGTCTCCGTCTGACCTATCCGATCCAGACGTCCAATCCGTTGCTCCAGCAACTCCGGATTCAACGGCAAATCAAAGAGCACGAAATGATGCGCAAATTGAAAATTGCGCCCCTCGCTCCCGATCTCCGAACACAATAAAATGCGCGCGCCCTCCGGCTCCGCAAACCAAGCCGCATTCCGGTCCCGCTGTAGCAGACTCAGGTCCTCGTGAAAAACAGCCGCCTTCACCTTTACCAACTCCTGCAAAGCCTCGTGCACTGCCATCACCTTTTCCTTCGTCCGGCAGATCAAAAGCACCTTTTCCTCGCCCAAGCGACGCAATAACTCCACCAGCCAGACAACCCGCGGCCCCTTCCGAAAATCATATGTTACCCCCTCGCCTGCACCAAACTCCTCCCATTCAAACTCCGCTTGAAAACGATCCCGCAAAGCCTCCGGCGAAACCCCGGCGCGCGTCTCCACCTCTACCGGCAGACCCTTCCGTTCGGGAAAGCCCTGCAAGGCCTCCCGCGTGTTGCGAAAAATGACCCGTCCCGTTCCGTGACGATCCACCAAATCTCCCAACAAAGCCTTCGGGTCCTCCATGCGCTTATCAAACTCCTTCGCATCCAATTCCACAAAAATGCTGCGCAAAAAATCCACTTCCGCTTCCGTGAGCACACTCCCTTCATCCAACTTTGCCGCAACTTTTGCCACCGCGCTATAATCCGCTTGCTCCGCTTTGAACGCCCCTAAATCAGGATAACGATCGGGATCCAAGAGCCGCAAACGTGCAAAGTGCCCCTCCGCACCCAACTGTTCCGGCGTAGCCGTCAACAACAACAAACCCGCCGCCTTTTCCGCGATTGCTTCGACCAGAGCATACTCCGGACTCGACCCCTCCGGCGACCATGCCAAATGATGCGCTTCGTCCACCACCAACATGTCCCAGCGCGCCTCCAACGCTGCCGTCGCCAAGGCAGGGTTCTCCGTCAATCCCCGCAGGCTACACAAAAACAACTGATGCTCCATGAAACGATTCGTATCACCCCCATCCGTTTCCGTATCCACCAGCGTGAACCATAAATTAAAGCGCCGCAGCAACTCAACAAACCACTGGTGCAGCAGCGATTCCGGCAACAGAATCAAGACCCGCCGCGCCCGACCCGTCAGAATCAATCGGTGCAGAATCAAACAGGCCTCAATCGTTTTCCCCAGCCCCACTTCATCCGCCAACAAAACGCGGGGGGCGTAACGATTCGCCACCTCCTTTGCGATATACAACTGGTGCGGGATCAAATCAATCCGACCGCCCGCCAATCCCGCCACCGCCGATTGACGCGCAGTGCTCAATCGCTGCAACGACTCAAAACGCAAAGCAAACGCCGCCGAGGGGTCTACCTGCGCATTCATCAATCGTTCCTCTGGCTTACTAAAACTAATGCTGTCCGATAGCTCTGCCTCAGGAATCACCCGCCCTTCACCCAGATAGGTCAACAGCCCCTCCGCTTCCGTCACCGATTCCACCACCACCGCCACTCCGTCCTTTGCTTGCACCGTGTCCCCTTCGCGAAAAGCCACCCGTTTAATGGGCGCATTTGCGGCGGCATACATCCGCACCGCGTTTGCCGCCGGAAAGGCCAACTCCAAACGATGGCGCGAAACCGATTGCAAAACCCCGAGGCCCAATTCCGGCTCCGTCTCGCTGATCCAGCGTTGTCCAATCTTGTATGCGACCATCCCAACAGAATCTCGAATCCCTTGCGCAGAGTCAAGCCAGGCACCCTGAAACAAAAGACCTAACTCCTTCCATTTCCTGCTTCAAATAAACGCTCTTTCCCCGCAAGCTCGCTCCATGCCCGAAGCCGACCTACTCCACATTCCCGACGCCGTGCCCAAAGCGGAAGCCTTTGCCCGGTGCTCGCACCTCGCCATTGGGGCGCACCCGGACGACCTGGAGTTCATGGCATACCACGGCATCAGCTCCTGCTACGAACAGGACCTCGCCTGGTTTGGCGGCATCGTCTGCACCGACGGCGCGGGTAGTTCCCGCTCCGGCCCCTACGCCGATTATAGCGACGCCGAGCTTGTGACTTGCCGCCGCAAGGAGCAATACCGCGCTGCCGACCTCGGGCAATACAGCTTCGTCGAATGCCTCAACCACTCCAGCGCCGCCGTCAAAGATCCCGAACGCCGGGAAGCTTGCATCGCCCAACTCGAAGACCGGCTCCTCAAAAGCCAGCCCGAAGTTTGCTACACCCATAACCTCGCCGACAAACACCCCAGCCATGTCGCCGTCTGCATCGCCACCCTCGAAGCCTGCCGCCGCCTCCCGCCCCACGCCCGACCCCGCAAACTCTACGCCTGCGAAATCTGGCGCGATCTCGATTGGCTCAACGACGAGGAGAAAGTTGCCCTCGATGCCAGTGCCCACCCCGAGCTTGCCGACAAACTTTACGCCTGTTTCGATTCTCAAATTGCGGGTGGGAAGAACTATCACCAAGCCGTCATCGCCCGCCAAACCGCAAACGCCACCTTCAGCCAACCCAACCATCCCGACCGCGCCCAACGCCTCACCTTCGCCCTCGACCTCACCCCCCTCCTTGAAGACGACGCCCTCGACCTCGCTGAATACCTTCGCGGAGCAATCGAACGCTTCCAAAACACGGCTCTGGATGCCCTTCGTTCATCTCCTACACAACACCATTGAACTCGCTCCCCAAATCCCCTTAGCTCGCCATTATGGAAATCAGCGCAAAGAACCCCCTCGTCGGAATCATCATGGGCAGCCAATCCGATTGGCCCACCATGGGTGAAGCCGCCACCCTGCTCGAACAACTGCAAATACCCTTCGAATCCAAAATCGTCAGCGCCCACCGCACTCCCAAACGCCTCTACGAATACGCTGAGACGGCCGAGTCCCGCGGCCTGCAAGTCATCATCGCCGGTGCCGGTGGTGCCGCCCACCTGCCGGGAATGACCGCTTCCCTCACCGCTCTCCCCGTCCTTGGTGTGCCCATCCAATCGAAAGCCCTCAGCGGGCAGGACTCCCTCCTTTCTATTGTTCAAATGCCCGCGGGTATTCCGGTAATGACCCTTGCCATTGGCGTGGCGGGTGCGAAAAACGCCGCCCTTTCCGCCGCCGCGATCCTCGCCCTTAATGACGCCGAACTCAGCGAACGCCTCAAAGCCTTTCGCGAGACCCAAACAAAAACCGTTCTGGAAAACGACACCCCCAAGGCATGATCGCTCCCGGCGCAACTATCGGCATTCTCGGCGGCGGCCAACTCGGCCGCATGCTCATCCTTGCGGGTCGCCCGCTCGGTTACCGTTTCCATGTCTATGAACCCGGCGGCCCCTCCCCCGCCGGGCAGGTCGCCGATTGCGAATGCAATCAGCCCTACGACGATACCGCCGCCCTGCAAGCCTTCGCAGAAGGCGTCGATGTCATTACCCTGGAATTTGAAAACATCCCTGCCGAGGTCATTGAAACCCTCAGCGCGATCAAACCCGTCCTCCCTGGCTGGACCGCCCTCCATACCTGCCAACATCGCCAGCGCGAAAAGGATTTCCTTAAAGCAAACGGCTTCCCCTGCGCCCCGTTCGAATACGCCGATTCCGCCGAGCGCCTCGAGGCCGCGGTTACCGCCATCGGTTTCGCCTGCGTGATCAAGACCGCCGCCTTTGGCTACGATGGCAAAGGGCAAGTCAAACTCGACGCGCCCGCACTGAATTACCCCGCCCTTTGGGAACAACTCGGTAGCCCGCCGCGCGTGGTCGTGGAAAAATGGATCCAGCATCAGGGCGAGTTCTCCGTCATCTGCGCCCGCCGCGCCGACGGTGCCACTCAGACCTTCCCTATGGCAGAAAACGTGCACGTGCATCATATCCTGCACGCCTCGATCCTGCCCGCCCGCGCGCCTGAGGCAGTCCATATTGAAGCCGCCCGCCTCGCCACCGCCCTCACCGAAAGCCTCGAGGTTGTCGGGCTCCTCGCGGTGGAGTTCTTTCTCGATGCCGACGGTAGCCTCATCATTAACGAGATGGCACCCCGGCCGCACAACTCCGGCCACTACTCCATCGAAGGCTGCCCCAGTTCCCAGTTCGAGCAACACTTGCGCGCAGTCTGCGGGCTCCCCTTTGGCGATACTAACCTCTTCCGCCCCATCGTCATGCTGAACCTTCTCGGCGATGTTTGGAAAAACGGCGCACCCGACTGGTCACCCCTCCTCGCCGACCCCGCCGCCAAGCTGCACCTCTATGACAAGGGCGAGGCCCGCCCCGGACGCAAAATGGGGCACTTCACCGTCACCGGAGAAAGCCCCGAAGCCGCCCTTGAAGCTGCCGAGGCACATTTCAAGCAACTTAAACGCTAGCGCAAACCTCGCTTAACTCACAGCTGCGCGAAAAAGAAACGCGGGCGCTGGCTGAGGTCTTCGAGGACTTCACCCTGTAGTCCGTTTTCTTTGGCGAGCGTGTGCAAGGCATCTCCCTGAGCGATGCCGGTCTCCAAAGCGAGCAAGCCGCCTTGGGCGAGAAAGGGTTTTGCTCCGTTGAGGAGGATGCGCAAATCATTCAAGCCGTCGGTTCCGGCAGCGAGGGCGGAATGCGGCTCGTGGGCGGCGACTTCAGGGTCAGCGGTTTGTAGCTCCTCCTCAGTGAGATAAGGGGGATTGGAAACA
>JAACDB010000038.1 GCA_009937095.1 Verrucomicrobiota bacterium
CCACCTCGCCCGACACGGTCGCGACTCTCTCGAACAGGCCCTCGAAGCACAAGCAGCTGCCCTGGAGGATCGTTTCCAAAGCCTTCAACCCGAGGAACGCGCACAACTCGCCCGGCTCTGTATGAAGCTCGAATCCTCCCCCACTCCCCTAGCATCGTCGCCCCAGCCCCAATAAAGCCGCAAGCGGTGGGTGGATATGAAGAAGCCCCTGCGGTGTTTTACCACCACAGGGACTTCTATGACTCTATCTCGGTTTCTTCGGGCTCAGAATAACCCAGCAGAAATTTTTTGCATGTTTATTGGTTCTTTTTGCCGCGTACCATAACGTAGCCAAGGATGAGGGTGCCAAAGATGAGGGCGTAGATCGACGGTTCAGGATGGAGGGGTCGCCTTCGTTCAAGGTGAGGTAGAAGCCCGACTTGCCGTCACTCAAGGCGGCGTCGTGTATGGGGATGTTGTTGGGAGCGCCGCCGTGTTAGATCTTTTTTCCGGAGAAATTGATGCGGTGGACTTTGCCGTCGGATCCGGAGACGGGGATGTTAATGAGGACGTGTTCGCGACTACCGCGCCAGAGATGGTGGCCTGGCTCGGAGGGAGCAGAGAAGGAAAGTCTGTCTGCGGTGGGACGATGTAGTAGACATAGGACTTATTCGGCTTAAGGACAGTATGATCCTCGGTCACCAGCGCGGAGCTCATGGTATGGTCTTGGCATGGAGTGCGTCAGCCATAAGGAGCGCAACCAAGAAAATGGAAGTTCCGTGTTTAAATTTCATTTGCTGGTTTTAAATGATATTTTTTATATTATTATTTATATTTGTAAACTTTTGGGATAACAAAAAAAGCGGCCTAGGCTGCTTGAACTGGAAAAGCGTGGATCAGCTTACGGGTGCGATCCAAATAGAAGAATCGTAAATCAGACCTGGAACCATAAAACAAATATTCTGACGGGCAAGCGCAGCGTGTTGGGGTCGCTTCTTGACATGAGGCGTCTGATTTAGCGGCTACAAGGGTAAGCCTTTTAAGCGGGGGGAGGGAGGGATTCATAAATCAATATTTATTAGGGTATTTATGAATTATTAATAGTACTATTATTTCAAAACTATAATTAATATTTTTTAATGCCGTCGCAAGAGAGGCACTTTTGTTTCACCACAAAGACACGGATGACACGGAGAGGGAAAAGGGTTACTGAAAAAGTCCCCGTGTACTCTGTGCCTCTGTGGTGAAATCCAAAAACTCACCCTCCCCCACTGCAGTGGATCTAAGGTCGTTTAATGTGATGGCAAGGCCCGTGCAAAAGCCGCTTCAAGCTCTGCATACGGCTCAGTACCCACCGCGATGCGAATTAAATCCGGATCGATCCCTGCCGCGCACAGCTGCGCCCGCCCGGTTTCAGTCGTCACCAAATCATAATGCGCCAAATACATGAAGGGACAAAGGATGGTGCCGACCGCGCCAAAACTGGGCCCCTTCATCACGGTAACGGTATCATAGAATTGCTCCATCGAGCCCTTTAAAACGATGGAAATCAAAGGCGCGACCCCTCGCTCAGTTTTGGAGATAGCACGGTAAGCCGAACTGGGGGAAGCATGTACCCGCTCTACCGCAGGGTGCGCTTTTAGAAAAGCGAGGAGTTTTTTGGAGTTTTTCTGCATGAGCGCCACTTTTCTTGGGGCATTCTTCATGCTGTGAGCCAACCGCAAAAGATCCCGCCAGTAAGGCTTCAGTTGCCGGCCCTTCAATTCCGGACGCAAAGCATCGGCGTAATCCGAGTCGGCATTTAAAACCAGCGCGCCCGCGAGCACATCGGCTCCGTGACCGGCGTATTTGGTTAAACTCGTTGCCAGGACATCGGCATCCTTGAGGACATCGACGGCGTAAATGGATGCAATGGTGGGATCGACAAGGAGGATGCCCCCCTGAGCTCGGACCGCCGCCGCGATGACCGTCAAATCACAGCTTTTTATCAAGGGATTAGAGGGACACTCCACCACTACCGCCGCGAGTTCCTCGCCGCAGTTGGCAATCGCCTCCAGCACCGCTTCGGTATTTCCCACCTCGTGGCAAATTTCCAAAGTTTCGTCCGCTCCCAAATATTTTTGCAGAATGCAACCCGAGTCCACATAGAGCCACCCCAGTTGTAACCAGCGACCCCTTCCCCGCGTGGTCTGCACCGCCTGAATCGCCCGAAAGGCAGTGTAAAAGGCATTCATTCCCGACGCGCAGGGCCAAACATTTTCTATCTCCGCTTCCGTAAGCCGCGCCAATTCCTCCCGCACAAATGCGTCTGCATCGCCCACGTAATACGACTCTTTAAAAATGGATCGCCCTAAACCGTGGAATAGCAGCAAATCCTCCGCTTCCCGGGAAGAGAGACCGCAACCGGTATGCTGAATATATTTTGTGAATGCCTTTGCATCGCTTGCACGCTCCGGCCAAACCAGAAAAAGCCCCGGCTCGACTTCGAGACTACCTGTGCGCCCGCCCAAGAAATCGTTCAGCGTGGCGACGTCCCGATCGCCCCGCATCAAGGCGGTAGCCTTCACTTCCAAGGCGGCAGCCTTCAGATAAAACTCCTTTAATTCCCGAACATAGCTGTGCTCGACAAAGCGCGGGTAGCCTCCCTCCAGAGCCGACCACACCCGCGTTTCCTTTTCCTCATAAGCCCGCACATCTGCCATGGTGGGCAAACAACCCACTACCGAATGCGGACCGGCCGCCAAAGATTCACCTAATTGATACTGACGAAAAATGCTTTTCATACAAGTTATAACCAAAATCAAATAAAAGCCGATTTGGCGAGCCTTGATAAAATTGATTTGGCATTCTCTGCCGATATGCCAAGGTTTTGACGATGTCACTTACCCGCCGAGCGTTTACTCGACATACCCTCCTGGCTGCCACGGTGGGCCTCTCGCTTACCAGTGAAGCACTCGCAGCCGGTTCCGGCATCCACACCGTTAAACGCGGCGACACCCTCAGCGGCATCGCCCAGCGATACGGCACAACGGTCTCCGCCCTCAAACGAGACAACAACCTTCGCAGCGACCTCATCCAAATCGACCAACAGCTCATCATCCCAGCTCAGGCCGCCTCCAACTACGACCCCCTCCACACCGTCCGCGCCGAAACCGCACGCATCCAAGTCAAACGCTCCAACTGGAAAGCCATCATCGCGCACCACAGCGCCATTAAAAAAGGCAACGCGGAATCCTATGGTCGCACCCACCGCAAACGCGGCATGCAGAACGGCCTCGCCTATCATTTCGTCATCGGCAACGGCATCGACTCCGGCGACGGCCAAATTGAAGTCGGTCCCCGCTGGACGGGTCAACTCCAAGGCGGGCACGTTAAGAACCATCAACTCAACCTCGTCGCCATTGGCATCTGCCTCGTCGGAAACTTCGAGATTGAGCGCCCTACCCGCAAGCAACTCCAATCCTTCACCCTTCTAGTCGACTGGCTCCAAGGTTCCGTCCTGCGACGCAAAGTTCGTTTCGCCGGACACCGCGAAATCAAAGGTGAGCAAACGGTCTGCCCCGGAAAAAACTTCCCCCTAAAAACCCTGCACCGCCGCTTCGGCTAAAGCACGTAAAAATTTCCAACATTCAGTATTCGATGTTCAACCTACATAGCATCTACCCTAAACCAGCAGAGCTGGAACCACTCATCTCCGCTTATACCCGCTTATAAAAAACATTAGTGTAGATCAGCGTAAATCAGCGGTCGCCAGCTACGCTGGCCCACAGCAACAAGCTATCCCATTCATGAACTTTCGTGTCCATTAGTGGTTTTACCCTTCAGTGTTCGATATTCAAAACTCAAAATCCTCCTCCTACCTCGGAATCCCAAAGGTCGTATAGAGCTTGATCTTCTTCTCGAATTTTGAGTCGTAACCCTGCAATTTTCTCGCATTCAGAATAGCCCTTGGATCCTTCTCCCAGTGAGATTTAGACGCCTTCGCCATAACGATCCTCCCGTCTCGGTTGCGCAGCACCAAGAGATATCCCCCGTATTCAAAACCCCCATAACCCGGGTCATAACGGCACTCAAACGCCTCCCCTTCCCAGCGGGACTTTTGTTTTGGCAGAACCGTAATTGAGAAATTCTGTTTGCTCAGAATGGTATATTGCTCGTCCTCGATAATCCCCTGACCCACCACCACAATTGTGCCTTCAACATCCGGATACGTCACAAGCTTCTCCTCGCTCGTAAGCACCACCTCCGGCTCGAATTTTACGATGCGGTCATCAATATCCCCGTAATTGTTCATTTCATCATCCTTCCCTTTTAGGAAGAGCAACTTCACTTTGGAATCTGCGCTGATATCAGCATTATTGATCCGCTCCTTTTCCTGAGCCAACCACTGATTCACGTAGCGCCGATCCTCCGAGCAAAAGCGTTCCAGCGGAACCTCCTTAAAAACCTTGCCGTCCTGACGCCGTATTGTGATCGCCGTCTGTGAAGCTTCCATTAACTCCGCCTCTATCCGCATACCATCTGTGCTGCGGAATTCCCGATAACCCTCCGCCAGGAGCAACCCGCCGCTAAGCAAATATATTACGACCAAAAATTGCGGAACATAGGCAACAATATATCCGAAAAAATATTTCATAAATAGCTTTTTATATTATTTCTAATAGCTATTAAACCCATTTTTTTAAATATTTATTTCGACCAACGCATCCATCCCATTTCCTACAAAGATCGTCGCATTCAAGGCCTCGTCACAATCACCACCCGGTTGCCATTATTCTCATATATCTGCACCTCACGCCTAAAACCACGCGTATCGCAGTTTCGGAGCTTCCAGCCACAACGACCATACCAATACCCCGGCATCACTACCACCGCACCCGAACGATCAATAATATAGCGTGAACCGCGCCCGTGGTAATCATCACATACGGGCTCGCAACCCCCCATTTCAATGCGGTACAAGGATTGCCGTTCCCGCTCCCTGAATTTGGAAATCCATACTTCGATATAATGGTGGTCATATTCGCTGAAGCGTTGCAAAGGAACATCCCTGAAGAC
>JAACDB010000039.1 GCA_009937095.1 Verrucomicrobiota bacterium
AATCTCTCGGTACGGGCTTCGGGTGCGTGCATGGAGGCGGCGATTAGCGGGGAAAAATTCTGGACGCGACGAGTGACCGGCGACCAACCCTGCGAGGAAAAAGATGCCAGCTACTTACTGGATAAGATCGCTGAGGGTACTTACATATGTGGCGACCCAGGAATGCAGTTTGATGACACCATCAACAAATGGCATACCTGCAAGGGATCGGGTCGGCAAAATTGCACCAATCCATGCAGCGAATACCTCTTTCTTGATAATTCAGCCTGTAACCTTGCCTCGCTGAATCTCATGAAGTTCAGAACCGATTCGGGCTTTGATGCGGAACGCTTCGCGGCAGCAGCACGTATCTTCATTATCGCGCAGGATATCATCGTGGACCGTTCCTCCTACCCCACAGAGGGCATCACTTATAATTCGCATTGGTTCCGCACCCTCGGTCTGGGCTTTGCCAATCTTGGCGCCCTGCTCATGTCGGATGGCTATGCCTATGCCTCGCCGGAAGGACTGGCACTGGCGCAAGCTATTACCGCAACTCTCACCGGTGCCGCCTACCGCACCTCTGCCGAATGGGCGGCGGTTAAAGGCGCCTTCGCGGGGTATCACGATGCCGCCCATTACGGGGTCAGCGAGCCCCCTGCCCCGGATAATGTGGATTCCATGCGTGAGGTCATCGAATTACACCGCCGTGCCCTAGCGAAACTACCGGCTAACGCGCCGAAGGAATTGGTCTCCTTTGCCAACAGGATGTGGGATGAAGCTGCCGACATGGGAGCGGCGCACGGCTACCGCAATGCTCAGGTCACCGTCCTTGCCCCCACCGGAACCATCGGTTTTCTCATGGATTGCGATACCACCGGAGTTGAACCGGCTATCGGATTGGTCGCCTACAAAACCCTCGCGGGCGGCGGCGTGATGACTCTGCCTATTAAGTCCATTCCGCTTGCCCTGGAAACCCTAGGCTATGATCCCGCTTCGATCGATCGTATATGCGCACACGTAAAGGAATACGGCACCGTTGAGAGCGTTAAAGTCGGCAAGGATAAAGTGGATTCGGGAATCGAAGCAGCGCACCTTGCTGTCTTTGATTCTGCCTTCCGTTCCGGTCTCGGTGAACGCTATTTGCCCTATCAGTCGCACATTCAAATGATGGCGGCCCTGCAACCCTTCCTGTCTGGGGCGATTTCTAAAACGGTCAATATGCCCAAAGAAGCCACCGCTCGCCAAATCCGCGATACCTATATCGAAGCATGGCGCATGGGCGTCAAAGGGATCGCCATATACCGCGACGGCTCCAAGCGCTCCGCTCCGGTGCGCACGCAGAAACAAGAGAAAAAAGCAGCACCTGACGTACAAGTAATCACTGAACCATACCGTCGCAGATTGCCCGACACCCGTTCTTCCCTCACTCATAAATTCTCCATCGGGGGAACTGAAGGCTATTTAACCGTTGGAAAGTTCGATGACGGCAAGCCGGGAGAGGTCTTCATTCAAATGGCAAAAGCCGGTTCGACCATTAACGGACTGATGGATTGCGTGGGTACGCTCGTCTCGCTCTGCCTACAATACGGAGTTCCGCTCGATACCTTTGTTAAGAAATTCTCCCATGTTCGCTTTGAACCAGAAGGCATGACAAAAAATCCACATATCCCTTTTGCCAAAAGCGTCATCGACTACGTGGCCCGCCTCCTCGGCATGGAGTTCATTCCCGGCTATAAAGAACGCATGTCACTGCTGGCGCAGGATGACGACGCTTTCGAGGATCAACATCCCGGCAGTTCGACCATCCCAACCCAAGAAGTCGCGAAAATTGACCCTGACCAGTTGGAATTCCTCACCCAAAGCGAAGGCAACCTCACCTGCCCGGAATGTGGGAGCGGAAAGGTCAAGGTCACCGGCACCTGCGCTTGTTGCCTGAACTGCGGCACCAGCCTCGGTTGTAGCTAGCGCTATCCTTTGCGAGTAGCCTCGATGGAACGGTACTTCTCGCGTTCCTTATCAAACTTCTCGCGCTTGCAATTGCAGTGGAGGCAGAGCGGTGAGTTGTAGGCTAATACAAAGCGTTCGTGTAGCTTTAAGGGTCGGTCCTGCCCGAGCTCGACCAACCGAAGGGCATCGCCGCAATTGGGAAAGATGGCACCCAGTACCGAATAAATACGATCACTGGAAGAGGGTTTGGTTTCGGGATCTTGCACGATATTTAAGGTACGGGGATATGTTTAAGTTTCCAGTCGCTTTCAGAGATATTACTTCATCCAATTCAAATTGATCGTCGAACCTTTGCCCTTTTTCTTGGATTTGCGTGGCAAGCGTCCGTCAATCCATTGAAGGATCTCATTGCGCCCTTTACCTGACTTAGCGGAACAATGAAAAATTTCAGTCGGCTTAAGTTTCCACTCGGCAAGCGCCGCCTCGAATTTGACTTTGTGATTGTAAACCGTGGCGTTGGTAGTGCGGTCGGTCTTGGTGAGAATCAATGAATATGGTAAGTCGCATTCCTGTAACCACTGGGCAAAATATAAATCCTGATCGAGCGGCTCCAATTGAGAATCTGCCAAGAGGAAACCCTGTTCCAGAGTCGAACGCTCGGTTAGGTAGGTACTCACGTCGCGATTGAAATCGATCTGTTTCATCTTAGAAACCTTAGCATAACCATAGCCCGGCAAATCCACCAAATGCCAGCGGTGATTGATATCAAAGCAATTGATACAACGTGTTTTGCCGGGCTTGCGGGAAGTATGTGCCAGTTCCTTGCGTCCGGTCAGCATGTTGATGAGCGAGGATTTCCCCACATTGGAACGTCCGACAAATGCAAACTCCGGTAAGCTCGCGGCAGGAAGACCGTCGTAGTGCGGGCAGCCAAAGCGAAATTCTGCGGTATCAATTTTCACGGTTCAAATGTTACTTTAATAATGCGGAGGCTTCTCGTCGGCAGGCATCGACCCGCCGGAATCTTCCAGTGATTTGATCTTTTTTGCCTGTTGCTTGGTCAGTTGAGTTAACTGATCGACCTTCTTGGCAAGATGATAGTGCTCGGCGTCTTGTTCCTCAACATGGCGTTCAAGATGGGTGAGCTTGCGTTGCAGCTCGATGATGGGGTCGTCTTCGGGCATGGCTTACGATTCCGTTTGGAGCAAATAATCTGGATTGAGCTTTTGTAAATCCTCGGGGACAAACAAACCATCTTTGCGAATTAGTTCGCCGTCAAAACGTATCTCGCCGCCGCCGTATTCAGGCCGTTGAATGTGAACCATATCCCAGTGCACCTGAGAACGGTTGCCGTTGTCGGCTTCTTCGTAGGCTTGCCCCGGGGTAAAATGAAAGGAGCCGGCGATTTTTTCATCAAAGAGAATATCGCGCATGGGTTCGAGAATGTGTGGATTGAAGGCGATGGCGAATTCTCCGATATAGCGTGCCCCCACGTCGGCATCAAGGATTGCGTTTAGGTGCTCATTGTTTGTCCCTTCTGCGTGTACGATTTTGCCTTTCTCGAATCTTAAATGTATCCGGTCAAAAGAAGCACCCTGATAAACCGTAGGTGCGTTAAAAGTGATGGCTCCCTCTACGGAATCGCGCACGGGACAAGAAAAGACTTCACCGTCAGGGATGTTGTGGCGTCCTCCGCATGCGACCGCTCCAATGCCTTTGATTGAAAAACGCAGGTCGCAATCCGGACCACTGAGCTCGACTTGGTCGGCAGCAGCCATGCGTGCTTCAAGCGCCTTCATACCCGCCTCCATTCGCGCATAATCCTGTGTGCATACCCTAAAGAAAAAATCCTCAAAGGATTGAGTGCTCATGAGGGCTTGTTGTGCCATTGCAGGGGTTGGCCAGCGCAGAATAACCCATTTGGTTTTATTCACGCGATGGTCGAGTACCGGTTTCATGGCACGCATTGCCTGTGATAGTTTTTCCGGAGCTACGCCGGACATCTCAAAAATATTATCAGAGCCGCGCACGGCGATGTAGGCATCCATTTTTTGCATACGGGCAAGTTCCCATTCCGTCTGTGCCTCGTACTGACCGTCCTCAATACCTTCTACCAGTTCCCGTCCGATTCGGGCATCCTGAATTTGCACGTAGGGTACCGCACCGCGTTCACGCGCCGCACGCACAAGCGCGATGGTCATGGCCTGTGGAATGTCATAAGCGTCGATCAAGACCCGTTCCCCTTTCTGGAGATCAGTTGAAAAACCGGTTAAGAGTGACGCTAGCTTATGGTAGTTAGGATCCATTAATGGATAAACCGTACTATTTTTGGGCTTAGGTCAACCCGCAGGAACAGTTGGACCGGTGAGATA
>JAACDB010000040.1 GCA_009937095.1 Verrucomicrobiota bacterium
GGAATGCGGGTGCGAAGCCGCTGAAGGCGAGGAAGCCAAGGCCACCACCAGTGCTCTGCCGGATGAATTCACGGCGGGTAAGGGGTGCTGGAAGTTTTTTGCTCATTTGAATGGTGCGCGGGGCTTGGAATTAACAGAGGTTGTAGGCAGGGGATTGGAGGAGTCCGATGACGGTGTTGCGGATGTTCCAGTACGTTTTCCCGCCTTTGTTCTGCTCAATGAGCTGAATGATAGCGGGGCGGTAGGTTTCGCTGGAGAGGGCGGTAATGAAGTAGGTGGTCAGGTGGTGGGCGAGGGCGTTGGGTTCTAGTTTCGTGAGTTTGCCAAGGCGCTCGGGAGTGACTTGAAAATTGGCGTGGTCTTTTTCGCGGGCGGCTTTGAGGGCGCGGCGGTCGTTGCCGTTGAGGTTTTTTTCATTCACCGGGGTGAAGAGGTAATCAACGAGTTGTCTCCGACCGCTGATGGTGGTGGAGTTGATCCAGTTTTGACCGTAGAGCCAGCCGCGAACGTTGGGTGGATTGTAGAAATTTTGCCCCATGGTGCGCATTGAGTGCAGGGTGCGTCCGGCGAAGGGGGTAACATCGACTTGGAGATCCTGACAGAGACCGAGGTAGAATTGGATGGGGCTTTTGACCAGGTTGCCGCGATAGGCGGGGTGGTGGAAGAGGCGGCTTTGAAAGAGGGTCTCGATGAGATATTTTAGGTTAAAGTCGCGGGCGGCCCAGAGATCGCCGAGAGCGCGAATATAGTCGGGGTGTGGGAGGTCGCCGTCAGTGAGGTAGAACTTGAGGAGTTCCTGAATGAGGTAGGTGCGGGCGGTGGGTTTCTCAAAGGCGAGGTCGATGATAGCATCTCCGTCCCAGGGGCCGGTTTTACCGAAGACGGTCTTTGGGCTGGGGTCGTGAATTTTATGGTAGTAGGCAAATTCAGTGCGTTTTTTAATACGGTAGCCCGTAAAAGCGCGGGCGGCTTCTTTAATATCGTCTTCGGTGTAGTTACCCTCGCCGAGGATGAAGAGCTCGAAGAGTTCGCGGGCAAAATTTTCGTTGGGTTTGCGCGCGGAGCTTTGGTTGAGGTCGAGGTAGCGCACCATGGAGGGCTCGCGGCTCACGCGTTTGCAGAGGTCGGGGTAATTGAGCTGGATGCCCTCACGAAGGGTTTGTTCGTAGTTAAAAAGAAGGAAGGGCTCACGAATTTTTCGTTGTTCGATGACGAAGACATCGTGCAGGAAGGTAACGAATTTCTCTTGTGGGCTGTTGGTCTCATCGCGGGCGAAGCGATACCATTGAACGGCGTATTGGCGGAAGAGGTGGTCGCTCTCGCGGCGGATATCGCGTTGAGCTTTGCGGCGTTCTTCGCGGTCTTTTAAGCGGTTGACCTGGGTGCTGCGTTCGAAGAATTCGTTTTCGAATTTGGCAAGTTCGGGGGTTTTTTGGAGGGGTTTGTCCGGAGCGAATGCCTTTTCGAGGGTTTTGGAAATAGGGCTACCGAGGGCCTGCTTAACTTTGATGGGGGTGGCGGAATATCCAATGCGGCGAAGGAGATGAGCGGCAGTCTCGGTATTCCAGTGCGAGGGGGGGAGCGGCTTCCAGGCGTCCCTCGCGGGTAAGCTTTGCGGGGTAGGTATGGTATGCATCATGGAAAAAAGTTGAGCTTTAAAAAGGATAGCATTCTATTAGGTTAAGTTTCATTAAAAATAAAAAGGTTGTCAGCATAATTTTACGCTTCCCCTTTTGGGTGGGGTAGATGGAATGTAAAGCCATGTCTTGGTATTTCTACCATGCCCTGAAGCAATTGTTCCCGACAGGGCGCCAAGTTTCCTTTTTCTCTCTGATGTCAATTCTGGGGGTAACCTTGGGTGTGTGCGTCCTCATCATAGTGCAAAGCGTGATGAATGGCTTTGGGGAAAATATCCGTTCACGGATTGTGCAAACGCAGGGGGATATCCGAATTCGCGGGACGGGCATCATTAATGATTGGGAAGGCCAACAGGCAGCGGTGGAGGCGCATCCCATGGTAGTGGGCGTGGCTCCCTTTGCGGAGGGGGTCATAATGATGCAGCACCAGAATCGTCCGCTCTTTCCGGCGGTGCGGGGTATCGATCCTGAAGCCGAAGCAAAGGTGATTCCAATGCAAGGCTTCCTTACTATGGGTTCCTTTGATGATTTTGACGATCGGGGTGTTTTTCTGGGGGAGGGTTTGGCC
This sequence comes from Verrucomicrobiota bacterium, assembly GCA_009937095.1. Lineage (GTDB taxonomy): Bacteria > Verrucomicrobiota > Verrucomicrobiia > Opitutales > Coraliomargaritaceae > UBA7445. The sequence continues at coordinate 2,206 of JAACDB010000040.1, forward strand.
TTCAGTTTACAGGCAGCGCCGGGTTCGACGGTGGAGGTCTTTACGCCCTTGATGCTCCAGGCTTTGAAAGAGGATGAAGTTCTTTTGCCGAGGGAATTTAAGGTGCTGGGATTATTTCGCACCGGATCACCCGCCGTGGATGGCAATACCGTCATCACGACGCTTCGGGTGATGCAGGAACTCTACGGGCTGGGTGATGGTATTCATGGGATTTCGGTGCGATTGAAGCCCGGCGCAGATGCCCGGGCCGTGAGCGATGCCTTGGAGGCAGGCGTGCTGGCAGAGGGCCTGCGGGCGGTTAGTTGGCAGGAGGCCAATGAGGATTTTCTTTTTGTGATCGAGCAGGAGAAACTGGTGATTTCGTTTATCATCATCTTTATTATTCTGGTGGCGTGCTTCTCGATTGCGATTGCCCTGATGATGGCAGTTTTGCGAAAGACCCGGGAAATCGGTTTGTTGGTTGCCATGGGATCTCCGCCGCGTGAGGTCGCTGCCAGTTTTTGTCTGCAGGGTATGGTGATCGGAGTGACGGGTACGATTCTGGGAATCGGGATGGCCTTGGTGGCGCTGCATTACCGCGCTAAAATCCTCGGGGCATACGCCAGCCTGAGCGGTAATGAACTTAACTTTCTGGGCATCTACGATGTATATCAACTCCCAGTGCATTACCTCGCCAGTGATTTTATTGTGGTGACGCTTTTTGCGCTGGTGGTTTCAACTTTAGCCGGTCTTGTGCCTGCTATTCGAGCGGCGCGTTTGCGTCCGGCGGAGGCTTTGCGAAGTGAGTAACACTATTATGAATACCGCCGCTTTAATGGAAGCGAAAGGTTTAATGAAGGCCTTTCGCGGAGCGGAGACACCGATTTCGGTTTTGGAGTCGGTCGATTTTTTAATAGGTAAGGGCGAAAGTGTTAGTATTCGTGGGGAGTCCGGTTGCGGGAAATCCACCCTCCTGAATATTCTTTCGGGCCTGGAGCAAGCCGATGCAGGCAGCTTGACTTGGGGCGGCGTAGCTCTGGCCGGAAAGTCCGGAGCCGCACTCGCGCGGATGCGTGCCGCCTTGATGGGTTTTGTTTTTCAAGCCTACTACCTCGCGCCGGAATTGAACGCCCTTGAGAATGTCTTGCTCGGTGCGCGGATCGCGGGTCGCCTGACGCGTGCGCACAAGGAACGTGCCGAAGCCCTTCTGGTTCGGGTGGGGATGGGCGGTCGCCTGCGTCACCATGCAACCAAGCTTTCCGGGGGTGAACGCCAACGCGTGGCCGTCGCGCGGGCGCTCATCAATGACCCGCCCCTCATTTTGGCAGATGAACCGACAGGTAACCTCGATGAGGCCACCGGAAATGCCGTAATGAATCTTTTACTGGAGTTGGTCTCAGAAGAGGGAAAGAGTCTCGTTCTGGTGACGCATAATCCTGAATACGCCGCACGCGCCGATCGGGCCCTGACGCTCCATTTGGGTAAGTTGAGCCAAGCATAAAAAATCCCGCGTCGGTTAAGAGCGCGGGATTGATAAAGGTTTGGTGCGGCGTTTAAACGGCGACTTCCTCGACGTTGACCTTGCGGTGTGCTTTGTCGAAGGCGACTTTACCGTCCTTGAGTGCAAAGAGGGTGTGGTCGTTACCCATGCCTACATTTTGGCCGGGGTGGTAACGAGTGCCGCGCTGGCGTAAAATGATGTTGCCCGCAATGACGGCTTCACCGCCGAATTTTTTGACACCAAGACGCTGTGAATGACTGTCGCGTCCGTTCTTTGAAGTTCCTTGTCCTTTTTTATGTGACATGTGTTGGGTCTCCTGGGTTAAAGTGATTTATCCGTTGATGGATTCGATCTTAATGACGGAAAGATGTTGGCGGTGTCCGCGGCGGCGTTTGTAGCCCTGGCGACGCTTCTTTTTAAAAACGGTGATTTTCTTGTCCTTCTTGTTCTCAAGAATGGTGGCCTTGACGCTCGCGCCCTCAATCAGCGGGGAACCGAAACGGGTGTCAGCGCCTTCGCCCAGCATGAGGAGTTCCTCGATGCTGACGGTGTCGCCGGCATTGGTTTCTGGGTAGGCGTTAACCTTGAGAATATCGCCTTCTGAGACGGTGAATTGTCGGCCTTGTGTTCGGATTGTCGCTTTCATGGGAAAAGCGTTGTAGCAAAGCACTCCCGCGCCTGAAATCAAGCAGAATTTCGTTTATTTTAACCATGACCCAAGAAGGGGGCTTGCTATTGAGGCATCAGGTCTCAATTGTGTCTCAATAAGCAATTATGGTTAATTCAAGTGTCAACCCGGACGAAGTCCACAATACCTTCCGTGAATTCCTGAGCAGTAAGGGCCTGCGTGTCACGAATCAGCGACTCGCGATCTTCGATGCGGCCTATAAACACGAAGATCATTTTACGGCTGAGGAATTACTGGAGGCCGCCCGTGCGATTGATGACACCGTATCACGGGCCACGGTTTACCGCGCCCTGCCGATTTTGACCGAGAGTGGACTGATACGCGAAGTGGATGTCGGTCGGGATTACAAATTCTACATGGCGAATCGAAACGCCAACACTTTCAAGGCGCAGGTCATTTGCGTGGAAACGGACAAGATCTTTGAAATCGATGCCCCTTTCATGGAATGGTACGGGAAGACCGTAGCGGACAAATTGGGTATGGAAGTCGTGAGTCAACGCCTACAGGTGATGGCGCGTTGCAAGGGCGGGCATGATTCCAAAACCTGCGAAAATTGCGATAAGCCCGCGTCCCAGTCCTAACTCGCTGCACCTGCCATGGAATCATCAAAATACGCCTTCGAGCTTGGCTTCTTCGCAGGTCTCCACAAACGAATGCCCCGCGACCTCAAGGTAGCCGCTATTCTCGCGCAACTTTACACCGAATCCGGACAAGTGGATGAAGGTCTTAAGATGGATCGCAAACTCGTACGCCTCAATCCCAATGACGCCACCGCCCACTACAATTTGGGCTGTAGCCTTGCTTTGAAAGGACGCAAGAGCGATGCCATGCGCGCCATTCGTAGTGCCGTAAGCTTGGGCTATAAAGACTATCACTGGATGCGCAACGACCCCGACCTCGAACACTTACAGGACTACAAACCCTTTCGGGAATTATTACAGGAATTAGAGGTGGGTTGAGCCGCGCTCTTGCGACTAATTTGATTGCGCATGAGTGAAGCGAAACCGAAACACCCCGTCCCCGCGATCGTCGAGGTTGTCCCGCTTTCGGGTTTCGACAAATCCCTCGCTTATGCCGTGCCACCCGCAGCGCACCAACAAATCGCCATCGGTTCCCTTGTCCGCATTCCCCTTCGTCGCCGCAGTGAACTCGGGGTCGTCCTTCGACTTGGCAGCGAGCAGGAAATTCCTCCAGGCAAACTCAAGATGCTCTACGAAGTAGTGCAGGATTACCCCGTCCTCACTGCCGAGTTGATTGAACTATTCCATTGGTCGCGCCATTACTACGCCAC
>JAACDB010000041.1 GCA_009937095.1 Verrucomicrobiota bacterium
AGGCTCACTGCTGAACCCGAGGCCGCCAGCAATTCCGCCCGAATAACCAAACCCTCTGCACTCGTGAATTTCCTAAACTCACTTCCCTCAGCACACAAGGTCACCCATAGAAACAACAAACATAAAACCCGACACGTTCTCTTCAAATGCATCACGCTTAAAACATAAAACCCAACAAGCCTGCATGCAAGCATACTTGAGCAAGGGCTCGCCTCCCCGTCTTTATTTCAAGACACAATCCACGAGAATATCCTGCGCGATGGCCTCGAGGCTCGCCTGTAAGGCCTCGATGTCGCAGTCGGCCCGCGCACTCAACCGAGCCTTTGCCGTAAACAACAAACCCCCGCTCTCGGCGGCTTTACCACTTTCGGTACGCAGGGATTCCACATTGACCCCCGCTGCCGCCAGCGCGCGAAAAACATCCCGCACGATTCCAGGGTGGTCGCTACCCGTTATCTCAAGTTCAAAAGCGCGCTCACTTGCAGACGCAACCGTTTCACTCTCTGCATGCGCGATAAGGACATCGAGATCCGGAATGGCCCGAATCGCCGATTCAAGATCCTGTTGACGGCCCCCTGCCACCCGCACTTGCAAAAGTCCTACAAATCGATTTGCCAAATGCGTCATCCGGCTGTGTTCCCAGTTGCCGCCATTAGCAGCGACTTCCTCCGCGAGTTGTTCGACAAGACCCGCACGGTCCGGACCGCTGATAGTAATGATGAGTAAAGTATCCATGCCCGAAAAATTACCCATACAAGCCAGACTGTAAACGAGGAAAACGACAGTGCCCTTTAACGCTTCAGCGGGTTTTTCCAGCGCAAGCCCTTGAAGCGACCAAAATCGGCGTCTGCACTGTAGACGGTTCCCCGCACCCGTTGCGCCACCGCCGCGATCTGTGCATCGGTCACCAGATTCCCGCCGGTGCCCGCGGCCTCCAGAAATTCCTGTGTGACCGCCAGATCACCCCCCTCATTTTCCATGAGCCGTACCCCTTCAAAACTCAGCCAATTATTGAGATAGGAAAACGCATCACTGACTTTTAAGGGTTGTCCAAAAACCCGCCGGTTCGTTGATAAGCGCACAAAAGCAAACACCACACACCCGCACAGCCCACTGGCTGACCGCCCTCCAAAACTGAAGCCCACCAGCGATACGCCTGCTGATGATCCGGGCAATCGCTGTTTACTGTATAGAGCAAGAGATTCACATCCGGCAGAATCATTTCCGTGCCTTCCCGTATTTTCGCCGTCCCTCGGCCGCCAGCATTCCTTCCGCTTCCAGATCATCCGCCAATTCCGCCAAGCGCCGCGCATCCACACCCGCCGCCAGTCCCAGCGCCTGCGGCTTCAACAACTTCCGCTTCCTGCCCCCCGCTGGCTTCAACGACTCCCGCAGCGCCTCATTCAGCACCGCCTTAAAGCTCTTTTTCCGCTTATGACAGGCTTCTCGCACATACTCCGCCACATCCGGATCTAAAGTAACTGTTGTGCGCATTGAGGCATCAATGCATCATTTTTATATGCTGTCAAGATGGCAGTAAAATGACCCTGTCCACCCCGATGCACCGATGGAGGAACTTCGAATAGCGCGGATCAGGCGATGTGATGACCACGAAGACACGGAGGGCGCGGAGCATGAAAAGGGTCACTGAAAAAAATCTCGGTGTACTTTATGCCTTTGTGGTGAATCCAAGCTCCCCTCCTTTTTAAGGAGGGGTGACCGGCTCGTCCGGTCGGGGTGGTTGCTTGAATTCTAACTCCTGACTGCTGCACTGAGCCAGCTAGGCCGGCTCTTTCCAGAAACCGGAAGAGCCTCTGACCTTCAACTAAACTTAGACCTCAAGTCCGAGCTGTCCGAAAGCGAGGGTGCGTTCTTCGAGGAGTTCGTCGTTGGAGGCTTTGATCTGGGCCTTGGCGTAGTCGTTGAGTTGAAGCCCTTCGACGACGCGCCAGTTCCCCACTCCATCCACCTTGATAGGGAGGGAGGTGATGATGCCCGCGGGGGTGTCGTATTCGCCACCGGAGATGACGCAGACGGAATCGAATCCACCACGAGTGGGCGTGACGAGGTCGCGGACGGTATCGACCACAGCGTTGGCAGCGGAAGCAGCCGAGGAGGCACCGCGGGCGTCAATAATGGCCTTGCCGCGTTGTCCGACGGTGGGAACAAAGGTTTCCTTGAGCCAGGCTTCATCGGCGATGACTTTATCGGCGGCTTGGCGGCTGATTTTGGCGTTATAGAAATCAGGGAACATGGAAGGGCTGTGGTTGCCCCAGACGCAGAGTTCGGTGACTTCAGAAACGGGGACGCCGGCCTGTTGCGCGAGTTGGGTCTTCGCGCGGTTTTCGTCGAGGCGGGTCATGGCGAAGAATTGCTCGTTGGGGATGTCGGGCGCGCTGGTCATAGCGATGAGGCAATTGGTATTGCAGGGGTTACCTACGACCACGACGCGAACGGAGGGTTTGGCGTGATCATTGATAGCTTTGCCCTGCCCGACAAAGACTTTGCCGTTGATACCGAGGAGGTCCGCGCGTTCCATGCCCTGCTTACGCGGAACAGAACCGACGAGTAGCGCCCAATCGACGTCCTTAAAGCCAACGCTGAGGTCGGCGGTCTGCACGATCTCGGTGAGGAGCGGAAAAGCGCAGTCATCCAATTCCATGGCGACACCCTTGAGGGGCGCGAGGCCCGGCTCGATCTCGATGAGATTGAGGGCCACCGGTTGGTCGGGGCCGAACATCGCGCCGGAGGCGATGCGGAAAAGGAGGGCGTAGCCGATATTACCGGCGGCCCCTGTTACGGCGACTCGAATGGGATCTTTTTTCATGATGGGTCTAATTTTCGAAAAACCTTATTATTTCATTTTTTCCATAATGATGTCAGTAATTTTCTGAACCAAAGCTTCATCGACGTCGGCATTTGCAGCTTGGGGCATCTCGCAGGAACAAGGAGCGGCTTGGGGCGTGGCGGTGACGGTGTAGTCCGCGGCGTCGCAGAGTTCGCATTCCTTGAGGTCGTCGAGGCGGTGATCGGGCATGCCGAGTTTTTTGCGCAGGACGATGAGTTCCTTGAGTTTGTCGGGGCCGTACTGCTTGGGGCCGCCGATTTGCATGGTGATGGAAACGGTTTGGCAGAAGGCGTCGGTGTTTTCCATTTTCCAGTAAGCGTCTTCGACGTCTTTACCCCAGCAGATGACCCCGTGGTTTTGCATGAGGATGGACTGGTGTTTTTTGGCGAGTTGCCCGACTTCTTTGGCGTTCTCCGGGGTTCCGGGAGTTTGGTAGGAGGCGAAGCCTATTTCACCGAGGAAGACTTCGGGTTCGGGGATGAGGCAGGACGGCGGAGTCACGCCTGCGACCGCGAAGGCGGTGGCGTAAACGGGGTGCGCATGGACGCAGGACTTGGCCTGGGGTTCGTGTTTCATGATACCGAGGTGAGTATTGACCTCGGAGGTGCGCGGGCGGGTTCCGGCGACTTGGTTGCCGTCGAGGTCAACCATGCAAATGTCGTCGGGGGTCATGAAACCTTTGGAAATCAAGGTGGGGGTACAGAGGACGAGGTTATCGCCGACGCGGACGGTGATGTTGCCGCCGTTACCGTCAACGTAGCCTTTGTTCCAGATGCGTTTACCGATATGACAGATGCGATCCTTGAGGGCTTGGATCTCGGGGGAATAGAAGAATTTTTCCAATTCGCGGGCGTTCTTAGGATCGCCGCCGGGGGACCAGTTGTATTCCGCGTCAGGGAGGACGGGTTCGTGAATGCGCGGGGTGTCTGCGTGTGCGGCGGGCGCGGCAGTGGGTGCGCTGGCGACGGAGCCCTTCCCTTTTTTGCGGTACTGGCGCAGGATGTCACGCGCCATGGGCGTGAGTTTGGCGTTTGCTGGCACGGTGGCGAGGGATTCGCCGTTCTTCAGCATACGCTCGAGTTCTTTTGCGGTGTAGAGTTTGCTCATGATGGTTTAAAAGTCAGTTGCCGGATCTATACTTCCGGTTGGGAAAATTCATATGCGTCGACCAGAGCGACGTTGATGGCATCGAGGGGAATATTACCTTCAAAGGGTTGGGTGGCTTCAGCGCCCTCAACGTAAAGGATGGGATCGCCGACACCTGCGCCAAGTTTGTCATAAACGACGGGACTGGGGTCGGTCCCGTAAGGGCGTTGATCGGTGAGTTCCTCTACGCCCATGGGCATGACAAGGAGCCAGCGTGCGCCCTTGAATTGGGGAGCGGCCTGGCTAAGGGTTACGGTTCCGATGACGCGTCCGGGTTTCATAGTGAGTCGATGATGCCGATGACCTGATTGCGAATGGGCGAGGTCTTGTCGTGCAGGGTGTTTTGGCTCCATGAGCCGTCGGTGGTAATGAAGACGCGGCTATGCTTGCCGCTGCTGAGCGGGTCGAGGGCGGCGATGGGGCTACCGGTGGGAACGCCGTTGGCATCGATGGGCGTGCAAAGGACAATCTTTTGACCTTTGAGGCTTGGGTGGGCGACGCTGGCGGTAGCGTGGCCGTCGATGCGGGCGAGAATCATGGTGTTAGAAAAGGTTGAGCTGGTCGACAAGGGTGCAGCGACGGTAACGCGTGAAGGTGCGCGGGGTGGTGATGCCTTCGCCGGTGGTAGTGGCGATGGAGAAACTGATGTAGCCCTCGCCGCCCATGCCGAGACCGGCAACGCAGGGGCCATTCTTGACAAAGAGGGTCGTGTCCATGGCCTGCGCCATATGGGTCATGTTGGAAACGTTCATGGTGTGCACCATGGCGGAATGTTTGTAGCCGTGCTCGGAGGCTTTGGCGATGCGGACGGCCTCGGGGAAACAACCTGCGTGAATGATGGGCAGGAGGGGCATCATTTGTTCTTCTTCAACGAAGAGGTCGTCGGGGCCGGTTTCCGCAATGAGCATTTCGGTCTTGGGATCCAGCTTGAGGCCTGCGATCGCGCCAAGAGTGGCGGCGTCCGCTCCAACGTAGTTGCGGTTGAGGACCGCATGGGAGCAACCGCCCGCTCCTTCTTTAGTATCGAAGACTTCCTTCTGAATGGCAGCGGTCTGTTGCTTGGTCAGGAGGACTGCGCCCTGGCGTTTGAGGGCGTCGAGGGTCTTCTTGTAGGAATCACCCACCGCGATGATTTGTTTTTCACCGATGCAAAGGAGGTTGTTATCGAAGCCGCCGCCGAGGATGATGTCTTTGGCGACTTTGTCGAAATCGAGGGCGTGGCAATCATCGACAACGACCGGAGGATTACCCGGGCCGGCACAGATGGCGCGTTTGCCGGTTTTCATGGCGGCATCGACCACACCCGGGCCACCAGTGATTACGAGCAGGTCGACATCGTCGGAGGCGCAAAGGGCGTTGAAGGAATCCAGAGAAGGCTGCTCGACGGTGGTGACGAGGTTTTCGATGCCCAGGGCGGCCTTGATGGCTTCATTAAATTCATGGGTAGCGAGGGCGGCACAAGCGGCCCCGCTAGGATGGGGATTGAAGACCACCGCGTTTCCGGCAGCGACAATATTGACAATGTTACCCGCCATAGTTGGCACGGAGTGTGTGACCGGAGTGATACTCCCAACGACACCCCAGGGAGCGGAGTCGTCCATAGTGATACCAGCGTCACCGCTCATGCCATGAGGATTGAGGTATTCAACACCCAGGACGTTGCTGATGCCATGGAGTTTGGCGATCTTGTGCTCAAGGCGCCCGATTTTGGTTTCCTCGAATTCAACTTGCCCCCAACGGTCGGCGTTGTCGGCGCACATTTGCTTAACGATATCAACGACCTTCGCGCGGGCGGCCCAGCCCTGTTTGCGGAGTTGTTCGTAGCCCGTGCGGGCAGCGGCGGCAGCGGAGGCGGCATCTTCAAAGACCCCGTGACGCCCCGGACGCGCCGTGATGGAAGGGGTCTTGGCGGGAGCAGGTGTCGCAGTGGCGACGGTGGCCTGCCCGTTCTGGAGTTGGGCGAGGACTTCGCTGACGACGTTGCGGATGGCGGCTTCGTTGATCTGGCTCATAGAGACAAGTGGGGATTAACTGTTTTTTGCCTGATAGGTATTTTTACCGAGGATATCGACGGAATCGACGAGACCGACGATGGCGGCATCGACCGGAAGGGATTTGAGGCCGTCCGCTTGTCGTGCGGAACTACCCTGAGCAAACATGACGAGTTCGCCCTCCCCTGCGCCGAGGGTATCAACCGCGACGATGGTGTTGTTGCCGGGTTTGAACTGCCCGGGTTTGTCGGGATCCACGAGCATAGGACGCAGCATAAGGAGTTTGCGCCCCTTCATGCTCTCGTCCTTTTTGGTCGCGACGACCGAGCCGATTACTTTTCCAAGGTACATGGTATTATTTGGCGGCCCGTTTTGCGGGAGCTGCCTTGGCAGGTAAGATGGAGTCGATATCGTCGTGGGGACGTGCGATAACGTGCGCGCTGACGACTTCACCGTATTGACCGGCGGTGTCGGAGCCTGCTTCGATAGCGGCGTTTACGGCGGCGACGTCGCCGATGATGGTGGCGCTCACAAGAGCGCTACCGACACCCTTCATAGGGCCGGTGAGTTGAACGTTAGCAGCCTTGAGCATTGCGTCCGTGCCTTGCACGAGCGAGACGAGGCCTTTAGTTTCGAGGATTCCGATTGCTTGTTTTGCCATGATATTTGTTGGTTTGGATATTAATTCGGTTAATAGATTATGTATTTGGAAATTGGATACACCTAAGCATGTTCCACGAAGCGAAAGACTTCGCGGGCGATAACGAGTTCTTCGTTAGCGGGGATGACGAGGATTTTAATTTTAGAATCGGGGGCAGAGATTATGGCCTCCGTGCCGTGAACGGCAGCGTTGTTGGAGCGGGCATCGAGACGCACGCCGAAAGATTCGAGACCTGCGCACACTGCGGATCGAAGCTCCGGGTCGTTTTCTCCGATACCGGCGGTGAAGCTGATGGCGTCTGCCCCGCCCATTTTAAAGAAGAAGGCGCCGACCCAGTGCCGGATACTTTCAATAAGGACTGCCTGCGCGAGGACGGCGTCGGCGTTGCCATCAGCGGCGGCATCTCTGACATCGCGGGCATCGTTGCTCACACTTGAGAGCCCTAGAAGGCCACTCTCTTTATTGAGTTGGCGTTCCGCTTCTTCGACGGAAATGCCGAGTATTTTAGTGGCGTAGGGAATGGCCATGGAATCGAGATCCCCAACGCGGTTATTTTGGGGCAGACCGCTTTGAGGACTGAAACCCATGCTGCTACCGACGGCGATGCCGTCGCGAATACCGGTTACGGAACTGCTGCCGCCAAGGTGGCAGGAGATAACGCGGTGCGCTTTGCCGTCAAAAGTACCCGGGCCGTTTTGGTAGAGCCCCCGCGCGCGCTGGGCGACGTCCTCACGTTCGAGCAATTCAGCACTGCGCTCGGCAATGAATTTATGACTGGCACCGTGAAAACCATAACGGCGAATGCCGAGTTCGCGCCAGGCGGCGGGAATGGCGTAGCTGTAGTTGGCGGGTTCCAGCCATTGATAAAAGGCGGTCTCGAAGAGCGCCACCCGTTTGACTCCGGGGAGCCGTTCCTTGAAACAACGAATACCCTCGGCATAAGCGGGATTGTGAGCGGGGGCGACTTCCTTAAATCCCTCGAGGGCTTCAAGGACGGAATCGTCTGCTTCCACACAACCGCTCAAATCTTTCCCGAGGACGGTCTTAAAACCGACCGCGTCGAGGGCTTCGCCGGAGGCAAGATGTCCGTGCCCGATGAGGGAATCCAGCATCTCTTCGATGCAGGGCTCGTATTCGGTGACTCGTTCGTAGCCGCCTTTGGCAAGGAGATCCGCAGAGGATGCTCCCATTTCAAAGAGACGGTATTTGAAAGAGGTCGAACCGAGGTTGGCGACGAGGATTTTCATACGGGGATGATGACCCGGGCAGGCACGGGTTTTATCCGATCCAGGAACCGAGTTTACCGAGGTCGTCGTGGGGGCGCGGGATTACCTGCACGGCGACGACTTCACCGATTTGTCCGGCGGATTCAGCACCTGCTTCGATGGCAGCTTTGACAGCGGCGACATCACCGGTAAAGAAACCAGTCACAAGGCCAGAGCCAATTTTCTCCCATCCGGTCATGGACACGTCAGCGGCCTTGAGGGCGGCATCTGCGGCTTCCATAAGGCTGATGAGGCCTTTGCATTCGATCATTCCTATTGCTTGTTTAGCCATAATATTTTTCTCCTTAGTTAAGTTATTGGTGCTCCTTAAAAGTATTTGAGGAGGTCTTCGTGGGGACGTGCGATGACGTTGGAGGCAACGAGTTCGCCGACTCGGTTAGCGGCCTCGGCACCAGCTTCAACGGCGGCTTTTACGCTGCCGACATCGCCTTTGACGAGAACAGTTAGAAAGCCGCCGCCGATGGCGACTTGCTTGACAAGAGCAACGGAGGCCGCTTTGGCCATGGCGTCACTCGCTTCGATAGAGCCGGTAAGGCCCTTCGTTTCGATCAATCCAATGGATTCACTCATAATATATATTTGGTTTGGGTTGCTTTAGATTTTGTTGGGAAAGAAAGCTTTTACTTAATGAGTTTGCAGGGGACGTTCGGGTCGAGTCCACAGGCATTGGCCTCGTCGGTGTCGATATGCACTTCAAGTTTAAATGAGGGGTCGACGCGGACAAAGATATTGTCGAAGGTCATGCCGAGGTCGCCGTCGACCACGAGCTTCATAAAGGATTTGTTTTCCCCTCCGTAATGTTGGGCATCTTCCGGCGCCATGTGAACATGGGGGGCGGCACGAATGACGCCCTCCTCCATTTCGAGGAAGCCGGCGGGGCCCATGAGCATGCAACCCGGGGTGCCCGCGATAGTGCCGGAATTGCGAACGGGAACCTTAAAGCCGAGGGAGATGGCATCGGTATAGGCGAGCTCGACCTGATTGAAATCGCGACAGGGGCCGAGAATGCGAAGATTGGAAATAACGCGACTGCGCGGACCGATGAGGGTGACTGATTCCTCGGCGGCGTATTGCCCTTCCTGGTAAAGCCATTTCATGGGGGTCAATTCGTGCCCTTTGCCGAAGAGCGTCTCAACCGCCTCCTGGGAGAGATGACAATGGCGAGCGCTGGAATTGACAATGAGTGGATTGGGGCCGCTTTGCTTTGGGGCTGTGGCTACTTGTGGGACCACTTGGCGCTGCAAACTGGTACGCACCATCGCCTCAACGGCGGCTCGGTCTAATGTTGGACTTTTTGGGTTAGACATTGGAAAATGCTTAATAAATTTGGAATAATTTGCTTTTTTACGGAAAAAGTCAACCTTTTACTTGCCTTTATTCCAATATTTTCAACAATATCCCTAAATTATCCCAAATCCAAATAATGCTCGCGCCGGAACGACAACAACAAATCCTCTCCATGCTGGATCAGCGTGGGATTGTTCGAACACTGGATTTGGCCGAGGAGTTTCAGGTAACGGACGAGACCATCCGGCGGGATCTGCAGGTTTTAGCGGAAAACGAACAATTAACTCGGATTCATGGCGGAGCGAGCAGCCTGAACGGGAAATCCAAGTTGCGCTCTTTCAGCGAGCGGAGTCATCTGAATACCGAGGCAAAGGAAGCCATAGCCAATGAGGCTCTGAATTTGATTCAACCCGGTCTTACTTACACCTTTGACAGCAGCACCACGGCCTGTGCACTGGCGGCGGTATTACCGGATCTCCCCTACCGCGTGGTGACGAACGCATTTGCGATTTTGGAGCTTTTGATTCGGAAGGATGCGGTAGACTTGATTTCGACGGGTGGACGCTACCATCCAAAGACGCATACCTTCATTGGGGGCGAAAGCATCCATACCCTGCGTCGCCACCGAATACATACTGCCTTCATTTCCAGCGTCGGCTTTGATTTGGAACGCGGGGCGAGTGAAGGATTTGAGGAACAGGCAAGCTACAAAGAACACCTCGTGCAATTTGCCGAAGAGGTGGTTCTTTTAGTGGATTCAAGTAAGATTAATCAGCAGTCGGAGTATTTCTTTGCGCCGGTGGAGCGGATTCACCGCATCATCACCGATCGCGGGCTTGATCCTGCGGCAGAAAGCGCGATTCGGGCGCGGGGCCTGAAATTGACGATTGCCGGGTAGCCCTACCCTGGTGCCATTAACCAAAGATTGTGATTCGTAACCATGAGCCAAAAAAAAGTTTATCTCGCAGTTGATTTGGGGGCCGGAAGCGGTCGCGTTTTAGCCGGGGAGTTTGATGGACGGCGCATCGAACTGCATGAGATCAATCGCTTTGAAAACACTCCGGTGCAGTTACCGACTGGGTGGCACTGGAACATCACCTCGCTGTACCAAAATATTTTGGAGGGTTTAAAGCTGGCAGCAGAGACCTACGCCAAGGACGCCGTCAGCATTGGAGTGGATACTTGGGGCGTGGACTATGGACTTTTTGACAAGGATGGGCGCATGCTCGGCCTTCCCTATCAATACCGTGACAGCCGCACAGACGGCATCATGGAAAAAGTCTTCGAGAAAGTATCGAAAGAAAAAATCTACGATGCCACTGGTATTCAGTTTATCTTTTTCAACACCCTCTTCCAACTTTACTCAGAGGTGGAACACCAAAACCCCGCCTTGGAACAAGCAGAGGATATGCTCTTCATGCCTGATATCATCGGCTATTGGTTGACCGGCAATAAAACGCAGGAGCGAAGCATTGCGAGCACAAGCCAACTCTATAACCCGAAACTGGGCGACTGGGACTACGCTTTAATCGAGTCGCTGGGTTTACCGCGCAAACTGTTCAAGGCCATCAGTGACCCCGGTTCCCAGCTGGGTGCGCTGAGTGCGCATGTAGCGGAACACACCGGCCTACAGGATGTGAAAGTCATCACGGTGGCGGGTCACGATACCGGTAGTGCGGTGGCCGCGGTGCCAAGCAAGGCCGAGACGCCTGCCTACCTGAGCAGCGGAACCTGGTCACTCATGGGACTTGAACTGAAAGCTCCTGTAATCAACGAGCGCTCTTTCAACGACAACTTCACTAATGAGGTCGGCGTGAATGGCACGATCCGCTATCTGAAAAATATTTGTGGCCTGTGGTTGATACAGGAATGCAAACGCCACTGGCAGGCTCAGGGCGAAGACCTGCCCTACCACCGCATGGCCTCCCTCGCGACAGAGGCCGAGCCCTTCCGTTCCCTGATCGACCCCGACGACCCGCGTTTTGCCAAGGCCGGTGATATGCCTGAGAAAATCCAAGCCTACTGCGAGGAAAAGGGACAGGCCATTCCAAAAACAAAAGGCGAAATCATCCGAACCATTTACGAGAGCCTGGCGCTGCGCTATGCAACGGTTTGGGAAAAGCTAATGACTTACACCGAGACCCCTCCCCGCAGTCTGCATATCGTGGGCGGTGGCTGTCAGGACAAACTGCTCAATCAATTTGCGGCCAATGCCATCGGGGTGACTGTTAAGGCGAGTCCCGTGGAAGCGACCGGCTTGGGGAATATACTTGCCCAAATGCTTGCCGACGGAGCCATTGAAAGCATCGAAGAGGGCCGTGAAATTGTGGTGAACTCCTCAATTGTAGAAACCTTCGAACCGAGTGACCAAGAAGCCTGGCTTGAAGCGAAAAAGAAATTCCCTGCTATCGTAAACTAAAACCAAAACCATTCACGATACATGAAAAGCGAACAACACATTGAAGATCCGGATGTAATTCTCATCGGTAGCGGCATCATGTCTGCGACCCTTGGTGCCCTACTCAAGGAACTGGATCCATCGCTGCGTATTCAGCTCTACGAGTTGACCGAGGAACTGGCACTTGAAGCATCGAATGGATGGCACAACGCCGGTACGGGACACGCGGGACTGTGTGAACTGAGCTATACCCCCGACTACGGCCCCGACGGGGAAGTTGAAGTAAGCAAAGCGATTGAGATCTGCCATCAATTCCAGCACTCGTTGCAATTCTGGGGACATGCGGTGCGAAGCGGGATGATCGATTCCGCAGAGGACTTTGTGCAACCTGTGCCGCATTTGAGTTTTGTTTACGGACAGGAGCAGGTTGATTTTCTCCGCTCTCGTCATCGTCAGATGAGCCAACATCATTTCTTTGAGGCGATGGAATACACCGAGGATCGTGCAACCATCCGCGAATGGGCACCGCTCATTTTGGAAGGTCGCCCTGCGGATGAACCGGTTGCCATGACCCGCATGATCCACGGAACGGATGTGAATTTTGGAGCGCTGGCGGCGAAGCTCACGCATTGGTTGGGCAAGCAGGAGGGCTGTGGTTTTGCCTCTTCGCACCGCGTTACCGATTTGAAAAAGCGAAACGATCGCTGGGAACTAAAAATCAAAGATTTAGGCAGCAATCGCAGTTTCGGCAACAGCGCGAAGTTTGTCTTTATTGGCGGAGGGGGTGGAACCTTGCCCCTCCTACAAAAGACCGGCATCCCGGAAGCCAAGGGAATCGGGGGCTTCCCTATTGGGGGCCAATGGCTGATTTCGGAAGAACCGCACTTGGTGGAACAACACAACGCCAAGGTTTATGGCATGTCTCCCGGAGCGGCTCCCACCATGGCGGTTCCCCACCTCGATACCCGCATCATCGAGGGCAAGAAAGCCCTCCTCTTTGGGCCTTACGCTGCATGGACCACTAAATTCCTACATAAAAGAGGCAGCTTGTTCGATCTGCCCGGTTCCATTCGCTGGGACAACATGGCGTCCCTGATCAAGGTGGGTCTGTCCAACATTCCACTGGTGCGCTACCTCATACAACAAGGGACGCAGAGTATGAAAACCCGCATGGGGGAATTGCGTAACTTTTATCCCGATGCCAAGGTCGAAGATTGGAAATTGATCGATGCCGGGATTCGGGTGCAGGCCATTAAAAAGGAAGATGGTGATGCCGGGATTGTTCACTTCGGGACTGAAGTCGTCACGGATAAGGACTGTAGCCTCTCCGCCCTGCTGGGTGCTTCTCCCGGTGCTTCTGTTTCAACCAACATCATACTGGAAGTGATTCAAAAGTGCTTTGCAGAGACACTCGCCACAGAGGCGGGACACGAACGCATGAAACGTATGATTCCTTCCTACGATGAGGATTTGCAGCAAGCGGAGATGAAGTCGCGGCAGGCAAGCCTGAATATGGAGGCACTCAAAGCGCTGCGTCTGGTTGATTAGACTGCGGTCACTTACGATTAAGCCTAGGGAGCTGGGGCGGGTTCTGTCGTTTGATTTTCCGAGCGGGCTTCAGGCGTCGGCTTGATCTCCAGTGATTCCCGCCCATCGCCGGGCTTGATTAAGCTGTATCCGAAATCCCAATGCGAATCGGGATAGATGACCATATCGGGTGCTTGCTTAAAATCCCTAGCCCACGGCATATTAAACAGGAAAAAGATATAGAATGAAAAGGCACTAATAGAACTGCAAAGAGTAATGCAGCTCATAGAAATAAGTATCCAACGACTAAACGACCTGACTTTATCCTATCATTTTCTTCTTTATTTTAAAGCGAATATTTGGAGTCGTTCAAACGCCTGGACATCCGCATAGCGCATAAAAAAAGCGCATCGAAATGCGCTTTTGAAGAAAGTTGTAAATCGACTTCCGGTCTTAGCCTAGGCGTCCTTTTTGGATTCGGATTCCGCTTCAGGCTCTGCTGCTGCAGGGGCTTCCGCTTCCTCAGTGGCTTCCGCTGCTTCGGCAGGGGCTGCCTCTACTGGAGCTTCAACTTCTGCTTCAGGCGCTTCTGCTGGAGCTTCCTCAGCGACTTCTGCTTCCTCGGCAGGGGCTTTGGCTTTTGCCTTGGCTTTGGGAGCGGACTTGCGCTTAGGCTTGTCGTAACCCTCGTCGCTGGCGTCAATTAATTCAATGAATGCCATCTCAGCGGCGTCACCGATACGTTGTCCGATCTTGTCGATACGGGTGTAACCGCCGGGACGATTGGCGAATTCGCCAGCGCGCCCGTCAAAAAGCTTGGCGACGGCTTTCTGGTCACGCACCCGTGCAATAGCGAGGCGACGGAAATGCAGCTTGCGTGCAGCGTCGTTGGCTTGCTCGGCTTTTTTAGCGAGAGTGATCACCTTTTCAATGAAAGGGCGTAGCGCCTTGGCCTTTGCGAGGGGGGTTTCAATCCGCCCGTGTGTAATGAGGGCGACCGAGAGGTTACCCATCATAGCGGAGCGGTGTGGGCCGGTGACCCCTAGAACGTGTCGTCTTTTGCTGTGGCGCATCGAATTAAAATGTGTGGATTAGAATTGTTCGGGACCGTTATCGAGGAGTCGCTCATCGATTTGCTTACCAAGGGAAAGTCCGAGTTGCTCGAGCTTGTCCTTGATTTCGTTGAGTGACTTCTTACCAAAATTGCGGTATTTCAACATTTCCTGCTCCGATTTCATCGCGAGTTCACCAACGGTGGTGATGTTGGCATTGTTGAGGCAATTTGCGGCACGAACGGAAAGTTCGATCTCGTTAACACTCATATTAAGGAGCTTGCGGAGACGGTTGTGCTCTTCGCTGACCTCGGTGGTGTCGGTATCGAAGTTAATGTCCTCGTCGGAGACTTCATCAAAGACATCGAGGTGATGCTTCAAGATAGCGGCGCTTTGCTTGAGGGCATCATCGGGTGTAATGCGACCGTCGGTCGTTACTTCGAGGATAAGCTTATCGTAGTCCATGGACTGACCGACACGGGTGTTTTCCACGGAATACTTGACGAGTTTGACAGGGCCAAAAAGGGAATCGATTGGGATCACGCCGATGGGCTGATCTTCCTTTTTGTTTTCTTCACCGGCACAGTAACCGCGACCGACGCGTACTTCGATTTCAGCATGAAAGCGTTGCTTGCGGTCGAGGGTGCAAATGAGCTGATCCGGGTTGATGACTTCAACACCCGCAATTTCCTGAATGTCAGCAGCGGTAACCGGGCCATTACGGGTGACGTCAATCGTCATGCTAACGGGCTCGCGACTCTCGGTGACAAGGAGCACCTTTTTGAGGTTAAGGACGATATCAGTTACGTCCTCAAGTACTCCATCAATGCTCTGGAATTCATGTTGCACGCCTTCAATATTGATAGCGGAGATAGCGGCTCCTTCAATGGAGCTGAGTAGTACACGGCGAAGGGAATTGCCGATGGTGTGTCCATAACCGGCCTCAAAGGGCTCGGCATGGAAAGTAGCGTAAGTATCGCTTGCAGTGTCTTCGACTTTAACGAGACGGTTGGGTAATTCGAATTTTCCTAGGCGCTTTGGCATAATGTTCTTGGTTTGAAAAATGAACGAGGAACTGGGTGAGGAGAGCAGCTCTCCAGTGACAGATTAACGGCTGTAGTATTCAACAATAAGCTGAACGTTGATGCTGGATTCGGTTTCTTCGCTATTTGGAAGACGGTTGACGGTCGCCTTGAGGGCGTCCGCGTTTAAAGTGAGCCATTCAGGGACGGTGCGAGCCTGGCTCTCGTCCATGCAGCGCGTAGCTAGCTGGCGAGAAGA
Source organism: Verrucomicrobiota bacterium (assembly GCA_009937095.1). Lineage (GTDB taxonomy): Bacteria > Verrucomicrobiota > Verrucomicrobiia > Opitutales > Coraliomargaritaceae > UBA7445. The sequence goes on from JAACDB010000041.1 coordinate 15,478, forward strand.
GGTGCGCTCACGAACTTCAATCTCGTCGCCTTCTTTAACGATGAAACTAGAAATATCTGTTTTCTTGCCGTTGACCACAATGTGTCCATGACCAACAAATTGTCGTGCCGCAGAACGGGATTTTGCGAATCCGAGTCGGTAGATAACGCTATCGAGTCGGGACTCGAGGAGCTGAAGGAAAATTTCACCGGTCACCCCGCGTTGGTTCTTGGCCTTTTCGAAGGTCAGGCGGAACTGTTTTTCGGTCATACCGTACATGAAGCGAAGTTTTTGCTTCTCGTTGAGTCCGATAGCGTAGTCGCTGAGTTTGCGACGGAGGCGCGGTCCGTGTTGACCGGGAGGGGGTGGTTTGCGTTCAAACGCCTTGGTGGGGGCAAAAATAGCCCGACCAAAACGGCGGTTGATACGGGTAGTAGGTCCTGTATAGCGGGACATGATGTTATATGTATTTTTCTGCTGACTATTAGTGTGAGTGTCGGGGTGGCAGAATCACCTTAGACACGACGACGTTTGGGGGCACGACATCCGTTGTGTGGAACGGGGGGCACGTCGATGATCCCGGTGACAATCATGCCCATAGATTGAAGCGCACGAACCGCAGAGTCACGACCCATACCAGGGCCGTTGAGTTTAACGACTACTTCCTTCATGCCGTGAGACATGGCGACCCGTCCGGCGTCTTGAGTGACGACCTGAGCGGCGTAGGCGGTGGATTTGCGGGATCCGCGGAAATTACATTTACCGGCACTGGACCAAGAGATGACGTTGCCACGTGGGTCGGCGAAAGTCACTTTGGTATTATTAAAGGTGGCAAGGACGTTGACCACCCCTACGGTGATATTCTTGCTGCCTTTGGCGCGGCGAATTTTAACGCCTTCAAGGTCGCTTTTAAGGAGATCCTCGGCGGTTTCTTCTTTTTTAACAGGAGCCTCCTCGGCATCGGGAGCTTCTTTGGCAGCAGCTTTTTTGGCGGGAGCTTCCTCGGCAGCAGCTTCAGGAGCCGGTGCAGCCTCAGTGACAGCTTCGGGAGCCGGTGCAGCCTCGGCAACAGCTTCAGGAGCGGGTGCTTCCTCAGTGACAGCTTCGGCGGGTGCCTCAGTAGCAGGCGTTGCGGCCTTGGCCTCTTCTTCGGTATTTTGTTCGTTCTCTTCGCTCATTTTAAAAAGGATATGCGCCGGTAAGGAGCTTATTTACGGATGGGTTTGACGGCTCCCTTGCGAGTGCGGGCATTGGTTTTGGTACGCTGTCCACGAACGGGAAGTCCGCGCATGTGACGCATTCCACGCCAGCTGCGGATTGCAGAGAGGCGTTTGAGGTTGGCAGTGACCTCACGACGAAGATCACCTTCTACGATGTAATTCTTTTCGGAACCCAGGTTGGCAAGCTTGTTGAGCTCCTCTTCATTGAGGTCACCGGCACGGCGGTCCGGGTCAAAACCGGCTTCATCCACTATGGTCTTGGCGCGTGTGGGCCCGAGGCCATAGATGTAGCGAAGCGCGTAAACGAGCTTTTTGTTGGCTGGAATGTCGACTCCAAGTATACGAGGCATGGTACTGTTGTGTTAATTGAGCGCTATTGAGCGAGAAAAGTGCGTTAAAATAGCAGTTAATTTGGTTTTGGAAAGTTAATTCTTTAGGAAGGTTAAAAGTTCAGGATCCGATTCAGTGACGAGGATAGTGTGCTCAAAATGGGCAGAGGGCAGCCCGTCACGGGTAACGGCGGTCCAGCCGTCGTCGAGCATTTTAATTTCGCCACCACCCCGATTAATCATGGGCTCGATAGCGAGGGTCATGCCGGGTTTTAGGAGGGCGCCACGTCCGCGGGGACCAAAGTTCGGTATTTGCGGGGGTTCATGCATTCCGGCTCCGACTCCATGACCTACAAAATCGCGGACGATCCCGTATTTATGAGGTTTAACAAAGCGTTGGACCGCATTGGAGATATCTCCGACGCGGTTGCCGGAGCGGGCATAGCCGATGGCGTAATCAAGGGATTCGCGGGTGACATCCAAGAGAGCTTGGTTCTCCGTAGCGATAGGGGCGACACCCACGGTAGTGGCGTTATCACCAATCATACCACGGTAGCGCACCACAACATCGAGGGAGACCAAGTCACCCGGAGCAATGGCACGCTGAAGGCGGCCAATTCCGTGAACGATTTCCTCATTGACTGAAATGCAGGTGTAGGCGGGAAAAACGTTGTTTTGGTAGCGGTAGTTGTAGCAAGCGCTTTCGGCACCCAGTTCGGCGATGAGTTTGCGAGCAAGCTGGTCGAGGTCGTAGGTATTTACGCCAACTTCGACGGCATCCACCATACGGGCAAGCACCGTAGCGGCGACTTGACAGGCTTCGCGTATAGCTTGGATAGCTTCAACTGTACGAACGGGTTTCACCGTTTTTCAAGCGATTGAATCGAATTCAAAGAACAAGGGAAATTTGAGTGGGTCCGGAATGACCCGGAGGCCATTAGCCGATATTGATAAACCAGGAAATGATACCGAGAATGAAAAGTGCACACGCCAGAATCAGGAGCGGGCGCCAGGCGGTCCAAAAGTCCTGCAGACCAGTGGAATCCACGAGTTGGCGGCTTCGGGTTGCCGAGCGTCCACGGATTTTACCCTTTTTAAGTAAACCGTCGTAGTGACGCTGAAGGAGGAAGGTCTCAATTTGCCGCATGGTATCGAGGAGCACCCCGACGGTAATGAGCATTCCAGTGCCACCGAAGAAGATCGCGATGTTATTGGGGATTTTATAGCCCACCAAGAGGATATCCGGAAACAGTGCGATCAGGGTCAAAGCGAGCGCCCCGGCAAGGGTGAGGCGCGTCATAATGAAATCAAGGAATTGGGCCGTGGGTTCTCCGGGGCGTACACCGGGTACGTAACCACCGTTTTTCTTAAGGTCGTCCGCGATTTGAACGGGTTTGAACATGAGCGAAACCCAGAAATAACTGAAGATGAAGATCAACAGACCAAAAACCAAATAATAGGCGAACTGCCCGCGACCGAGGGTGTCGGCAAATTCATTAAAGAAATTCATGCCCGTATTCTTACCGAGGAAGTACAGGATTTGGGTGGGGAACATGAGAATGGCACTGGCAAAAATGACGGGCATAACGCCGGCATAATTGACCTTGAGCGGAAGGAAAGAGCTTTGCCCGCCGTAAACTTTACGCCCAACTACGCGCTTGGCGTATTGCACGGGGATTTTGCGCTGGGCTTGAGTGATGGCAACAAGGCCAGCAGTCACAATGAAAAGGAGAGCCAACATAAGGACACCCTGAGGCAGCCCCAACTGTGATTCCGAACCGACGGGCGCGGTAAAGAGTTGATAGGTGGCGATGACAGCACCGGGTAGTCCGGAAATAATACTGACGGTAATGAGCAGGGAAATGCCGTTACCGATACCCTTTTGGGTTATCTGTTCCCCGAGCCAAACCATGATCATGGAACCAGCGGTGAGGAAGATCGTGCCGGTAATGAGGAATTGGGTCTTACCCATCAAGACGACCTCGCCATAGACCGCAGGGTTAAAGCCGGGAATCAGGCTGGCGGGATTGGTACTGAGCGCCACCAGCAACATGAGGCCCTGTACAAGGCAAATCGCGATGGTGAGGTAACGGGTGTACTGATTGATCTTTTGACGACCAACGTCGCCCTCTTGTTGCAGCCGTGCCAGGCCGGGAAAAACCGCGCCCATCAACTGCATGATAATGGAGGCGCTGATGTAAGGCATAATGCCAAGCGCGAACAATGCTCCGTTGAGCAAGGCACCACCGGTAAACATATTGTAGAGACCGAGTAATCCACCGCCCGCTCCGGCCTCGTTACTCATATATTCCTGAATCGGTCCGGGATTCATGCCCGGCAGAGGAATATTTGCGCCAACCCGGGCAATGAAAAGTAGCGCCAAGGTGAAGAATATCTTTTGGCGAAGTTCCGGGATCTTGAGAGAGTTGGTGAATGCGGAGAGCATGGATCGGAATCTTTAAGCCCGCCGGTGGCGGGCGTTGCGGTTATGCTTCGTCAGAAGCGTCGTCGGCATTGGTTTCGGGAGCAGTTTCGGCCTCGGGCGCGGGCGCGGCTTCAGTTTCGGCCTCGACCTGAGTCTCGGTTTCGGCTGGTGCTTCGCTGGCGTTACTGAGGACGAGTGTGCCGCCGGCAGCCTCGATCTTCTGGGTGGCAGTACCGGAGGCGCGATCCACATGGACTGTGAACGCCTTGGAAATTTCGCCGTCTCCTAGGAGTTTGATACCCTCTTGGTTGTCACGAATCAGGCCGGCTTTCAGGAGGGACTCGCGGTTAACGATATCGCCTTCAACCTTTTCAAGTTCGTCGACATTGACGGTTTGGAAACTCTTACGGAAATTGAAGTTGTTAAAACCACGGCGAGGGAGCTTGCGGTAGAGCGGCATTTGGCCGCCCTCAAAACCAATCCGAATACCGCCGCCAGAACGGGCCTTTTGACCTTTGTGGCCTTTACCGGAGGTTTTACCGTGGCCACTGCCCTCCCCGCGCCCGAGACGCTTGGTGGGATGCGTAGCACCTTTGATGGATGGGATTTTATCGAGATTCATGGTTCTTAAATGGCTTAAGCTTCGATTTCAGCAGCCTCAGGCTTGGCGAAGCGAAGGGAATTGATTTCTTCTTTAGAACGGAGTTGCAGGAGCGCGTCCATGGTAGCGTTAACCATAGCGAGGTGGTTATTGGAACCGAGAGACTTGGAAAGGACGTTGTTGATGCCAACAGCTTCAAGGACGGCACGAACACCGCCACCAGCAATAACACCGGTACCATCGGTTGCCGGGCGCAGCAATACTTCGCCACCATCCGATTTACCGCGTACGGCATGTGGGATGGTTTCACCACGAAGGTTAATTTTAACAAGGTTTTTCTTGGCTTGTTCGGTACCCTTGCGGATGCACTCGGGGACTTCCTTGGCTTTGCCGTAGCCCACGCCAACTTCGCCTTTTTGGTTACCCACCACAACGAGGGCGGAGAAACTGAAACGGCGACCGCCCTTCACGACTTTGGCGCAACGATTAATGTGCACCACCTTTTCGGTGAATTCGGGTGCTTCCTCGGTTTGATTTTGGGAAGAAAATGATCGATTCGAATGACTCATAGCAATGGCGTTAGAATTGGAGGCCGCCTTCGCGGGCTGCTTCGGCAAAGGATTTGACACAACCGTGATAGCGGCGTCCGGAACGGTCGAAGACCACGGACTCAATACCGGCAGCCTTGGCTTTTTCGGCTATTTGCTGACCGAGGGCCGTTGCGCCTTCGGCGTTGGCTTTCAGGCTACCCTCTTTGGCAACTGAGGAGACGTAGGCCATGGTGTGGCCCTTGTCATCGTCAATGCACTGGGCATAGATGTGTTTGTTGGAGAAATGCACGGCGAGGCGCGGGCGCTCGGCGGTTCCGACGATTTTTTTGCGGATGCGCCAGCGGCGGCGCTGCAAGAGGTGCTTTTTCTTTTCGAGTTTCATGGATGGGAATCTCCTAAAATAGAGTGGTTATGCGGACTTCTTACCCTCCTTACGGCGGACATACTGACCGACGATGTGGACACCTTTACCCTTGTAGGGTTCAGCCGGATAGAAAGCGTAAATCGAAGCAGTGATTTCGCCTACCATTTGCTTGTCGGCTCCTTCGATGGTGAGCTTGGTATTTTCCTTAATGGTGACGGTGATGCCTTCAGGGATCTCAATCTCACAGGGATGGGAGTTGCCGAGGGCGATATCCAGTACCTTGCCTTTCATGGCGGCACGGAAACCAACACCCTTGATTTCGATTTGTTTCTGAAAGCCTTCAACGACTCCGGTGACCATGTTGTTGATAATGGAACGGGCGGTTCCATACATGGCGTTGGCATGACGGCTGTCATCGGCGGGGCTGAGGCGCACCTCGTTGTCGACGATTTCAATTTTAACGGCGCTATCGAAAGTTTGCTCAAGTTTGCCCTTGGGGCCCTCGACGCGCACGGTTTGCCCATCGACGCTGACATTAGCCTTGTCGAGGATGGGGACGGGAAGTTTACCAATTCTGCTCATTGTGACGGTCGGTTAAATTACCAGACTTTACAGACGAGCTCGCCGCCAATACCGTTTTCACGGGCATCGCGGGCGCGCATGACGCCTTTGGAAGTTGTGAGGATAGCAACGCCGAGACCACCGAGGACACGGGGTATCTCGCGGGCTCCGTAGTAGAGGCGACGACCCGGCGTGCTGTGACGCTCAATACCGGTGATAGCGGGTGTGCTGTCGACGTATTTAAATTTAATTTCCAAGGTTTTGAAGCCCTTCTCGTTTTGGCCTTCTCGGAAGTTGGCAATGTAGCCTTCGTCCTTAAGGATTTTGAGAAGCGCGAGGCGCATCTTGGAATGAGGCGTAACAGCAACGTCCTTTTGGGCGGCGCTGGCGTTACGGATGATGGTGAGGAAATCACCGATGGTATCATGAACTGCCATAGTATTTTACTGCTGGGTTTTCAGATTAGGTTATTGTAATGAAAGATTGGTTTACCAAGAGGATTTGGTGACACCGGGGATTTTGCCCTGAGACGCCAATTCGCGGAAGGTAATACGGGAAAGACCGAATTTGCGGATGAAAGCACGGGGGCGACCAGTGACCGAGCAACGATTGCGGGCGCGAATGGGCGAACTGTTTTTAGGGAGCTTGCAGAGCTTCGCCTGCGCCTTGTAGAACTCCTCGTCGGTGGTGTCAGCGTTAGCGAGGATTGCCTTGAGCTCTTTGCGCTTGGCAGCGTATTTAGCGATGAGGCGCTCGCGCTTTTTGTTGCGGTGAATTGCGGATATTTTAGCCATGGTTTCTTGGGAAAGTGAATTAAGCTTCGGGGGGTTCAGTTGCTGCTGCTTCAGCAGGCGCTTCCTCGGCGGGAGCAGCTTCAGCGGAAGCCTCCTCGGTAGAAGCTTCGGCAGCGATTTCGGAAGAGGACTTACGGAAGGGCATTCCCAGGCAACTCAGGAGCTCGCGACCGTGCTCGTCATTGAGTGCGGTGGTATTAATGCAAATATCCATTCCGATCGTTGCGTTTGTACCGTCAGCACTGACCTCGGGGAAGATGGTGTGGTCGGAAATACCGAGGGTGTAGTTACCCTGGCCGTCAAGTTTGGCGGGAACACCGCGGAAGTCACGGATACAGGGCAAAGAGATAAGGATTAGGCGGGCGAGGAAATCATACATAGCGCGCCCACGCAAAGTGACCTTACAACCGATGGGCTGACCTTCGCGCAGCTTGAAGTTTGAAATACTGAGCTTGGCCTTGGTGATGATCGGGCGCTGACCGGCGATCTTGGTGATCTCTTCATTCACGTAAGCCACGTGATTTTTGTCAGAAGTCGCGCTGAATCCGGAGTTGATAACGACCTTGCTGATCGAAGGGACAACATGGGGATTATCGAAACCGAATTTTTTCATCAATTCGGGAACTGCTTTTTCAGTATACTGTTTTTGTAGAAGTGTTGGTTGCATTTTAGGACTGCCGAATTTCCGACCCGGCGGTTAATGATGAATGTGCTAAGAAATTACTTGGATTTGGCGTCATACTTTTCAGCCGGCATGACGTTGGAGTAATGAATAGGTGCTTCGCGCTGAACGGATCCTCCTTCGGGGTTCTCCTGGGTTTTGCGCTCATACTTGGTGATGAGGTTGACGCCTTCCACGAGGATCTTCTCGGGGGCTTTGACTTCGAGGACCTTGCCGCGCTTGCCTTTGTGGGCGCCTGAGATAACGACAACTTCCTGTTCGCGTTTAATTGATTTAGCCATGACTAGAGTACCTCCGGTGCGAGAGAAATGATTTTCATATACTTGGCACGCAGCTCACGGGCTACGGGACCGAAGATGCGAGTGCCTTTAGGATTGCCGTCTGCATTGATAATAACGACGGCGTTGTTATCAAAACGGAGATAACTACCGTCACCGCGACGAATCGGAGCAACGGTGCGTACGACTACCGCACGAACGACTTCGCCCTTTTTGACCGAAGCATCCGTAGAGGCTTCCTTGACATTGCAGACAATCACATCGCCCACCGAGGCAGTGGTCTTGTTTTGACCAAGGCGGCGGATCATTTCAGCGGATTTAGCGCCGGTGTTGTCCGCAATAAAAACGCGGCTGTTCATCTGGATCATGGCTTAAAGACTATTGAATGTTATAAAGGTGACGGGTGATCTTAATAGGCACCTAGGATTCCGTCGCTTCGGGAGCTTCGGTGGTTTCAGTGACTTCGGTTGCCTCGGCAACTTTTGCAGGCTCTGCCGCTTTCGTGGCTACTTCAGCTTCTGCGTTATCGGCAATGGAATCATCCAGCTTGGGAGCGCGTTCAATAACGCGGGTCACGCGCCAGCGCTTGAGTTTGCTGATGGGGCGGGTTTCCATGATTTCAACGCGGTCACCCAGCCCACAATCGTTGGCTTCATCGTGAACGTGCACCACGGTTTTGCGCTTGATCTCCTTGCGGTAAAGCGGGTGCGGGATCTTGTAGAAATAGGTGACCTTAATGGTCTTGTCCCCGGAACGGCTGGTAACCGTGCCGATAAGGGATTTGCGGGAGTTGCGTGTAGCGGTTGCTTCCATGTTAGTACGGTGCTGGTAGATTAAGCCTCACTGGCGGCGAGTTTTTTCTCGCGAAGAATGGTTTCGAGGCGTGCGATTTCACGTCGCAAGTTAGTAAATTCATGCGGATGCTCAACTTGGCCGGTCTGCTTGCGCAGGCGGAGGTTGACTTGAGCGTCACGGGTATCACGCAGCTTTTTTTCAATTTCAGCTTCTGACATTTCGCGTATATCCTTGGTGTTCATTATAGAGCGTTTGTTCGGTGGTGAGTATCGCGTTTAGATTTCGTCGCGAGAGATAAAGCGGCAGCGGAAAGGCAGCTTGGTATCGGCGAGGCGCAGGGCTTCGCGGGCGGCGGTTGGGGAACAACCGGCAATTTCAAAAAGCATGGTGCCTGGTTTAATGACGGCGACCCAACGGTCGACCCCACCCTTACCTTTACCCATACGGGTTTCGGCAGGTTTTTTGGTGACGGGTTTGTGCGGGAAGACGCGGATCCAGACTTTGCCCTTACGCTTGAGACTACGTGTCATGGCAACACGAGCTGCCTCAATTTGCTGGGAGGTCATACGTCCGCGGGAAAGGGACTGAATACCGAATTCACCAAAGGCGAGGCTGTTGCCTTTTTGGGCGGTGCCATAAATACGGCCTTTGTGGACCTTGCGGTATTTGGTGCGTGATGGAAGAAGTGCCATGGTTCGCGGTGTAAAAGTTTAAGCTAAATAAGAATGGATAGAATTATTCGGAATCGTCATCAGGGAGGCAGATCCAGCATTTGATACCGATGATACCATAAACGGTGCTGGCTTCGCTGAAGCCGTAATCAATTTTTGCACGGAGTGTTTGGAGGGGGACCTTACCCTGGCGTTGTTGCTCGGTGCGGGCAATGTCGGCGCCACCGAGACGACCGCTGCATTGAATACGGATACCTTCAGCACCCATTGCCATAGTAGTTTGAACGGCACGCTTCATGGCGCGGCGGAAGGCAATCCGGCGTTCCAACTGCAAAGCGACATTTTCAGCAACGAGTTGTGCGGAAAGATCGGGGCGCTTGACTTCCTGGATATCAAGCATGATATCTTTGCCGACTTTTTTATTGAGCTCGGCCTTAAGCTTATCGAGTTCCTGGCCTTTGCGACCAATAACAACTCCGGGACGGGCAGTGTAAATTTTAACGCGGATACGACCTGAGGCGCGCTCGATGAAGATGCGCGGCACGGAGGCGTAGCGCAGTTTCTTCTCGAGGAAGGTGCGAATGGTGTGGTCTTCCTTTAAGTAACCGGGGAATTCTTTTTTGCTGGCGTACCAGCGGGAATCCCAGTCGCGGTTGACGGCAAGACGGAAGCCGGTTGGATGCGTTTTTTGTCCCATGTGATTTAGATAAAAGTTAGGTTAAGCGTCGTCGGTTAGGATGATGCGGATATGGCTGGTAGCCTTTTTGTAGGGGTGTGCCGAACCGCGGGCTGCGGGGCGGAAGCGCTTGAAAGCGGGGCCCTGCTCGACGGTGGCTGATTGAATGGTGAGGGTATCGGAAGAAAGGTTGTTGTTGTTTTCTGCGTTCGCGATGGCGGACTTGAGGGTCTTGCTAACGAGGCGGGCAGACTTGCGCGGGATAAAGCGGAGGATTTCGACGGCCTCGGCGGCATTACGGCCTTGGATGGCACGAGTAATATCGCGCACTTTCACGGGCGACATCCGGGCATATTTAGTATAAGCTTGAACCTGCATTTTGATGAAGGGTTATGAGTTTTGAATTGTTTGAATACGTGCAATATCGCCGGCCTGTATTGTGGTCTCGGGAGCGATTTGAAGAATGAGAGCGGCTGCGCGTTGGTGTTGCGAAGCGATGATGATGACTTCCCCAACGGTGCGGGAATCACGTTCGATACGGCAAATCATACCTTTGCGGAAGCCTTGTTGGGTTCCACCCTCCAGTACAACAAGGTCAGCATTTTCACTGGCAAGCACTTCCTTGACGGGAGCGGCGTTGGGCGAATAAAGACCCTCGCTAATAAAATGTGGCTGCTCCGGTGTTGCGACACAGATTAAAGCAGTCACCACGGCG
>JAACDB010000006.1 GCA_009937095.1 Verrucomicrobiota bacterium
CATGCCTCCAACAGTCGTTTGATATCTATCAGGTTCGCTGATGTTAGTTAGCCCGGTCGCTTCCGGATAAGGCATTGCGCCCCAGTAAGGATCGGTAATGTAACTGGCGTCCACGTTCAGCATTTCCAACTGTTCAAACTCTCTTATCGAGCTCTCTGAAGCGTAGCCTAATTTGACGCTAATACTTGCCTTATCACTGATGCTAAATTCTTGCGCCAAACTCAAACCGGACATTTTGCTTTCCTGCTCCGTCATACGCTGGTAACGGCTCAGCGGTTCCAGCCCGGGATCACGGGAAAAGGACTCCTGCAGCGGATAAAATTCAGCGACATTCCGTATGTCCGGCTCCTCTTGAGACATAAGAGCATCCGTGTGATACCAGGAAAAAGTCCACTCATTTGGCAGTAAAAATTCTAATAAGTGCTCACCGGAAAACTGGTGTGCCTCCAAGAGTCGATCCTCGACGAGTAACTCGATATCACGGGCATCATGGTATGCGTTGTCTGGAGTCGATGTTTCGAAAAGACTAACTTCCCCAAATTTCCTATAGTCTGCGATGGTTGCCTTTGAAGAGAGCGATTTTGCCAGTAAGTAAGTATAATTCAAACTGGAGTGATCCCCAATTTGGAAACCCAAGCTGCCTAATGCGGATAATGAATATTCTTCCTCCGAAGCAGTCACACCGCCTCCGTATTCCTTAAGACCTATCTCTTTTACTATGAGCTTACTGTCATTTATTTCCTTTTTAAATACCTCCCTAAATGAGGTGCGCTGTTTCTCCCCAGTCTTGAGCCCAAAAATTGCTCCAACGGAAAACCAGTCATTCACGCGCCAACTATTACCAAGACTTAAACTGTAGCTTCGGTCTCCCCATTTTGGGAAAACTGAAACGTTGGGTGCCATCCGCGGGAAATCTGCGCCCCCTACTTGAGTTGGATAATTACTTGTAAAATTCTTGGTGCCGGGAACAAGCGCGTAGCCTCTACCGTCCTGTTTGCCCTTGAGCCAATCACCATAGCTCAACTGTTCGGGATCTGCGAGAAACTGATTCGTCTGACCGCTTGTCATTTGTTGGCCAAAACTAGTGGAAAATTTTACAAATGGTTCTTCGGGTGCACCTTTAGTTCGTAGTTCAATAGAACCTCCTGACGATTCGCCCGGCATGTCGGCGGTGTAAGTCTTGCGCGCAACAATACTTTCAAAAAGCGAGGTTGGAAAAATATCCATGGCAACCGCCTTGCGATCCGGATCAGGACTCGGTAGGCGAACCCCATTAACCAATGTTGTATTGTAACGGTCATTCAGTCCACGCATGACCACGTATTTGCCGTCACTCAAGGAAGCTCCGCTTATTTTGGCTATAGCCTCAGCTGCGTCCGAGGCTGCAAACTTTGCAAAATCCTCAGAGCTCAACGCCTCTAATGAGGCAACAGATTGCTGACGCAGCATTAGTAGCGCCAGATTTTGATTGGCCGCGTACTCGGCGGTGACGGTAAAATCCTGCAATTCGTATACATCATCGGACATCTCAATCGGTCTGGGAGGTATCGCAAAATCGAGCTGAGTCTCTTCACCGGCAATGATCTTATTGCCCGTAACATTCGTCTCAATAAAGCCAGTCTTGATGAAAGTTAGGGTGTATTCGCCGGATGGGAGGTCTGGCATTACATAGCGCCCCTCAATGTCAGTGATGGTACCCATTTCCGTGTCTGCAACGAGCACCGCGACCCCTCGAAGTGGTTTGCCGGACTCCTGGTCGATAATAATGCCGCTAATTTGTCCCGGTTCACCCACCGCATCGATTGGCCTGGGGTTCTCTTCTGTGTTATCAAGCCCCGCTTGTTTTAATTCTGGGGTGTTTGAGGCATCAGGGGATGTTCGGCTGTCAGCAGTCGCATGAACTTTTGGCAGGATGTTGGCTTCAGGGTCCAAACCATCCGCTTCACTGCTGGCCTCGACTTCGGATGACGCCGTCAAAAATCCATTGGCATTAGCCACTTCTGACGCCGATAGGCAGTGGGCACAAGCAACAAAACAAAAGAGAAGCATGCTTTTTTCAGCACATTTGCAAAGCGAAGCACACAGCTTGAGCGTGTTAAGTCTTATGCGGGTACCAAGTCTGATATTTGAACAGGATAATTTCATACTTTGGCCCAAAACCACAATTCAACCGCTTGCAAATTAAATAGAAGCAAATGGTTTAAGTATAACATCTATGTAACAAGTAACGATAAATTGTTACATTGAGGTAACAGCCGTAGCTAGTTATCTTACGTTTCACAACATAAGCTTCTTGGTGGCGGGTTTGACGATGCGAAGCTGAGCCAAGGCCGAGCGATAGTCTCGAAGCAATGCCGCAAGCAACCCGAAGGCTCCACCATTGGGTGAACGTGCGAAGCGTGGAGCTTTAGTTACCTGAAGAATTAATATTTCGGTTCGATTCCTACATCTTGTCAACTGCTCCCTGGGGAAACCCTACAGCTTGGTCAGATAAGCTTGAGTGGGTGAAAAAGCACTTGGGCGAGGTAGCTAAAAAACGACTCATCCTCAGTCATAACAAGCAACTGAATAAGGGCGATTACCTAATCGATGATAGAAGCAGGAACGGAGC
>JAACDB010000042.1 GCA_009937095.1 Verrucomicrobiota bacterium
CAATCGCGCACCACAATCCGCAGAATTTCCCGCTCGGGCTCGCGTACTGCGGCCAGGGCAATCCTAGGCTCGTCAATGAGTGGATCGAACACCCGCGGAGTGAGCTTGAAAAACTTGAAAAGCTCGCCGAGCTTGTTCATTTCCGCAATGGCGTCTTTGTGGCCTCGTCCCTTGGCGGCTATCGCTTTCTCGGTCTTGGTGCACTGCCGCTTGAGTGCCGTAAAACGCTTTTTGGCTTCTACCGGATCGGGGCCTACATCGGGCGCGTCATCGTCGTCGTCATCATTGGTGCCCTTTGCCTCAGCGGCTGCCGCCAGTTCGGAAGCCGACGGCACATGCTCAACGGGGTCGAGATAGCCGATCATGATATCGATCAGTTTGCGCTCTTCTTTGGCGACCAGATCATAGTCGTTAGCCAGTTGGCGCACGACATTGGGGTAGTGTGCCAAAGCGGCCATCAGCTCGCGGATGCCTTCCTCAATCCGCTTGGCAATGATGATTTCGCCTTCCCGCGTTAGCAGCTCCACGGTGCCCATTTCGCGCATGTACATGCGTACAGGGTCAGTGGTGCGCCCAGCTTCCTGTTCCACCGCGGCCAGCGCCGCCGCTGCTTCCGCCGCCGCGATCTCATCCGCAGAGCGATCACCTTCGGTCATGAGCAACTCATCGGCATCGGGCGCTCGTTCAAACACCTGAATGCCCATGTCATTAATCATCTGAATGATGTCTTCAACCTGATCCGGGTCGGAGATGTCTTGCGGAAGGTGATCGTTGACTTCAGCGTAGGTCAGGTACCCCTGTTCTTTTCCCTGTGCGATCAGGGATTTAAGTCGGGATTGCTGATGCACTCGGTCGGTCATTCGGGGCCTGCGTGGGTGTGGCAAAAAAAGAGCCGGCGAGTATAACGGCTTGGCGCCCTAATCACCAACGAGATTGGTGGCAAAATGCCCAGCGCCATCTAGCCTTAGAGTGGCGATTTTCCAACGCAAATCACCTGCTTGGGGCGCCTTTATGCATCTTAAGGCGCGAGCAGTGGCGATGGTTCAAGAGGGACACGGCAATTTCGCGCGAGTCATCTTTGGTGTTCTGGCGTTAGGCCTTTAACCTTATTGCTTACCCGAGAGCGTGCGGATTTCCTGCGTCAGCGATAACAAAGTTTGTTTTTCTGCGGTTGTCAGTTCGGTGTAGGGCTTGTTTTTCAGTGCCTCAACCTGTTTTCGAGCGGCGTTCAACGCGGGGTGGCGGCTCAACTTGCCAATCAATGCCAAGCACAGGGCTTCGAGTCCCTCGTCTTCTTCGACCGTCTCGCGCCCCGCAAGGGCGTTGAGAAAGTCCCCCTCCGGGGTGCCGAACCAGAATCCCAGTAATGCGGCTGTAGTGGCCTCAGGATATTGGCGGATGTGGGCAACGACCTCACCAAGCAATGTCTCATCCCGACTCCCGCCGGTGTTCAACAGTGCCTCGGGCACATGGTCAACCAGAGCAGGTTTGAGAACCAGTATGCCTAACAAGCGATGCACAAGATTGAAGGAACTTGGTGACAGGCCCTCTTCCGGTGGGCCTTCGGATGGCATCATTGTTTCGGGCGGCGGTTCGTCTGGATCAATGGGGGGCGGTGCCTCATTTAACCCATGCATCCCAACTGCTGCCTCGCGTTCGGTGTCGTGCCGGGGTACAGGCGGAGGTTGCAGGCGTTTGAGGCTGTCGACGTCGATGCCCGTTTTCTCAGCAAGTGCCTGATACATAAGGGTCTTAAAAACACCTTCGGGCAAACGATGCAGATGCGGTGCCCCAAGTTTTGAGAACCGCGCCCTGCCATCCATGCTCTCCAAATCGAGGCCTTGTGCAACATGGTTAAATAGAAAAGTTTCCAGTGGGTCGGCCTGGTCGAACAGGTTCTCCAGATACGCTTTACCTTTGGCCCTTACGACGGTGTCGGGGTCCTCGCCCTCGGGTAAAAACAGAAATTTCGCCTGCCTACCATCCTGCATGGCGGGCAGTGTGGCCTCCAGGCCCCTGAAAGCCGCTTTACGCCCTGCCTCATCGCCATCAAAACAAAACACCACTTCGGGCACTATCCGGAACAGCCGCTCCAGATGGGTCTCGCTGGTGGATGTCCCGAGTGTAGCGACGGCATAAGGTATGCCGAATTGGGCTAGGGCGATCACATCCATGTAACCCTCTACGACCACAATGCGCTCGAGTCGCCGGGGGTGTTTGCGAGCCTGCCAGAGCCCGTAAAGCTCACGAGACTTTTGGAAGACTGGTGTTTCGGGCGAGTTCAGGTATTTGGGTTTGTCGTCTCCCAGTACGCGCCCCCCAAAAGCAATCACGCGCCCGCGCTGATCCTGAATGGGAAATATCACCCGTTCCCGAAAGCGGTCGTAAATGCGACCTTTATCGTTTTTCACCAACATGCCCGAGCGCATTAACAACGCTTGTGCGTCGTCATCGGTGCCGTTGGCTTTTAATAGGTTGTCCCACCCAACCGGGGCAAAGCCAACGCGAAAATCCCGCGCGATCTCACCGGTGAGGCCGCGGCCCTTGAGGTAGTTCACCACTTTGTGTCTTTCTGGGTGTTGTCTAAGCGCCCCTTCGTAAAATTTGCTTGCCCGCTCTAGCGCCTCATAGAGCGGTTTATTTTGATCTCGGGGCGCCTCCTGGCCTTCCCGCTGATCTTCCTGCGGGATTTCGATGCCCACGCTCCGCGCCAGCCCCTCAACCGCCTCGCGGAAATCGAGCCGTTCATAATCCATCACAAAGCCCAACGCATTGCCGCCGGCACC
>JAACDB010000043.1 GCA_009937095.1 Verrucomicrobiota bacterium
GGGGGGGCAGGGGGGCCGGGGGGGGGGGGGGGGGGGGGGGGGGGGGGGGGGGGGGGGGGGCGGATATCTCTAGGCAGTTAATAATTCTCATTTCATGAAAAGTTAAAACAAACAAAAATAACCTATAAAAGAAAAGTTAATAATACAAATATAAAAAATAAAGTTCTAAACGAAAGGCCTGTTTACTGGCACTTCAGTTTAGCGAAATGCCTGCTTAGGCTTTATTTTCGGTCTCGGCGGGGGCTTCGTCAGTGGCGGCGGGTTCTGCTGCCTCAATTTCCGGTTCGGTCTCTGTGCTTTCCGCGGTTACCTGACCTGCGGCGGGCTTAGCCTCTACTGCAGGTTCCTCGTCCATCGCGGTACGGATATCATCCTCAATTTCAGAAGTGGCTTTTTTGAATTCCCGGATGGATTTTCCGAATGAGCGGAAAAGCTCAGGTAGCCGTTTAGCTCCGAAAAGGAGGAGCACCACCAGAAAGATGAGAATAATTTCAGGGGCGCGAAGATTCTGCAGAAAAGCAAGATGTGAGAGCGTCATGACAGTTTGGGTTTGGGATTAGTTCTCTACTTGAGCGTCAGGGTAAATCTTTTTATAGGCTTCGTTCTGTTCTTGAGTGGCTGCTTCAACACGATTATTGATTTTTGGATTCCCCTCGAGGATGTCAGCGGTGCGCAATCGACCGGGGTAGAGCGGGAGGCTCTTAAGGAGGGATGTTTGCTCCCCGTTTGGATCTCTTACGATGAGAAAGCCTTCGCCGAGTTCGTGTCCATAGCGAATGGTGGCTACGCGCTCAATCATGTCAGCATGCACAACGGTGGGGCCTTTGTAAGCAGGGCCTGCGGGAGTAGCGAGTTGAACTTCGGCGCCTTCAGGGATTTTACCGTATTGGTTACAGGCAGTCTGTGTCAGAAGGCCATAGACGGCTAAAAATATTAGAATGAATTTTTGCATCTTTTGAATGTTTTGCTTGGGAGTTTAATCTTTGCCGATATCTCTTTTGATACTGTCCATACCCGGTTTGTCGAGATTGATGTCACCCTCGAAGAAACCGTGTAGTTGGCGAATGCGGGTGGGGTGTCGCATTTTACGGAGCGCCTTTGCCTCAATTTGGCGGATGCGCTCACGTGTAACTTTAAATTGTTTCCCGACTTCTTCAAGGGTGCGGGAGTAACCGTCAACCAATCCAAAACGGAGGGAGAGAACGCGGCGTTCCCGGGGGGTGAGGCTGTCGAGCACGTCGGTGATTTTCTCACGCAGAAGACTGTAAGCGGTCATATCGTAGGGATTTTCCGCGCCTTTGTCTTCAATGAAATCACCGAAGTTGGTGTCGTCTGAGTCTCCGACGGGGCTCTGGAGGGAGATGGGTTGCTGTGCCATCTTCATGATGGATTGAACGCGTTCCAGTGGAAGGTTCATTTCTTCAGCAACTTCCTCTGCGGTGGGTTCGTGGCCTAGCTCTTGTAGGAGTTGTTTCTGGACCTGCATGACCTTGTTTAAGGTCTCGATCATATGGACGGGAATGCGGATAGTTCGCGCCTGATCGGCAATGGAGCGGGTAATAGCCTGACGAATCCACCAAGTGGCATAGGTAGAGAATTTATACCCGCGGCGGTATTCAAATTTTTCAACCGCCTTCATAAGACCCATGTTGCCTTCCTGGATGAGGTCGAGGAAAGAGAGGCCACGGTTGGTATATTTCTTGGCAATCGAAATAACGAGTCGCAGATTGGCTTCAACCATCTCGGTTTTAGCTTTGTGAGCCTCGCGCATTCCAAGGCGAACTTCGCGGATAAGCTCGAGGAGCTCGCGGGAATCAATTTTAAATTCGGTCTTGATCGCCTGCAGACGTTTTTCAATGGCGGGGACATTGACTTTCTTCCGTCGTCGTGTGGTGACTTTTCCTACGGCCTCAAGGTCATCGTAAAGGTCTTTGAGTTCACGGTAAGTGGGGGTGAGTTCATTTAGGAATTCTTCAAAAATCTTCAGCTTCAGGCAATACTTGCGCAACACCAGGCGAAGCTCCTTCTCGTATTTTTTCATGCGGGTAGCAGCGCGTTTACGGTTGCTCTCCTTTTTGGCATTGGCGGCTTCGATTTGGCTGTCCCATGCCGCATAGATGCGTTCGCCGATTTTGTGAGCCTGATCGAGGAGCTTAGGGAGGCTGTTGAAATAGGCTTCCCGGCTTTCAATTTTTTTATCAAGCACAACGCGATCAAATCGTTCTTCGCGATTGAGGAGTTTGCGAACAATATCGTTCTGGTACTCTAGAGTCAGGGCAGTGGAAAAAAGGGCGTCTTGGGCGCGTTGCTCGGCATTTTCAATACGTTTGGAAATGGCGACTTCTTCCTCGCGGGTCAGAAGCGGAACTTGCCCCATCTGTTTAAGATACATGCGAACGGGGTCATCGAGGATGTCGTTTTGGGAACTACGGACTTCCTTTTCTTCGGTTTCCTCTTTGCGCGCTTTAAAACTCTCGACCTCGCTGTCATCAAGAATTTCAACCTCTAGGTTTTGGAGAATGGTAATAACATTCTCGATTTCGTCCGGGTTGTTGACGCCTTCGGGGAGAGATTTGTTGATGTCTTTGTAGGTAAGGAAACCCTGCTCCTTTGAAAGACGTATGAGCGTACGAATCCGTTCGTTGAGTTTTTCTTGAGCCTTTGGTGAGAGTCGGCGCTTAGTGGCGACGCTGGCTAAAGCTTCATCGGTAATTTCCTCAATATCTTTTTTGGTAGCAGTCTTTCGAGTGGTTTTTTTAGTAGGGGCCTTCTTTTTAACAGGAGCTTTTTTAACTGCTTTTTTGGCGATTTTTTTAACGGGCACCTTCGTCTTGGCTGCTCTCTTTACTGTCTTTTTTGCAGGAGTCTTTTTTGCAGGTGCTTTTTTGGCGACCTTCTTTGCTGGTGCCTTCTTTTTAGCTACTTTTTTAACAGCTTTTTTAGTGGGTGCTTTCTTTTTGGCTACTTTTTTGACCGGTGCCTTTTTCTTGGCAGGCATAGCGTGGTCGATTTGAATGGGAAATTACTGTATTTTAAAGTTAATGGGTTTGCTTAAAGTGTCGCGCAGGGTGCGGACTTCGCGCATGAGTTCGAGGCGGTTCTTTTCGGAAAGGTCACTATTAGCTACTTTTTGTTCCAAATCCTGCTTCAACTTTTGCAAGTGATTACGGCAAAGTGTTTTGAGGCAATCGGAAATTTGGTTTGCGGGTGACTCGACTTCGAGCTCGCGGAGGCTGATTTCAGCGAGGATTTGCTGGTCTTCATTGGTTTCGAGGAGGCTATCAATAGAGGCGTCGTTTTCGAGGAGGCCCTCATTGATTTCAGCGAGGATGCGTGCGAGGATGCGCCCAGCGGTAGAGGTGGTTTCAAGCCACTCATAATCAATTGCTTCTGCGACAGCTCGGGCATGTTCTGGATGGTGATAAACAAGCCAAAGTAGCTCCCAAGTCGCTTGTGTCAATAGTCCTTCAGTTGATTTAGATGGGGCGGGATTCGGGGTATTTGAGGGATTGGGATCTTGGCGGGGTACGAACTGTTGGAAATCCCGTAAGGCGGTGGCGGGATCGACTTGAAGCAAGCGGGCCGCTTGGGTAAGGTAATCTTCACGGGCTACAAGTGAGGGAATATGTTGGAGAAGTTCAAATACCTGGCGTAGGGCGGCGGGTTTTTCGTGGGGATTGGGTGATCGATTGTCGGGGAGGCTTTCTCTGACGCAAAGCTCGATGCCGTTAAGGGATTGCTCGCGGAGGGGTATGAGGGCTTCAGCGCCGTGCTCGCGGAGGAGATCGTCGGGGTCGGCTTTTTCAGGGAGGAGTAGAAAGCGGAAATCGAGGTCGGCCTTGAGCGCGAGTGGAACGTAGCGCAGGGCGGCTTTACGCCCGGCACGGTCGCCGTCGAGCAGGCATTCCACAGATTTTGGATCGTAGCGGCGCAGGAGGTGGAGTTGATCTTCGGTAAGAGCGGTTCCCTGGGGGGCGATAGCGGTGTTGAGTCCGACGGACCAACAACGGATAGCATCGAGCTGTCCTTCTACGAGCAGAAAGCTGCCACCTTCTTTGAGGTGGGTGCGGGCGTGGTCCATACCAAAGAGGATACGGCCTTTGTTGAAAATAGGTGTTTCCGGTGAGTTGACGTATTTGGCTTCGCGGGCGGGGTCATCGTCGGGTGTTTGGGGTAGTTGGCGGGCGGTGAAGGCGACAACTCTGCCTTGAACATCCCTAATAGGGATCATAAGGCGGCCACGGAAACGGGATTTAAAACGCTGGTGGTCACTTTCGTTATCGTAGGCGTAGAAGAGACCGGATTGGTGCATGGCCTCAGTGGTAATTTCGCGTTTTTGGCATAGGAGGGCGAGGGCATTTAGGGCAGCGGGGGCGTAGCCGATTTTACGTTCTTCGGCTATGGCGGTTTCGAAACCGCGTTGCTCGGTCCAATATTGGCGAACAGGTTTGGCCTCTTCACTTTTCATGAACTGGTGGTGAAACCAATTGGCGGCGAGTTCGTTGACGGCGAAGATTTGTTTACGGAGGGAAAGGTCACTTTTAGAAGGGCCTCCGGCCTCGTATTCGAGGTTGATGTTGAATTTGCGGGCGATGAATTCGACGGACTCGATAAATTCGAGGTTCTCCATCTTCATGATGAAGCTGAAGAGGTCGCCGCCTTCATCGGTACTGAAGCATTTAAAGAAGCCGCGGTCGGGGTGGACGTAAAAGGAGGGGGTTTTTTCCTGAGTAAAGGGGCTGAGTCCTTTCCAGGAGCGTCCAGCGCGCTTGAGTTGCACATAGGGAGAGACCACATCAACCAAGTTGACTTGGTGTTTGAGGGCGTCGATGGAGCGTTGGGCGACTCGCGGCACGTGCTTGAGAATGAAAGCGGGTTTAGGGCACTAGGGCGCTGACTGGGAGAGGGTAACGAGCGCAGCTTCGGCTTCGGGGCGCAGGGGGTGGCGGGGGAAGCGGTCGATGAATTGTTGGTACAGGGCCGAGGCAGCTGGGCGGTCGTTGCTTATTCTTTGAAGGGCACGGGCAAGAGAGAGGGTGATCTCCGGATTGCGCGGGAAGCGGTCAAAGGCAATTTCGAGTTCCGCGAGGAATTGACGAGGACTTTTGCTGCGTTGGGCAATCCTAAGGTAATCGAGGGTGAACTCAACTTCGGTGGGGGCGAGTCGAACTGCTTCAAGGGCAGTGGTTTCGGCATTACGTGTTTCGCCGCTGAGGGTGTAGGCCTTGGAGAGTTGGCTCCAGGTTTGGGGGTTGGTGTTATCCTGACCGAGGGCTTGCCAATAGAGGCGAACCGCGCCCTTAAAATCGCGCTGAAGGGTGGCGTTTTCGGCGTCGGCGAGGAGTTCCTCAAGGCTGGGAGGGCTGGATTCGCGCGCGGTGATATTTTCAAGAACTGGGTCGGCGGCAGCTTCTGTAGTTGATTCCGTTACAGGGTCAGTTTCGAGAGCAGGACTTGCAGAGTCATTGTTAAGGTTGGGATCGGCGGGCTGAATGGTGATGCTGGGATTGTATTGTACCTCGCTTACTATGGTTTCTGTTGCCTCGATGGCGGGTTTGTCGGCGAGTGCCTCCATGGCGTCAAATTCTGCGGCGGCGATGCTCTTGCCGGAAGTGGGTGCGTTGGATGCAGTGGATGGAGTCTGGGTGCTTGCGCTCTGGGTGCCTTCTTGGGTTTTTTGATTTAAGGTATCGGACAGTTCCTTTTGGGCCTGACGCCAGGTAGTGAGTTCAGAGCGGGCAGTGGCCCAGTCGCTGGCATCAACGGCACCGGGGAAGCGTTGGTCGAGTTGTTCGATAAGGGCTTCAGCGGCAGGCCATTCAGCGGCCGCAAGTTTTATTTCCAGAAGTCCGATGAGCGCGGTAAGTCCTTCGGGGCCGGAGTCTTGGGCGGCAAGCTTAAACCAGCGCTCCGCAAGGGCTTGGTTATCCAGTTCGAGAAAGAGGGTGCCAATAGCAGAGGCGGTTTGTGCGGTGATGGCGGCGGGATCTTTGGGGATGCCTTTGAGGTAGGCGTCCAGAGCAGGTTGGGTTTCTTTGGCAAGGGCGAGTTGGGCGCCGAGTTCAAGCCAGATTTCGGAGGTCATAACTTCAGGTGCCTGAGTGGCGAGGATGCGAAGGGTAGGCAGGGTATCTTCGCCTGCGGCCTTGAGTGCGAGGTAGGCTTGGAAGCGTCGGTCGTAGTTTTGAGGGTCGGCAAGGGAGGCCTGTTCAAGATAGAAAGCCGCCAGGGTGAGGTCGTTGGCACCTTGATGAATTTCGCCGATTTGTTGGAGTAGGTCGGGATCTTCGGGGTTGGATTCAAGGAGGGTTTGCAGGATGGCAACCGCTTCCTCGTTTTGTCCACTGGCTTGGAGGGTGATTGCCGTTTCAAGCTGCTTGCGGCGGGCGGTTTCGGAATCAGTGCAGGCGCTGAAGGCGATGAGGGCGCTTAAAAGTAGGGCTAGGAGCGGGTTCTGGATGCGATGGGATTTTATGTTTTTCATGGTCTGCACCTCGAATTTATTATATGCGATGGGTATGAGGAAAGTATTTCTTAAAGAACACTTGTCTGGCGAGTGGAAGAGTCAAGGTGATAGGTGCCTTCGGAGGGGTCTTTGGCTGATGTTGTTCTGTTTGGCGGGAATTCTTTCTGGGACGTTCCGGGTCTCGGCAATGGGGCTTGTGTATGAATCGGCGACAACGGAGGGAACCGATTATGTTATGGCGGTGGAATCCTTATTGCGGGTCTACGAGGACCAGACGGCAAAGGCGTTGGAGCCGGGCTTGTTGGGTAAGGTGGCACTGAAAGTGAACACGCGAAGCGGAGCGGGGCTCTCAACACCCCGTTCATTATTGCGGGCTTTGATCGGAGCGCTGGAGGAGCGTGGCTTTGTGCGAAAAAATATTTTAATCGTTGATTCGGATAGCTACGGTTTGCGTCAGGCGGGGATTTTACCCTCTCTGGCAGAGCGGGAGCTTGTTTTTGAGGGCTGTCCGGTATTGGCTTTGAATGGGGGTAATTTCTATGATCCGGATTGGTTTTATGACAGCCCATTACCTCCGGCAATGCGGGGTATAGATGGGAACATTCAGGGAGAGGTGATGGCTGAAGGTGTGCAGCGGAAGAGTTTTTTGCCCCGGCCCTTATTGTTTGAGGTAGATTTTTGGATTAATTTACCGGTGGGCTGCGATGATCCAGCCCTTGGCGTTGACGGTGCGCTTGCAAATATGACTTTATGGAATGTGAGTAACAGCCGCCGTTTTTTGGTCAATCAGGCAACGTCTTCGGCGGCGGTGGCGGAAATTGCTGCGATTCCTGAATTGGTGGAAAAGGCTTTGCTTCACATTATGCCAATGGATTTGTATCAATTTATCGGAGGGCCTTTTTTCAATTCGCTTTATACTCACCGGGAGCCGGTACTGCGTATGAGTTCGGATCCGGTGGCGCTGGATCGTTTGCTGTATGATGCCATTAATGAGCGTAGGCGTCTGGCGGGATGTCCGGAAATTTTACCAATACCTCAGCAATTGCCCTTTGCGGCGAGTTTGGGATTAGGTGTTTTTGAACGAGAGGCAATTGAGCTTCGCAGGGTAGGCTTGGGAGAATAAATATGCTGCATTTGGAGAAACGCCTTGAATAAAGGGCAAAAGCGATTCTTTACTAGAGTATGCAATTAGCAGATTACTACCCAATTTTAGTGCAGCTGGTTCTTGTTATAGGGATCGCGGTTGTGATTTTGGTGGCCTCGCATATCTTTGGGCAACGTTCGGTTGGATCAAAAATTAAGAATTCTCCGTATGAATGCGGTATGCTGGCGGAGGGTTCCGGAAGTGCACGTTTTGCAGTGAAGTTCTACGTGACCGCGATGTTGTTTATTTTATTTGATATCGAAGTGGTTTTCTTGATTCCATGGGTGATGGTGTTTCGGGAATTCATGGCGGTACAGTTGCCGATTCTGTTGCCGGTTTTCTTCTTCCTTTTTGTATTGGTGCTGGGGCTGGTATATGAGTTGCGGAAGGGTGCGATTGAGTGGGAAAAGTAATTTGTATCCAATCTTCTGATTTTATATCTGTGCTTCGCCTGAGGAAGCCCGGAACCTTTCTTCTCCCCTGCGTTCATATTTACGAACGTTTAATTTATTGCCCTCAAAGACACGTTATTCCCCATGCGCATTGACCGATACATTGCCCGTAGTCGTGTCATCGATTTAAAGAGTACTGATTTTAAGACTGCCTTGGCGGAATTGCTGGAGGTGTGTGATTTCTCAAATGAGGGTAAGATTAAGAGGACCTCGCTTTTAAAGAAACTGCTGGAGGGGGAACGACAAATGACGACCTATCTTGGCGGTGGTATTTCCTTGCCTCATGCGCGGGTCTCAATGAAGCGAAGTTACCTGCTGGCAGTAGGGCGTTGCCCCGCGGGGCTTGAATACGAAGGGCAAAAAGAATACGGTGAGATCCGCTACGTCTTCCTCTTGCTGGCATCCGACACGGCACGTAATTATTTATATAGCTTGGCGTCTTTGGCGCGGGTCTTTCAGGATAAGGCGCTGATGGATCAACTCAGTGGGTCAAAAGATCTGGAAGGTTTCAGGACGGCCTTGAAGTCGGTTTTCAGTGGAGAAGGTAAGCAGTTGCCCCGACAACATAACCGTTTCAACAAGTTGATCCTAAGGGAGGCAGCAAAGATTGCGCGGGGGGCAAAGTGTGCCTCGGTGTTGGTATTTGGTGACACCTTTGGGGGACGGGTGGAAATTGATGACACTTTTAAAGGTTTCAAAACAGTTCTTATTGCGCAGGGCACCTCGGAGGTAGTGGGCGAGCGGGAAGATATTGACGCGGTGCTTCCACTGCGTGCCTTCAGTAACCACCGGTTTTCGCAGTTGCGCAGTGCGGTTCTTATTGGACTAACGCGGGGGATATTTTCGAGCACGGATCGTTTGTGTTGCGTCGGTGGAATGCCGCAAAGCAACCAGTTTGACAGCATTACAGTTGTGGATGTTGAGCGGGAATTCCATACGATGCTCTTTCACAATTCGCAAATGTTGCCGTCATCGGTAAAGCCGGAAGTGATTGAGCGGGTGTTGGCTATCGCCACGGAGTTGGCGGTAGAGGGTCGGGAAGGTCATCCGGTAGGTTGCCTCTTTGTGCTTGGTAATTCCGAGCGGATCCTCGAATACACCAAGCCGTTGATTCTAAACCCATTTTACGGCTACAAAGACGAGGAGCGTAATATTTTAAATCCCTTCATGGATGAGACCGTGAAGGAATTGTCATCAATTGATGGCGCTTTTGTAATTCGTGGGGATGGGGTACTGGCTTCGGCAGGTACGTTGATTCATGTGCCGAACTACGCGCACAGCCTGCCAGGTGGATTGGGGAGTCGTCACGCTGCGGCGGCTGCTATCACGCAAGCGGAGGATTGTCTGTGTATTGTCGTCTCGGGCAGTACCGGGCAAGTGACGCTCTTCCGGCGCGGCGAAATGTTGCCGCTTATTGAAAAGGCCTTGGTGAGAAATAGCTAAAGCTTGTTTGCCGAAGGTTCTTTGTTTCACCTTCTATCTTGCAAGAGTGGCGTTCTCCTGCTGTTTCAAGGACTGACGATAAGTAACGCCCAACCTACAATTTAAAAGTCATGTCCAATCGAATTGCCGATGCCTTCGTTAAAACCCGTGCGGAAAAGCGGGCTTGCTTTGTGGCCTACCTCTGCGCGGGGGATCCTGATTTTAAAACTTCAGTAGCGGCCTGTAGGGCGGTTATTGAATCAGGGGCGGATATTTTGGAATTGGGCGTGCCTTTTTCCGATCCCCTGGCAGACGGCCTTACGAATCAACTTGCGGCACAACGAGCGTTGGAGGATGGCATGACTGCGGGGCGGGTGCTGGATCTTGTCCGTGCGGTACGAGAATTCAGTGATGTCCCGATTGTATTCTACACCTATTACAATCTCGTTTTCGCTCAGGGGAGTGAAGCCTATGCGAAGGCAGCCAAGGAAGCGGGAGTCGATGCGCTTCTGACGCTGGACTTGCCTCCTGAGGAAGCGGAGGGGCACCTCGCAGCATGTAAGGCAGAGGGTTTACAAACGGTTTTCATTGTAGCGCCGACCACTCCGGACGAACGTCTGCCGCTCATCTGCAATGCAACGACTGCTTTTGTCTATTACGTTTCACGTGAAGGGGTGACTGGAGAACAGGCGTCCATGTCCGAGGGCATTGCTTCGCGGGTGACGGCAATCAAGGCACACACAGACTTGCCGGTGGTGGTAGGTTTTGGGATTTCCACCGCCGAGCACGTGCGCACGGTGGCTCAGTCTGCTGACGGTGTTGTAGTGGGAAGCGCGATCGTAAACTGCATCGCAGCAAACCCTACCGACTTCGCCGCCATTACCACCGCACTTAAAGAAAAAATGCAGGCTCTCTGCGCCAAGGACTCGCTGGCTGGCTAGCGCTCGCTTAGAACTTAGCTTTGGCTTTTAGCAGCGCGCTCTACGCGGGCGGTATAATCCTCAAGGTTGGGTTCGGCCTCGAGCAGAAGGGCTCGCTTGAGGAGCGGCAGGGCATCGCGGTATTGAGTTTTCCGCACAAGGGTTTGTCCGTGCGCAATGAGTGCTTGACGTTCAAAGGCGTCGATCTTGGCGGCTTGTTCGTAGCGGTTGATCGCCTCAGGAAGCATGTCTTTGTCGGCGTAGTAATTAGCCAGTTCAATAAGAGCTTCGCCGTTGAGGGCGTCGCGTTCGACAATCTTATTGAGGATTTCAACGGCGGCATCGTCATCACCTTCGGCGCGGGCAATTTTGGCTTCCTGATTCAGTAGTTCGAGGTCTTGTTTAGGACTCAGGTTGGTGCTTTCAGATTTGCGAATATCTTTAATGAGAGTAGCCGCTTGCTCAAAGTTGGTGGTGCGCGTAAGGATATTTGCAGCGCGTAGCAGGGTGTCGGTGTCTTTTGACTCAGCCATTTCAACCGCGCTTAGGTAAGCGTCGAGGGCGAGATCCGGAATGGAATTGTTCATGTAGATATCCCCAAGGAGCGTAAGGGTGGAGAGTTCAGCTTTACCCATGCGGCGGACAATTTCGAGGTTTTGGGCGGCGCGGAGAGATTGTTCATTACCAATGTAAGCGTTGCCCTGAAGGAGCCAGAAGTCGCTGTTGTCGGGTTCGTCCTTTAGTAGCGTATCGAAGAGACTGACCGCTTCGTTATAGCGTTCAGTTTCCAGGAGGCAACGGGCAAGGCCGATTTTCCAGTCTTTTTGATTGGGTTGAATGAGGATGGCTTGTCGGTAGGCAGCTTCGGCAGGATAGTACATGCCTTCGGTGAGGTAACCGTAGGCAAGGAGGCCGTAGGCGCGTCCGTCTACTTCACCAAGTTCAAGGGCTTTGGAAATGGTAGGAATGGCGTCCTTGAAATTGCCGGACTGAACTTGGACAAGGCCAAGGTTTTTGTAGGCCCGGCGGAAATTGGGATATTTCTTAATGGCGGTCTGGTACGATTTTTCGGCTTGTTTCAGTTTACCTTCCTGAAAGTAGAGATTGGCGAGAATGAAATCAAAAGCGGCGCTGCTACCTGGTTTTACCTGTGGTTGGAGTTGGGCAATGGCAGCCTGAGGATTAGCCTTGATCCTGTCTATCAGGGCGCGGAGGACTTCTTTTTCCGCGTCGGAGATCTTGGGTTCGTAGCCAATGAGAAAGGCATAGCTACCGACAAAGGATTTAACGAAGGCTTCATCCTTCCAAAGTTCAGCGCCGGGATTCGCGGCGCGGCGCTGGGCGTTCAGGTTTCCGGCAATTAAGCTCAGGCCAAGTATTGCAAGGAGAAGTCGGTGAATCGTTTTCATGCTTGTGTGGGATTATATCAAATTGGATTTAACTGATGGTGTAAGGGATGGTTACGCGCGTGCGGGTCTTAACTTTGCGCCCGTCTTTTTCACCGGGGGTAAACTTCCATCCACGGATTGCGTCGATAGTGGGTTTCTCAAAAACAGGATCGCTGGACCGGGTAATGGTTACCCGCATAACATCCCCGCGTTCGTCGATGATGAATTCAGCAGTTACGCGTCCTTGAAGGCCTTGGCGTCGTGCGGCGGGAGGGTAGCGGGGGGAGCCTTGACGGCGAGGCATGGGTTTATTCTCAAGGTCACTGATATCGAAGATATCCAGGCCGCCAAGGTCCTTGGCATTAATGTCAAAGGTTGGGAGAGCGAAGTCACCAGCTAGGGAAGCGCCGGTTCCCGGTTCTAGCGCCATGTCGAGTTGTTCGAGGGTAATGGGCGGCGGCGGGTTGTCGAATTCAGGGGGTGGTTCCTCTTCTTCCGGCGGCGGAGGTGGCTTCTCGTCTTCCGGCGGTGGGGGCGGAGGCGGCGGTGCCATTTCAAGCCCGTCAATCGCTTCAGGAGGTTTGTCGTAAGACATGAAGAGCTGCGTTATAGGGATTGCGAGAAAGAGGAGTACGCTAATGCCAATACCAAACTGGGCACTCTTTTTGAGAGTGTCCTTGCCTTCAGGTGGTTGGTAAATTTTAGCCATATGGATCGTAGTGCCTTAGAGGACCTAGCGTTTGGTGGAGAAATTGATGGATTTCGCCCCGGCTAGTTTGGCTTCACCGTAAACGCGGGCAAAAATACCATGATTGGCGCCTTCATCGGCTTGAATGATAACGGGTAGGTCTTCGTTTAGGGTGAGGCGTTTCACGATAGGGGAAACGCCGCCGATACCGATGTCGCGGCCGCCGTAGATGACTTTGTTGTCTTTGGTTACCGCGATGAGAATGCTGTTTTTCTCAAGTTGAATGGCAGCGGCGGCCTCGGGCTTGTTCACTTCAACGCCGGTTTCTTCTACGAAGACAGTAGTCACGATGAGGAAGATGAGAAGGATGAAGACCATGTCGATCATGGGCGAGAGGTTGATCTCGACATTATCGCTTTCGTCAGAGGCAAGGTTGCGGCGCATGAGAATGAAGTTTGAAGGTTGGCTTTAGAAAGACAGGGGTGGATTTAATCGAGCTTTAGCTGGGTAAGGCTGATGGATTCGATACGGGCAAGGGCGGCTTCAATAGCGTGCTTGCGGCGACGAATGATGAGAGAAAGGAAAAGTCCTGGAAGGGCGATAAAGAGTCCCGTTTGGGTTGTGATAAGGGCTTCGGAAATCCCTTCGGCGACTTTGGCGGCGGTTTCGGAACCACCTCCGCTGGAGATGGCGGCAAAGGTCCCGAGCATACCAATGACGGTTCCGAGTAGTCCCATCAGCGGAGCAGCAGCAACAAGCGTGGTGAGGAAAACGAGACGCCGTTCGATGTTATGGAGCATCGATTGGCGAATTTCCTCAAAGCGGTTGCGGATGTGTTTTGCGGCGTAAACATTATCCTGAGTGTAGCGAATGATTTCGCCAACGCGGCCCGTGGCCTTTTCCGGTTTGGAAACCCAATTACCCCAATCTGCTTCACTTCCAAGCTCAATACTGTCTTTACCGAGGAAGAGAAGGAGTTGAATGCCGTTCGTGTAAATGAGAAGCGCGAGCAGGAAGAGTGGCACCATGACCCAACCGCCGCTTTTCAAGATATCAAGGCACTTAATGAAGATTTCGAACATGAAACTTATGGGATCCAGTAGAAGAAAAACGTGTACTTATCCTTAGTCATTGGAGCGGGAACCAATCACGCCGTTGATGAAACCAACCGCGGCTTGCTCCAAGTCACCAATTTTTTGGCGTGCCATGCGGGCAAGCAGACCGTGCAGAATGAGCGACGGAATTGCGACGATGAGGCCGAGTTCGGTAGTTACGAGTGCCTCGGAAATACCAGAGGAGAGGCTTTTGGCATCACCGGTGCCGAAGATAGTGATGAGGTTGAAAGTCTTAATCATACCGGTAACGGTACCGAGCAATCCAAGGAGGGGTGCGGCGGCAGCGGTCAGAGCCATAAAGGGGAGAAAGCGTTCCAGTTTGGGACGGACGGCAAGGATCTTTTCGTATAGAATTTCTTCGAGGTTGCCGCGTTTTTCATCGATATTTTCAAGGCCCGTTTGCAGTAGTGTGCCTCCGGCGCCAGAGATGGCGGCAGCGGCTTCTTGGGCAGATTTGATGTCATTATTCTCAACCGAGCGAATGACTGCGAGGACTTCCTCCGGGTCTGCGGACTTGAAGTTGGTAATTTCTTTAACTTTCAAGAGACCGATAAGGAGACAGACGAGGCCTAGGGCAATAATAACGTAACCAACGCCTCCACCTTTAGCGATGTGTTCGCCAATAGAATCATCCCCTTCCACGATTTTGAGCGCCTTACCAAGGGTGGCATCTGCGGGGATAGAGCCTTCGCCTTGGGTGGCGAATTCACGGATTTCATCGGTGTAGCCATTGCCGGGGTTAGCGATTGCTGCTTCGGCGGCGTTGAGTTTGGTGATGGCAACACCCGCGAGTGTGGAACTGTCGGAGGCGAAGTAAACCGAGGGGCCGTAGGCAGCAAAGGGGCCGTTCTCGATGTCACCGCTGGGGGCGAGAGCTTTGCCTGCAAAGGTATAACCCCCGACGAGTTGAGCGAGGCGGTCGAGGGCGGCGTTGATGACATCAATCTGTTTGTTAAAACGCTCGGCCTGGCTCATGTCGGAATCCTCCAGGGCGAGTTTGGCTTCTTCGGCGGCGGCTTCGTAGAGTTGGCGCTCGCTGTAATGGATGCGGGTTTCAAAGGAGCGGACGAATTCGTCGAGGAGACTGGCGGCGTATTCGTTTTGAGCTTTGTTGGCTTCAACTTGTTCGCGAAGGCGGTTGAGACCTAGGTCGCTGTTGTCACGTAGGCGACGCAGGCGTTTGAGTTCGGCATCTTTCTGGCGCACCTCGTCTTCGAGGGTCGATACATCGCGGATAAGGGGGATTTTCTCAGTGGCGATGCTTTCGCGAACACTGGTGAGGTTTTCAAGGGCAAGGTCGAGATCGGCTTGGGCTTTTTCACCGGCTTGATTGAATTCCTGCGCGTGTGCTGCGATGGATAGGATGAGCGCGGTGAGCGCGAGGAAGGTTTTTTTAATGGATGGCATGGTAGTGCCAGAAGTTTGCGTTATTGGATGCTCGCTGGGATTTCGACAAATTGGATTTCTTCGATGCCCTCGTAGATTTCAAGGAGTTGTTTGATCTGTGGTCCTATTCCTTCGACCTCGGTCCATTCCCAGGCTTCGGTTCCGGGCTTTCCGACGCCAGCATAGGAACCCGCGTTGTCTACAAAATAGGCTTGTGCGAGACCCCAGTAAAGGGTGGTGACCTGAACCACTTTGTCTTCGGCAATTTCGCGGGATTCATTGCTGAGGGTGATCGTGGAGTTGAATTTATCGGCCTGACTTAGAATACCCACTACGTTTTGGACGCGCTCACCAAGGGAGAGCTTGGTGTTGTCAGGATTGTTTGGGAGGCGACGGATAAGGGGTTTAATTTTATCCACCAGCGGTTCGGGAAGGGTTTTAATGATGGCTTTGACCTTTGTTTCGAGGGCGCCGATGTTCGATTTTACAACGGCCGCAGCGGCGGTTTGTTTCTCTTTTTCCTCGGTGAGGGCGGCGCGGTCAGCATCGGCGGCGGTAGCTGAGGCTTCAAGGTCATCGATGGCCTCATTCATCCGGCTTAGTTCTCTCGAAAGTAGATTCTGCGTGTCTTGCAGGATCGATTTTTCCAGTCGCCAATCGCTTTTTTCCTCGGAGAGGATTTGCTTGGTTTCGACCCATTGGTCGAGCACGCTGCGGGTTTTTTGAATAGAGTCCTCGCCCATCGCAGGGAGGGCCCAAACAGCGACTGCAAAGGCAGATATGAATTTGGTTTTCTTTGTCATAAATTTGGGTGTTATAATAACAAAATAAGTCTAGAATTAACTTAATCAGCAGAATGTTTAATTTTTAAACCACAAGTAAATAAACATTTTAGGTTTATTTCTTTTTTGTGCCAGCGTAGTGGCTTTATGATTACTTTTAGTGTTATGCTATTTCAAGTTTTTTTCTTCAGGCGCTGGCAAAAATCTTCGTAAGTGATTACCTCCAGGCGGCCATCGTGATGCTCTACGATGGCGGTCAAGGATTCGACCCAATCGCCGGAGTTAAGATAATGGATATCGCCAAGCTGTTTGTCTTCTGGGGTATGGATGTGTCCGCAGATAATACCCTCACATTGGTGATGTTGAGCAAGGTTTTGCAGTTGTACCTCGTATTTGCCAACATAACTGACTGCTTTTTTGACTTTTGCCTTAATGGCTTTGCTAAGTGAGAAGTATTCCTTGCCGCGCCAAGTGCGGAACTGGTTATAGATGCGATTCAATTTAAGGAGTGTTTGGTAGCCAATATCACCCAGTACGGCGAGCCACTTATGGTTTACGGTAACCGCGTCAAAGCCGTCGCCGTGAACGACAAGGTATTTTGCCTGGAGGCCTTCAAAAATATATTCTTCAACGATACGGAGCTTTTATAATTCAAGCGGCAGAAAGCGGGCCAGTATGTCATCATGGTTTCCGCGCAGGTAAATGACTTCGGTGTTAAATTTATCCATTTTCTTAAGGGTGATGCGAATGAAGCGGGTGTGTTTTTGGTTCCAGCCGCCTTTGCGGGCTAGGCTCCAGCCGTCAATAATATCACCATTTAAAATGAGGCGTTCGCATTCCGTGTGTTTGAGAAAGTCGTTCACCTCATCGATCTTACAATCCGCAGTACCCAGATGAACATCGGAAAGGATGATGGTTCTATAACTGAGTTTTGCTTTTTTCACGGAACGGAGGGAGTGATCTGTCTACTAAATAGAATAATTAAATTGGCTCAAACCCAAGACTACGCCAAGCGGTTTGTTGGGTTTTAATGAAAATGTTGCCTAATGGTAACAATTGACCGCATTTATGTAATGTGTTCTTGCGGTACTGGGTGGTATAAGCTTCCAAGGGTTATGGCAGTTTTATGGAACTACAGCACCGAAACGGATCATTACGAGGTGCGACAGGCGGGTTCGAGTGTGCGGCTTTATCGTAATGGGGTTCACCATTCGCAATGGAACCCTAAGCGTCCGCTGGCGGGGAGTGTGTGGGATTTACTCGCGCTTCCGTCGCTCTATCGCAAGGAAGGAGCAATTCGTTCTGCCTGTGTATTGGGCTTTGGTGCGGGGGCAGTAGCAGGGGTTTTGCGTGCAGTCGCAAGTGTCGAGCACCTCGTGGGGGTGGAGCTGGATCCGATTCATCTCTCGGTGGCAGATGGATTCTTTGAATGTACAGAGGGTACAGCATTGGTTGCGGGCGACGCGGTGGAATGGGTGCGGGCGCATTCTGAAGGAGGCCTGTACGATCTGATCATCGATGATTTATACGCAGAATCAGAGGGAGAACCGGTGCGTTGTGCGCCGCTGGACGACGAATGGTTCCACGATATGGCTCAATTATTGCGTCCGGGCGGGATGCTGGTCTTGAATTTGATCGAGCCGGAAAAAGTGCCACATTTGGCGCCAATGCGGGATGCCGCTCTGAGCGCGCGCTTTCCGTACCGCAAGGTCTTTTGGTTGGAGGGCTACGAGAACCGCGTGGCGGTCTTCAGCGAAAGTGTGCTGAACCGGGAAACATATGACTCGCGCTTGCGTGCTATTTGCCGCACCTTTCCAGCGAGCTACGGGGTGGGACGCCGTTACCTAACCGAGGATCTCTGAGGTATTGTTTTCCTCGTTCTCAATTTCCGCGTAACGCATGACTTCCTCGAGGGTGGTTTGGCCATTTTTAATATGTGACCAACCGCTGCGCATGAGGGTGTTCATCCCTTGTTCAATAGCGGTTTGGCGAATCTTGCGGGCAGAAGCGCGCTGAACGATGTGCTCGTGGATTTCATCGGTCACACGCAGGATCTCGAAGATTCCAATACGCCCGCGGAAGCCGAGCTTGCGGCAACGTTCGCAGCCTTGGGCGGTTTTGGCGAGGTGTCCAAAACGTGCTTCTTGGGAGTCGACTTGCATTGTGGAAAGGCAGCTTTGGATGTAAAGCGGGTCGTGGTTTGCGGGCTGAGCGCAATTGGGGCAGAGGCGGCGGACCAGTCGTTGGGCGACAATCATCTCAACGGAGGAGGCGATCAAGAAGGGCTCGATGTCCATATCAATCAGGCGGGTGAGCGCGCCGGGGGCATCGTTGGTATGTAGGGTGCTGAGCACAAGGTGACCGGTAAGGGAGGCGCGAATGGCGATATCGGCAGTTTCGCGGTCGCGGATTTCCCCGACCATGATGACGTCGGGATCCTGACGAAGAACAGAACGGAGGGCTTTGGCGAAGGTGAGGCCTATTTCGGGGTGGATTTGCGTTTGGTTGACGCCGGGGACTTCGTATTCAACTGGATCCTCAACTGTAATGATACGGCGCTCGGGTTTATTGATGAGGCGGATGTAGGCAGTGAGGGAGGTGGATTTCCCGGAACCGGTGGGGCCGGTGACAAGGATGATGCCGTGGGGTGAGGCAAGCGTGCGGGTGAGTTTGTGTTCTTCGTCCTCTGCGAGGCCGAGCTCAATCATAGAGAGGGGTTTGGATCTTTGACTGAGAAGACGGAGGCTAACGCTTTCACCATACATGGTGGGGCAGGTGGAGATACGAATATCGAGTTCGCCGTCACCGGAACCGAAGGAGATGCGCCCGTCCTGAGGGCGACGTTTTTCGGAGATGTTGAGTTTCGCCATAATCTTGAGGCGAGAGATAATGGCGCCCTGAAATTTAATAAGGTTATCAGGGACGCGTACCGCCACGAGTTCGCCGTCGATGCGGTAGCGAATCTGGAGTTCTTCGCGGAGGGGTTCGAAATGAATATCTGTGGCGCGGTCGTTGACTGCTTTTTGCACGACTTCGTTAACGAAGCGGATGACAGCGGCGTCATCGTCTTCCTCGTTTTCAAGCTCGGCATCGTCGGTGAGGATGTCGGATTCGTCGAGGGAGTCAGCGCCGACTCCAAAATGTTGGGTGATGGTGTTATTAACCATCTCGGGGTTGCCCAGGAGCCATTGAGGTTGTCGTCCACAGGTGGCGTAAATCCAACGATCCATGACGGGGTTGGGTGGCCAAAGGGTAACGAGTGGGAGGGGCGCAGAGGGGTTTCCAGGGTCGGCTTCAGGATTCTTTTTTTGCGAAACAGGGAGGCATTGGTAGGTATGGATGAGGCGTAGGGGTATCGCTTCGGTAGGATTGTCCAGCAGCTCAAATTCTTTAACGATGGGAAGTTCGCAGGCGCGGGCAAGTTCCTCGAGTAATTGGTTGGTGGGCTGATTGCGTAAGGTGGCAATTTGTTCAAGTCGCTCGGCGCGTGGCAGGGCTTCGATTTCTAGACGGTCGCTTTCGCTGAGGTCAGAGTATAAATTGCTTAAATCCATAGCAGGCAGGTTATATCGAAATAGCTAGGCTTTTGTTTCGGTTTGGGCAACCGTTAAAGCGCGGGAAGGAGTTGCTCAAGCCACTTGCGGTGTGGGCCGGAAAGAGTGATTTGATCGAGTTGGTCTAGTTGAATCCAATGGTGGGCGTGCGGAGTAGATGCTTGGTTGGGCTTCCCGTGGAGAAAAAGGTTTTCTTTGATACGTTGGTTGGCGATGCCGCGGGTTTTGACAGCATGTGGTTTTTGGGAGGGTCGGGGAAGTTGGAGATCCTCGAGGCTGGGAATTTCGTATTGTCCGGCGAGGCGGGTGGCGTTGTCGGGGATGCGGTGTAAGAGAACGGTGGTTTGGGTGAGGATGAGGGCGCGGTCGATTTCGATTTTTTGAATAGGGGGGCGTTGGATTTTCGGGAGAGAGGCGGCATACCGCGAACCGTTTTTTTGTGCGAGGCAGTGCTTTTGAACAGGACAGGTTTCGCAAAGGGGTTTTGTTTTTTGACAGATGGTAGCGCCGAGCTCCATGAGCGCCTGATTGTAGTCGCCGGGATTCTTGCGATCGAGAAGGGCTTGGGCGGCATCGGTGAAGGCTTTGACCGCTTGCCCGTTGCTGTTGAAGGATTGGGTGTGGTCGCTGAGGCGGGCAAGGACACGCACAACGTTACCATCGACAACTGCGGCGGGGTAATTTTGTGCGATGGAGGCAATGGCGGCAGCGGTGTAGGGGCCAATACCCGGCAGGGCTTGCCATTCGTCAGGGCTTTGGGGTGCTTGCGGAAGTTGAACGAATGCCTTGGCGAGCTTGTGGAGATTGCGGGCGCGGCTGTAGTAACCGAGGCCTTCCCATTGTTTGAGGACGTTTTCGGCGGGGGTTTTGGCAAGGCTTTGAAAATCGGGAAAGTGGTGCATCCAGTTTTCGAAGTAGGATAGCATGGTTTTTACCTGAGTTTGTTGGAGCATGAACTCGGAAACAACAGTGCGGTAAAGGCTGGGTTCGGTGCGCCAAGGGAGAGGGCGTTGGGCACCATGATACCATTGCAGGAGGTCAGTGCGGAAGCGGTCGGCTGATTCGGGTAATTGCATCGGCTACGCTTTGATGAAGCAGGTTGGGACTAAGGGAGCAACGTTGAACATGCTTGCGGTGTGTGGTTTTGGTTATTTGCTGAATGCCATGCCAAAGAAACGAAGCGCGCAGATAGAGGACGAGGGGCCAAAAGCCAAGTCAATGTATACCCTGAAACTGGATCAGGAG
Organism: Verrucomicrobiota bacterium; assembly: GCA_009937095.1. Lineage (GTDB taxonomy): Bacteria > Verrucomicrobiota > Verrucomicrobiia > Opitutales > Coraliomargaritaceae > UBA7445. The sequence goes on from JAACDB010000043.1 coordinate 20,563, forward strand.
CAATTGGACAAGCTGGGCGACTACCTGGAGGCGGGTCACAAGGGGCCGTGGTTTCATTACGATGTGGCATATTCGCTTTTTGCCTTCAAAGGAGAGAAGGTAAATGTGGTGGGTTATCAAAGCGGGAAGTTGGTCGTGTCGGGCAAGAAGACAGAAGATTTTGTGCGGGATATTTTAGAGGCTGAAATTACGGGGGAAGCGCGTCTGGGTTACGAGGCGGTGAACAATCCGGAGTGGTTTGAATTGCATGCGGGATGCGATGAGAGCGGTAAGGGTGATTTGTTCGGGCCCTTGGTGACGGCTTGTGTGGTGGCCGACGGCGAGATGGTGCGTGCTTGGATGGAGTTAGGAGTGGCGGACAGTAAGAAGTTGAGCGACCGCAGCATTTTAAAATTGGATAAGGAGATTCGAAAAACAAAGGGGGTGGTGGTAGAGACGGCCTTCGCTCGGATGCCAAAATACAATGAATTATACGGAAAGTTCGGGCGTAATTTGAACAAGTTGCTAGCTTGGTTTCATGGAAAGTCCCTGAATGCGGCGCTGGATGAACGGGCGGCGCCTTGGGGTTTGCTGGATCAGTTTACGAAACAGAAGTTGGTGGATGCCTACGTGAAGGAACGGAAGGATTTTCGTTTGGAAAGCCGGACGAAGGCGGAGTCGGATCCGGTGGTGGCGGCGGCATCGATTGTGGCGCGGGCGGTATACGTGCGGGAGATGAATCGTCTTTCGGAAGAAGCGGGGGTAACTTTAGTGAAGGGGGCTAGCGGCATGGTGCTGGAGCAAGCGAAGGCCATCGTTTCAGAAAAGGGTGCCTCGGTGCTGGGTGACTTTGCCAAGATGCATTTTAAGACGGCTTACGAGGCGCAGGGACTGAAGCCTCCGCCTAAACCTGCCTGGTCGAAGTATTGACCCAGAAACGAACGGCGACCTCATTGCCAGCCAACGTGTAAGCGATAAAAGCGATTGGGGTTAGCTGTGGTGTTGAGGGCTTCCTGGAAAGTCTTGGTACTCCCATCACCAATAATTGGGTTTCCAAGGTTTTCCCAGGTGGATGGATTTAGACTATCGTTGACTTGAACTTGGTAAGTACGACCTGTGAGCGTCGGAAAACTCAAGAACAGGTTGTTGCCTGTGCCGAGATTAATGGTTTCGAATTTCCGGTTGCTATCTGCCGATTTGGGATCGGTGCCAAGGAGATATTCCTCTTCGTTGCTAAAGCCGTCCTTATCCAGATCGCCCTGCCTGATGGGGTTCAGATTCGAAAAGTGCTCCTGCTCCCACCAGTCGGGGAGCTTATCTTTATCGCTATCGACAATGTTCAGAAAATTGAGGATTCCGCCGCTGGCAACCTTGTCGCTCAGGACAGCTACAGGCTCGACATTATCAAGGATGCGTCGGATGCGCTGCTCCACGGTATCGTTCGGATAATTACGCGCCGCTAAGGCGACTGCGGCACTGACATAGGGCGTGGCTTGTGACGTTCCGCTCATGAATCCGTAGCCTTCAGGAGTAATCGTGGTCGAGTAGACGGGCTGACCCGGTGCGGCTAAATCAACCCGTGTTAAGCCGTAGCTGCTTTGACTGGCCAGGCCATGTGTATTGTTGCTGGAGGCAACCGCAATAATGTTGGGAACCTCAAAACTGTCCGGATAGCTTCTGAAAAGATCGTGATCCACATCTCGTGCGCGGTTGGATGTCGCAGCGCAGAAAACAATGCCGACATCGTTGAGCCCTTGAATCGCATCCTTTACTGCCTGCGAATCGCCGGATTCGGCGGAGTAGTTAAAGACTACAATGTTGGCGCCACTGTTCTTAAGGGCGATGGTGTATTGTATGGCGGCGATCATGATGGCATCGGTGAAGCCACCATCGAGGTCCTCCAGGCTCAAGGGCAGCAGTTTGGCTTGATCAAAAGCACCGCTGATTCCGATGCCATTGTTGGCTTCTGCTACAATTATCCCCGCAACATGTGTTCCATGGCCGGTTTCATCATCAATTTGAGCGCTGTCTTTCCCAAAGGCATATCCGTTAATATCGTCAACATAGTCATTTTTGTCGTCATCTATCCCGTTGCCCGGGATTTCATTGGGATTCTGCCAGATCTGGTTGGCAAGGTCGGGGTGGTCGATTTTAAAGCCGCTATCTGCCACAGCGACGATGATTTCGTCTTCCGAGGGGCGTAAGAGTTTCTGGGCGGCAAGGAAGTCGATGTTAGCTCCGTCGATACCCTGAAAATAGTTTTCAATGAGTTGCCCGGTGTTTTGCAAGCCCCACTGCTGGTTGAAGTGGGGGTCGTTAGGCTCGGCCCTATAACCGCGAATATAATTCGGTTCCACGTATTCAATGGCGGGATGTCCCTTGAGGATTTTTATGATTTCAGGGATACTCAGGCTCTTGTGCTCCAACAGTTTCATCTGAGCCCGCTTTTTATTCAATGGATCGGAGGAGAGATCTTTGAGGATTCTAAGCCCGTATGTGTGCTCCAGTTGCTCCAAGGGGCAGTTCTGACTATAGAATGCGCGCACCGCAGTGGGCGTGAATTTAACCAGAACCTGCCCTTTTTTGTATGCAGATGTAACTTCGGAATCAGGGGATTCTGTGGCTGAAATGCCCGGATGAGCCGTTAATAAAAATAAAATAAATAGATAAATAAACATATACATAAATAATTTATAACCTATTTAATAAAAATTTAAAACACTAAAATGTATAAAACAAGTCAAAAAATATTTGTTTAAGTTTCTGCAGAAAGGTGCCTAAGCTGTGCGCTTCGAATGAATGGATTACAGGGAAACGACTTGAAGGTGCTGAAAGGAGAGGCGCATCATCTATTTGGCGTCGATGAAGCGGGGCGGGGTTGCCTGGCGGGGCCGGTAGTGGCGGGAGCCTGCGTTGTGAAGCAGGGTTTTTTTGAATCGGCAGAGGTTTTGGAGCGAACTGAGGGGATCAATGATTCGAAACAAATGGATGCGGAGTCGCGGGAAGCAATGTTTGTGGTAATGGAGGGTTTGAAAGCAGAGGGCTGGCTGGATTTTGCTGTGGCGGAGGGCTCGGTGGAAATGATTGCAGAGCGAAATATTTTGGGAGCGACGCGGGTTGCGATGGCGGCGGCGCTGGAAGTATTGGCGAGGCGGGCGAAGGAATGGACTTTGCCGTTGGCGGCATCGGATGGACCTTTGTTTGAAAGTAGTGAAGGGGCGGGAGTGCGCATTCTGGTGGATGGGCGACCGTTAAAACCATTTCCCTACACACACACTGCGATGGTTAAGGGGGATGGGCGTTCGTTGGTGATTGCGATGGCGAGCATCGCGGCGAAGGTGAGTCGGGATCGCAGGATGCAGGAGTTGGAAACGAAATATCCGGGCTATGGTTTCGGGCAACACAAAGGCTACGGGACGGCGGCCCACCGGTCAGCCTTGCGAGAATTAGGACCTTGTGAGGCGCATCGTGAACTCTTTTTGCGCAAAGTCTTGGGGTAGGTTTCGATTGAGGCTTGCGCGTTTTGTTATAATAGGAGTCTTAAATAGATTATTTATTAGATGATGGCACTGATTCAATACTTTCGGGACTCAAGATATGCTTCGTTGTTGGCGGGTTTACTGTTTGCGCCATGCCTGTTTTTGAGCGGGACTGGCTTGCCGGTATGGGTGACCATTGAACCGCAGGCATATTTTGTTGAGGCGGTGGGTGGTGATGCGGTGCAAGTACGCACGTTGGTACGCCCGGGTCACTGTGTGGAATTATACGCTCCGAGTCCACGGGATATAGCGGCACTATCGCAGGCAGCGGCTTATTTTAGAATTGGAGTACCGGTGGAAGCGGTGATCACGTCGCGCTTGGAGGCGCGGGAAAAGAAACTCCGTTTTTTGGGGCCGGCTTTTGAAGGGCATTCCGACGGGCACGACCATGCGCATTGTGAAATTTGTGGTGTTGGGGGTGCGGATCCGCACATTTGGTTGGATCCGCTGCAGATGATAGACTATGTTGATACGATTGAGGAGGGTTTGGGCGAATTACTCCCTGAAAGGGCCGCTTATTTTAAGGCGAATGCCGAGCACCTAAAGGTAGAATTGGAAGGTTTGCATGCTTCCCTCGAAGCGCGTTTTAGAAACTATTCGGGTCGTGTTTTTTATATTAACCACCCCTCTTTGCTACATTTTGCAACGCGATACGGACTGGAGCAACGTGCTATTGAACACGCGGGTAGTGCGCCGGCGGCCAAGCGAATGGCTTTGTTGATCAAGGAGGCGCGGAAGTTGGGAGTTGGGGCGGTCTTAACACAACGGGAATTCGGGCGCAGTAGCGCGGCGGTTATGGCAGGTGCTCTTGAGGTGCCCATGCTGGAGGTGAATATTTTAGGTCGGGACTACTTTAGCAATATGCGTGGCTTGGCGAACGCATTAGAGAGGAGTTTCACAAATGACTGAAGCAACTCAACCTGTGGTTTGTTTAAAAGGCGTTCATTTCGCGTATGGCTCGCAGGTCGTGCTCGAAGATGCCGATTTTGACATTCATGCTGGGGAGTCGGTTTGTATGGTCGGCCCGAACGGTGGCGGGAAATCGACGCTTTTGAAGTTGATACTGGGATTGATCAAGCCAGCTGGTGGAGCGGTCCTGCTCTTTGGCGAGTCGCCTTTGCAGTCGCGCAACAGGGTAGGGTATGTGCCACAACAGGTGGCCTTTGACCCGCTTTTTCCTATTTCAGTTTTGGAAGTCTGCTTGATGGGCTCTATGCGAGGGCGAAGCCTTGGATGGGCGAGCAAGGCTGAACGTGCCGATGCGCTGGCAATGTTGGATTCCATGCAACTGGCTGATTTGGCGCGCACACCTTTTTCAAGTCTTTCGGGCGGTCAGCGTCAGGCTGTGCTGGTGGCGCGGGCTCTGATGGCGAAACCAGATCTTCTTGTGCTGGATGAACCAACTGCGCACGTGGATGTGGCCTCGGCGGCGCGTTTAATGGATGGGATTCGTGCCTTGGGGGAGGATATGACGGTTTTGATGGTGTCTCATGACCTTTCATTTGTGGCGCGAACGGTTCCAAAGGTCGTTTGTGTGAATCGCTGCGTACATGTGCATCCTACTGCAGAATTGAGCAGCGAGGTTTTAAACCAGCTTTACGGCCATGAATTGCGCATGGTGCAGCATGATCATGAACATTTGGACAGTCATGGAGGGCATTGTCATGGTTGAATTCTTTCAGGCACTAAAGGATCCAGATCTCGTATTTTTAAGATATGCCTTAATCTTGAGCTTGGTGGCGAGTGTTCCCTTGGGTGCAGTGGGGACCTTGGTGGTGGCCCGCCGTATCAGTTACCTTGCGGCGGCGATTGCCCACTCTGCTCTTGGAGGGATCGGTGTAGCGCTCTATCTCAGGGAGGCGATGGATTGGCTCTGGTTGAGCCCGATGCTTGGAGCGCTGCTTTCGGCGATGTTGTCGGCGGCTCTGGTGGGTTGGGTGTCACTCTGCGCTCGGGAACGGGAAGATGCCGCTATCGGGGCCATTTGGGTTTCAGGTATGGCGATTGGACTTTTATCTATTTATCATACAACGGGTTATGTCGATCCAATGGGCTATTTGTTTGGGGATATTTTACTGGTACAAGCGGCGGATCTGCAGCTTGCGGGGGTAGTGGGCTTGATAATAACAGCAACCTTATTGCTGGCCTACCGTCCGGTGATGGCGGTTTGTTTTGATGCGGAATTTGCGGCGATTCGCGGGGTACGTTCGCGGTGGGTCTATCTGCTCTTGCTGCAAATGACGGCTTTGAGCGTCGTTTTGCTGGTTTCTCTCGTTGGAATTGTGCTGGTAATCGCCCTGCTAACCTTGCCACCGGCCATTGCTTCCATGTGGGCGCGAAGCCTGTGGCAGATGGTTTTGGGGTCGATTTTCCTTAGCGCAGGCTTCTTGGTGGCGGGATTAGTCCTGAGCTTTAGCTGGGATGTCCCCACGGGACCGGTCGTTATCCTGCTGGCGGTGAGCGTTTATCTTGCTTGCTTGGCCATGGGGAGATTTTCGTCCAGAGGGTGATTTTTTTAAAATTAGTGTTGACTGCCCTTTTGGCGAAGCGCATTTTCGCGGACTTTCTTTTTAAATCCCACAGGCAAGATAGATAGTCGGCTCTTTAAAAATATTCTTCTTATGATGTGCCCTTGTAGCTCAGTGGTAGAGCGCATCCTTGGTAAGGATGAGGTCGGCGGTTCAATCCCGCTCGAGGGCTCCATTATTCTCAACCGCCACAAGGCATTTTTTTCTCAACACTAATCAACTCCAACCATGGCTAAGGAAACATTCGAAAGAACCAAACCGCACGTTAACGTCGGAACCATCGGTCACATTGACCACGGCAAGACTACCACTACTACTGCTATCCTCAAGGTGCAGGCTGACAAGGGACTCGCAGAGTTCAAGTCATATGCCGACATCGCAAAGGGTGGTACCGTTCGTGACGAGACCAAAACCGTTACTATCGCCGTTGCTCACGTGGAGTACGAAACCGAAAACCGTCACTACGCGCACGTTGACTGCCCGGGTCACGCGGATTTCGTTAAAAACATGATCACTGGTGCCGCTCAAATGGATGGCGCGATCCTCGTTGTTTCTGCTGCTGATGGCCCTATGCCCCAGACTCGCGAGCACATCCTGCTTGCCCGTCAGGTTGGCGTTCCCACCATCGTAGTATGGTTGAACAAGGTCGATCTTCTCGACGACGAAGAACTCCTTGAGCTCGTTGAAATGGAAGTTCGCGACTTGCTTTCCAAGTACGAATACCCTGGCGACGACATCACCATCGTTCGTGGTTCCGCTACTGCTGCCCTTGACGGCAAGCCCGAAGGTGTGGAAGCAGTGACCAACCTCATGAACGCCATTGATACAGACATCGCTGAGCCGGCTCGTGAAATTGACAAGCCCTTCCTGATGTCAGTTGAAGACGTCTTCTCCATCACGGGTCGTGGTACTGTTGCAACAGGCCGTATCGAACGTGGTGTTGTGAAGGTCGGCGAAGAAATTGAAATCGTCGGTATGAAAGACACGGTTAAGACTACGGTTACCGGTGTTGAAATGTTCCGCAAGCAACTCGACCAAGGTATGGCTGGCGACAATGTCGGTCTGCTCCTTCGTGGTGTGGAACGCGAGACTATCGAGCGTGGACAAGTGCTTTCCAAACCCGGATCGATCACTCCACACACCACCGCATTGGCTGAACTCTATGTCCTGAGCAAGGATGAGGGTGGTCGTCACACTCCTTTCTTCGACGGCTATCGCCCGCAATTCTTCTTCGGCACTGCTGACGTTACCGGTATCATCAAGACTCCTGAAGGTGTCGAGATGGTCATGCCTGGTGACAATTTGACCGTAACCGTTGATCTCGGCAAAAACATTGCTATGGAAGCTGGGCACCGTTTCGCCATTCGTGAAGGTGGCCGTAACATTGGTGCTGGTCGTATCACGGAGGTCGTCAAATAGATTGTTCTTTAACCTTTACGGTGACTGCCGAGAGCACTACTTTGTGCTCTCGGCTTCACTGTCTTTAACTGCACTTCAGGTTTTATTCAGGAGAGTAGTTCAATTGGTAGAGCAACGGTCTCCAAAACCGTAAGTTGTGGGTTCGAGTCCCTCCTCTCCTGCCATTCCAGACATGAAAAACCCATTCAGCAGCATCCGTCTCTTTTATAAAGAGACTCTCAACGAGCTTAAAAAGGCAGCCTGGCCGACCAAAACCGAGCTACGCGATTCAACGATCGTGGTACTCTTGGCGACGGTGCTTCTAGGCTCGTTTATCGCACTGACGGATTTCTCTCTCATGAATGGCGTACAGTTACTAACTGAACTCGTTCGTTAACGCTCCTCACCCCAAGGTTATCCGCCACGCCCAAACATCTAGAATGTCATATTCCGCATCAGTCACCGGTCCTCAGTGGTTCGCCGTCCATACGCTTTCCAACCAGGAACAGAAAGCCAAGCGTTACCTCGATAAGTTTATTCCGGTCGAAGAAATGGAGGATTTCGTGTTTGAGGTACTCATGCCGACCGAAACAGTCACAGAGGTTAAGAGCGGTAAAAAGAAAACCGTCACTCGGAAGTTTTATCCGGGCTACATCTTCGTAAAGATGCGCCTGTATGATGATGACGGTCATTTGCTCCAAAAGCCCTGGTATTTTGTTCGTGAGGCTCAGGGAGTTATTAATTTTGTGGGTGGCGATCGTCCCTCACCCCTAAAGAAGTCCGAGATTGACCGCATTCAGCAACAAGTCGTGGATTCTGAGGGTAAAGAGAAGCCCAAGATCGAGTACGAATTGGGCGATATGGTAAAGGTCAACGACGGACCTTTCATGAATCTTTCGGGCAAGATCGAAGAGATCGACCCCGAGCGCGGGAAACTCAAAGTTTCCGTATCTATTTTCGGGCGCTACACACCCGTTGAACTTGAATACTGGCAGGTCCAGATAAACGAAGAAAGCTAACAATCCATGTCTAAAAAAGTCACAGGAGAAATCCGTTTACAATTGCCCGCTGGTGCTGCCAACCCGGCCCCGCCCGTCGGACCTGCGCTGGGTGCACAAGGCGTTAACATCATGGGCTTCTGTAAGGAGTTCAACGCCAAAACCAAGGATCAGGCTGGAATGATTTTGCCAACCGTTATCACGGTTTATGCTGACCGCTCCTTCACCTTCATCCTGAAATCGCCGCCCGCTGCAATCTTGCTCAAGAAGGCAGCCGGTATCGCTAAGGGTTCCGGCGTTCCCAACCGTGATAAGGTTGGCACCGTCACTCGTAAGCAAGTGCTCGAAATTTGCGAAATCAAGAAGGAAGACCTCAACGCCAAGGACGAAGACGCCGCCTTCCACATCATTGCCGGCACTGCCCGCTCTATGGGCCTCGAAGTTGTCGACTAAATCATTTTTTTAATAACCTAAAAAACTAAAAACTATGCCAACCCAGCAAATCAAGGGGAGCAAACGCTTTCGTCAGGCCGCCGAAATGGTGGATCTGGCCAAGACCTACACGGTCTCCGAAGCGTCTGCGTTACTCAACACGCTACCTAAGGCCAAGTTTGACGAGACCGTCGAACTCTACGCCCACCTCACCGTTGATCCTCGCAAGAGTGATCAAATGGTTCGTGGCACCTTGAAACTGCCTAATGGCAGCGGAAAGACTGTTCGCGTTATTGTATTCACGGAAAATCCCGAAGAAGCCCTTGCCGCTGGTGCGGAAGAAGCCGGTCTTGATGATCTTATCGAGAAAGTCACTGGTGGTTGGACCGATTTCGACGTCGCCGTCTCCACAACCAGCGCCATGAAAAGTGTGCGTAAAGTGGCTCGCGTGCTGGGACCCCGCGGACTCATGCCAAATCCCAAGTCCGGTACCGTCACCGATGACATCCCCGCTGCGATCAACGAAGTCAAGGCAGGACGGGTGGAATACAAAATGGATAAGACTGCCAACGTTGCCATTGTTATTGGGAAACGTTCCTTTACGGTGGAGCAGCTCGCTGAAAATGCTGAGGCCGCCGTTAAGTCACTTGCCGATGCTAAACCCAAGGCCGCGACTGGAAAATTCATCAAGTCGCTTGCAATTAGCGCCACTATGAGTCCCGCCGTCGCAATTGACGCCGGACCTTATAACAACATTTACCCCGAGGAGCTGCTTAAAATGAGACCGGAAAAACAATATCTCGTCGAAGAGGTCAGTACGCACCTCGACAAATCCGACTACGTCTATCTAGCCAATTACGAACGTATCACAGTGGAGGAAATCGCTGAATTGCGTGCCTCGCTTGCTGAGCATGAGGCTGAGTTCCACGTCGTGCAGAATACCATTTTCAATGTCGCTGCTCAGGCCAAGGAATTGCCCGACGTCAGTGAACATCTGAATGGTCCCACTGCTATTATCATCGGAGGTAACAATCCCTCCGGCGTCGCAAAGGCACTGGGTAAATTCTTTAAAGAAAAGGAAAAGGTCGAGCTGAAGGTTGGGATTCTTGATAACAAGACCCTCGAAAGCGCCCAAATCGAAGCCCTCGCCAAGTTGCCTGGCCTCGAATCGCTACGCGCCCAACTCCTCGGCTTGCTTACACAACCCGGCACCGGTCTGGTTCGTGTTCTCAATGCCGTTCCGCAGAGCGTCGTTAATGTACTTCAAGCCAAAGTCCGCGAGGATAACGGCTAAACAACAGAAAAAACCAACAAATATAATCCGGCTAGGAGGCATGTCCTCTTAAATGTTCCTTTCGGGACGCTAGCTAATTGAAAGGTAAAATAATATGTCAGATATCACTAAAGAACAAGTCGTCGAATGGCTTAGCAGTCAGTCCGTCCTCGAAGTTTCCGAGCTCGTTAAAGAACTCGAAGAAAAATGGGGCGTCAGTGCTGCTGCTCCGGTAGCTGTTGCAGCTGCAGGTGCTCCCGCTGGTGGCGATGCCGCCGCAGTTGAGGAAAAAGACGAGTTTGACGTCATCCTCACAGAAGCCGGTGGCAACAAGATTGCCGTCATTAAAGAAGTTCGCGCCCTCACCGGTCTCGGACTCAAAGAAGCCAAGGAATTGGTTGAAAGCGCTCCCAAGCCTGTCAAGGAAGCCGCTTCCAAGGACGAAGCTGAAGAAGTCAAAAAGAAGCTCGAAGCTGCCGGCGCCAAAGCAGAACTCAAGTAACTCGTATTACGATTATCCGTCCTACAGTCACATTTTCACGGTTAGGCGAGCGCGCCCCTTTTCGGGCGGGCCTCGCCTAGCTGTTTTTAATTTCCGCCACTATCGTGGCACCCCCAGTCGTTTAACCCTCCCTCCATCTCACCGCCATCCCGCACCTCAGCTATGTCAGAGCGTATCAACTTCGGTCAAATCAAGGAAGTCATCCAGCCACCCAATCTGATTGAAAATCAGATCGATTCTTTCAAGGAATTTTTACAGATAGAAGAGGCGCCAGGACAGCGCAAGCCCGTCGGTCTAGAGGCAGTCTTCTCGGAAGTCTTCCCCATCGAGAGTTACGACAGTCGTTGTCATCTCGAATACGTCAGCTACAACGTTACTCCACCGCGCGAGTCTGAGATCGAAGCTATTCGTGAAGGGGTTACCTATTCCGTCTCACTCTATGTGAAACTGCGCCTCCGCGAAGAAGATCACATTAAAGACGAAGAAATCTACATGGGTGAATTGCCCATGATTACCAGTCGTGGCTCCTTTATTATTAATGGCGCGGAACGCGTCATTGTCAGCCAGCTCCACCGTTCGCCCGGTATTGCCTTTGAGGAAAGTACCCACACCAGTGGTAAAATCCTGCATGCCTTTCGCATTATTCCTGACCGCGGAACCTGGCTCGAGGTTCAGTTGGATCAGAACGACCTCCTGTACGTCTATCTCGACCGCCGCCGTCGCCGTCGTAAGTTCCTGCTTACCACCTTGCTGCGCGCCATGGGGTACAGCTCCGACGCCGAAATCCTCGACCTCTTTTATGACCTTGAAGAAATCAAGGTTTCTGAAGCCCTCAAGCGCGAGAGTGTTTCCAGCCTCGTACTTACAGAGGATATTGTCGACGCCGACAAGGGTATCGTTCTCGCCCGTGCTTTCGAGCCGCTTACCAAGACCATCATCCGTTCCTTTGATAAGGCTGGCCTGAAGTCTGTTACCGCGATTGATACCACTGTTGATGACGGTGCCATTATCCGCTGCCTTAAAAAGGATCCCACCCAAAACGAGGAAGAGGCCCTAAAGGATATTTACAAGCGTCTCCGCCCCGGCGAGCCGCCCACAACCGCAAATGCCAAGGCCCTCCTGAAACGTCTCTTTCAGGATCCGCGCCGTTATGACCTCGGTCGTGTAGGACGTTACAAGCTCAATCAAAAGCTCAAGATGAATACCGATCTCGAGTTCCGCGTCATCAATGCGGACGATGTGGTGGGCGCAACGAAATACCTCACCCGTTTGAAGCGCGGTGAAGGTACACTGGACGATATTGACCATTTGGGTAGCCGTCGTGTGCGCACGGTAGGCGAATTACTTGCCAATCAATGTCGTGTGGGACTTGCCCGCACCGAGCGTTTGGTTAAGGAGCGCATGACGCTCTACGATCAAAGTGTGGATTCTATCACACCACAGAAGCTCATTAATCCAAAGGCATTGAGTACGGTGATCCGCGATTTCTTTGCGCGGAGTCAGCTTTCCCAGTTCATGGACCAAATCAACCCGCTTGCGGAGTTGACGCACAAACGCCGCCTGTCCGCGCTTGGACCCGGTGGTCTCAACCGTGAACGCGCCGGTTTTGAGGTGCGTGACGTGCACCCATCCCACTATGGACGCATCTGCCCCATTGAAACACCTGAAGGCCCGAATATCGGTCTTATTAATTCCCTTAGCCTCTATTCGCGCATCAATGAATTTGGATTCATTGAGACGCCATACCGCAAGGTTGTTGATGGCAAGGTGTTGGACGATGTTGAATACCTCAACGCAGACCAGGAGGAAACCCACCTGATCGCTCAGGCCAACTCTGTTATTGATAAAAAAGGCTTCCTGCAGGGGCGTGTTACTTGCCGCCGCGAAGACGAAGTACTTGAAGTCAGCGGCAAAGAAGTGGATTACATGGACGTTTCTCCGAAGCAGTTGATTTCTGTTGCGGCAGGCCTCATTCCCTTTCTTGAGCACGATGACGCCAACCGTGCGCTCATGGGATCCAACATGCAACGCCAGGGCGTGCCCTTGCTTCAATCGGAAGCACCATTTGTTGGAACCGGAATCGAGAACCGTGTGGCGGTTGACTCCAAAACTGTGGAGGTTGCCGATATGGACGGCATCATCGCTCAGGTGGATGCCCGCCAGATCGTATTGACAAAGGACGGCGAATTGCCGGCCCGTACCCGTGATATTAAAACAGATCCGAAGCGCGAGATTTACGTATACGAACTTCGCAAGTTCATGCGCTCCAATGCCGGTACATGTTTCAATCAGAAGCCTGTCGTTACCAAGGGGCAACCCGTCAAGGCGGGGCAGGTACTTGCTGATGGTGCCTCTACGGATAACGGTGAGCTTGCCATCGGGCGTAATATCCTCGTGGCCTTCATGCCATGGAACGGTTACAATTTCGAAGACGCGATTCTGATCTCCGAGAAAATCGTTAAGGATGACATCTTCACTTCGATCCACGTGGATGAATTTGAAGTAACTGCCCGCGACACTAAGCTCGGTCCCGAGGAAATCACCCGTGACATTCCCAATGTCGGGGAGGAGGCTCTCAAGGATTTGAACCACGACGGTGTGATTCGTGTAGGTGCTGAAATCAAGCCCGGTGATATCCTCGTCGGTAAGATTACACCCAAGTCCGAAACCGAACTGGCACCCGAGGAAAAACTCCTCCGTGCAATTTTCGGTGAAAAGGCTGCCGACGTTAAGGACACCTCATTGGTCGTACCTTCCGGAGTGCACGGTATCGTGATGGACGTGAAGGTTTCTGCCCGTATCGATGGCGAGCCCGAGCAGATGTCCGCATCTGACCGCCGCCGCCAAATCAAGAAAATTAACGAGGAATACCGTTCGCAAAACGATCGCATGCGCGACGACCTCACCGAGGCGCTCTCCAATATTCTTCTAGGTGAAAAGATTCCCCTTGATGTTAAGAATGGCGAAACCGACGAGGTTATCATTCCTGCCAACCGCAAGATTACCAAGACCTTGCTTCGCCGCCTCGCTGCGGTTTCCAAGCACATCGAAATCGATCCCTCACCGGTTCGCATCAAGATCATGGAGATCGTCGAAAGCTACCAAGGCAAATTCGACGAACTTGAGTATGAGCGCGAACGTAAGATTGAAGCCGTTGAATCCGGTGAAGATGCCGATCAGGGCGTGGTGAAGAGCGTAAAGGTTTACATCGCCAAAAAGCGCAAAATGCAGGTCGGTGACAAGATGGCCGGTCGTCACGGAAACAAGGGCGTTGTTGCCAAAATTGTTCCTGAAGAAGACATGCCTTATCTTCCCGACGGTACTCCCGTTGAAATCTGCCTTAACCCGCTTGGTGTGCCTTCACGTATGAACGTGGGTCAGGTTTTGGAAACCCACCTTGGGTGGGCTTGTAAGAAACTCGGTATTACTGTGGCAACTCCCGTCTTCGACGGCATCAGCGAAAGCCACGTCCGTGGTTACCTTGAGGAAGCCGGTCTGCCATCTACAGGTAAGAGTATGCTCTATGACGGCCTCACCGGGGAACAGTTACACGAAGAGGTTGTGGTGGGTTACATGTACATGTTGAAACTCAATCACTTGGTCGCTTCCAAGATTCACGCCCGTGCAGTCGGTCCTTACAGCCTCATTACCCAGCAACCGCTTGGTGGTAAAGCTCAGTATGGTGGCCAGCGCTTCGGGGAAATGGAAGTCTGGGCACTTGAAGCCTACGGCGCAGCCTACACGCTGCAGGAACTGCTCACCGTTAAGTCGGATGATGTCGCCGGTCGTACCCGCATCTATGAATCACTCGTTAAGGGTGACAATAGCCTGCATGCCGGAACCCCACAGTCCTTCAATGTTTTGATGAAGGAAATTCAAAGCCTCTGCCTCGACGTCAGTCTCGGTTCGGAAGGTAAATTCAACCTCGGCGGGGCCTCTGCGGCCATCGACGTGTAAGTATCCAAACTATAATTTAAATAGAAAGTTACACAAATGAGCACAGAAGTAGCACGCGACGTCTTAGGTTACGAAGCCACAAAATCATTCGACCGGGTCGGCATTACTGTCGCATCACCCGATTCTATCCGCGATTGGTCCCTAGGGGAAGTTAAGAACCCCGAAACGATCAACTACCGGACTTTCAAGCCCGAGCCCGGCGGTCTTTTCTGCCAGCGCATCTTCGGTCCGGTTCGGGACTACGAGTGCGCCTGCGGAAAATACAAGCGCATCAAATACAAAAATGTGATCTGTGACCGTTGTGGTGTTGAAGTTACCGTCTCCCGTGTTCGCCGTGACCGCATGGGTCACATCGAACTCGCGGTACCCGTTTCCCATATCTGGTTCCTTAAGAGCATGCCCAGTCGTCTGGGTCTCTTGCTGGACATTACCGCCCGTAATCTCGAGCGCGTCATTTACTACGAGAATTATCTCGTCATCGATCCGGGTAAAACTCCTTTGGAAGAGCGCCAACTCTTGACGGACCAGGAATTCCTGCAGGCACAGGACGAATACGGTGAAGATTCTTTCGTTGCCGGAATGGGTGCCGAGGCTGTGCGTGATGCCCTTTCCCGCGTAGACCTCGAAAGTACCGTTGCCGAACTGCATGAGCAAATGCACGCCACCCGCTCCAAGCAGATTAAAAAGAAAATCTCCAAGCGTTTGAAAACCATTCAAGGTTTTATGACTTCCGGCACCCGTCCGGAATGGATGGTACTCGAAGTCTTGCCCGTTATCCCGCCGGATCTTCGTCCGCTCGTTCCGCTTGAAGGGGGACGTTTCGCGACTTCAGACCTCAACGACCTTTACCGTCGTGTCATTAATCGTAACAACCGCCTGAAGAACCTTCTGCAACTCAAGACTCCGGATGCTATTATCCACAATGAGAAACGCATGTTGCAGGAAGCGGTGGACGCGCTCTTTGACAATGGTCGCCATGGTCGCGCCGTTACCGGTGCGGGTAACCGTCCACTCAAATCCCTTTCCGATATGCTTAAGGGTAAGCAGGGTCGTTTCCGCCAAAATCTACTCGGTAAGCGCGTGGATTATTCCGGACGCTCCGTCATCGTGACCGGTCCCGAACTGAAGCTTAATCAGTGCGGCCTGCCCAAGAAAATGGCGCTCGTTCTTTTCGAACCCTTCATTATTCGCCGCCTCAAGGAACTTGGCTTTGTCCATACCGTCCGTGGTGCGCACAAGATGATTGAAAAACAATCGCCGGAAGTCTGGGACATTCTTGAGGAAGTTACCAAGGGTCACCCCGTACTTCTCAATCGTGCGCCCACATTGCACCGTCTTTCCATCCAGGCCTTTGAGCCGGTCTTGATTGAGGGCGACGCCATCCGCGTACACCCGCTTGTTTGTACCGCTTACAACGCCGACTTTGACGGTGACCAAATGGCGGTACACGTACCGCTCTCGCTGGAAGCAGTCATGGAGGCCAAGACCCTCATGATGGCGACACACAACATCTTCTCGCCTTCGAGCGGCAAGCCCATCCTTACGCCTTCGCAGGACATCGTTCTCGGTTCCTACTTCCTGACGGTTGAGCCCCGCCGCGCTCCGTCCGAAAAACAACGCCTACCGCTTTTGGTGGATGCCGATGAAGTAGAAGCTGCTGTTGCCGATGGTGCCCTCAATGTTCGCGATTGGATTAATTTCATTAATCCCGACTTCGCAAAAGAAGCCACCGTCTTTGGAAATACCGAGAAGAAAATCATTCGCACCACTGTTGGTCGCGTAATTTTCAATACCATTTGGCCTCCTGAGCTTGGCTTCATTAACGCCAACGTCGCCAAGGGTAAACTCGGTGACATCATCCTTCAGACTTACAAAACGGTAGGTAAAGCCCGCACAGTTGAAACCCTCGACACCCTTAAGGATGTCGGCTTTAAGATCGCCACCAAGGCTGGGGTTTCCATCGGTATCGATGATATGATCATCCCCGGGACCAAGCCTGCTATTGTGGAAAATGCCCGGAAAAAAATCGACGAGGTTGAGGCGCAGTACACCAAAGGTATTATTACCGAGGGTGAGCGCTACAATAAGATCATCGATATCTGGACCGGAACCACTGACGAAATCGCCAAGGCGGTATTTGAGGAACTTAAGGACAACGGAGGTAAAGAGTCCGTTAATCCAGTATATCTCATGATGGACTCCGGTGCGCGGGGTAATAAACAGCAGGTGCGCCAGCTTTGCGGTACCCGCGGATTGATGGCTAAACCTTCCGGTGAAATCATCGAACGTCCCATTCTGTCTTCCTTCCGCGAAGGTCTTTCCGTTCTGGAATACTCCATCTCCACTCACGGAGCGCGTAAAGGTCTTGCCGATACCGCGCTTAAGACCGCTGACGCTGGTTATCTGACCCGTAAGCTCTGTGATGTTGCCATGGATTGCATCATTGAAGAATCCGATGATGACAATCGCGAAGGGGTATGGAAATATGCCATTTACGAAGGTGACGACGAAATCGTATCACTTTACGACCGTATCGTCGGGCGTTGTTCCTCGAATGATGTCCGCAACCCCCTTAGCCCGGATGAATTCCTCGTTAAGAATGGCGAGCTCATCACCGAGGAAATTGCAGCCAAGATCGAAGAAGTCGGTGTTGAACGCATCAAGGTGCTTTCCGCGCTTACTTCGCGCAAAAAGGTTGGTATCACCGCGCTTGAATACGGCATCACCCCCGCCACAAGTGCGATGGTTGAGCGCGGTTCATCCGTTGGTATTATCGCGGCGCAGTCGATCGGTGAACCGGGAACCCAGCTTACCATGCGTACCTTCCACATCGGTGGTATCGCCAGTGGTGTTCTTAAGAACCCTGAAATTAAAATCCGCTCCGGTGGTAAGATTAAATACCAGGGGCTCCGCACCGTTTCTGTTCAAGGTACCAACATCGTACTGAACAAGACAGGATCGATTCTCATTGTGGATGCGGAAGACCGCGAAATCGAAAACTACAAGATTGTTGTCGGTTCGGTACTTACCAAGGGCGACGGTGATAGTGTCAAGAAGGGTGAGGTTCTCGCCATGTGGGATCCGCACAATATCCCCATTATCTCTGAAAAAGCCGGACGCATCGGATTCAGTGACATGATTCCGGGAGTTACCATCAAGCGTGAGCTCGACGAGTCTACCGGACGCATCGCCACCGTTGTTATCGAGCACAAGGAAGACCTCAACCCGCAAGTTGAGATCATCGACGGCAAAAACAAGGTCATTGCTACCTATGCCATTCCCACCGGAGCGCAGGTCGCCGTCAATGAAGACGACGAAATTGCGCCGGGTACCATGCTTGCAAAGACCCCGCGTCAAGCATCCAAGACTCAGGACATTACCGGTGGTCTGCCGCGTGTGGCCGAGCTTTTCGAAGCCCGTCGCCCGAAGGAAGCTGCTGAAATGGCCAAGATCGAAGGAATTGTCTCCATGGACGGCACCGTCCGTGGTAAGAAGAAACTTGTGGTCACGGACCCCGACAGCGGTGATGAGGAAGCACACCTTATTCCCCACGGGAAGCACTTGACCGTTCAGATTGGTGACCTCGTGCACAAGGGACAGCACCTCACTGATGGTGGTGCCGATCCACATGAACTCCTTGAAATTCTTGGCCGCGAACGTGTTTGCGATTACCTGATTGAGGAAATTCAGAAGGTCTATCGCCTGCAGGGTGTTACCATTAATGACAAACACATTGAGGTGATCATCGCCCAAATGCTCAAGAAGGTACGTATCACCGATCCCGGTGACTCCGAATTCTTCTGGGGTGAACAGGTAGATCGATTTGAATTCATGAAAGCGAATGACGAGATCGACGAAGCTGGAGGCAAGGCTGCCGAAGGTGAACCCGTCCTGCTCGGTATTACCAAGGCTTCCATTGAAACCGAATCCTTCATCTCAGCGGCCTCCTTCCAGGAAACTACCCGTGTGCTTACCGATGCTTCCACTCTTGGAAAAGTCGACGAGCTCAAGGGCTTCAAGGAAAACGTCATCATGGGTCACCTCATCCCTGCCGGTACCGGCTTGCCCGCATACCGCAATCTTCGCATCGATACTCTTGGTGCCGAAGTCGAGCAGCTCTCGCTTGAAGAAGCCGCTGAGCTCATCGAAGGGGTAGCGACACCAACTCCGGACTTCTCCGCAGAAGGTGTCGGTGGCATTCCAGGTGAAGAAGTGGTTCCTGAAGATCCCAATGCACCCGAAAGTGCCAAGGATGCCAATGAAACCGCCACCGAGGAAGAAGCCAGCTAAGTAGCCTTCCATCCTTCAAATACAAAGCCCTCCAGTTTCGGAGGGCTTTTTTTGTATTATAAGATTGAAATACCTGCGCCAATTCCGCATATGTAAATATTGATCTTTGAGAGACTTTCAGTTGCCCCTTTTGACTTTGGGCGGCCATTTTGGCTGTCCTGACTAAAAGAACACTGATAATGAAAATACAAGCTATCCTATTAGCTATATTGACAATAAGCGCATCGATCACGGCTTACGGTAATCAGAAGGCCCTTGACCCCTCGGGTCAGCCTAAACTGATTCAAGCCGTATCTCCTCAAGCTGAGGACGCAGATGTCGGAACTGTAGTCACTGCTCTGCTCACC
Source organism: Verrucomicrobiota bacterium (assembly GCA_009937095.1). GTDB lineage: Bacteria > Verrucomicrobiota > Verrucomicrobiia > Opitutales > Coraliomargaritaceae > UBA7445. The sequence continues at coordinate 39,806 of JAACDB010000043.1, forward strand.
ATTAGTGAGAAGGGTAGTATCGAGGGTGTGAAAGTTGGACACAGCAACACCCCTCGTTTTGCCAAATCCGTAGCTGAAGCAGTAAAGCATTGGCGCTTTGCTCCGGCCTATCGAAACGGTGAAGCGACTCGGTCTCTGGTGCTGGTTCCCTTTCGGGTAGTACCAGCCGAGACGCAGGTTGCCATGCGCTAAACTGAAAACTGGATAATGCGGGCAACCGTATCATCCACTTAAAATGAAATAGAAAATGAAACGGTCGCTCTTCCAAACGGGGGAGCGGCCACTTTTTTGGCCCTCAAGTCCTTCAACCGTCGAAAAAATTAGAATAAAATCCTTGCACGGGGCAGGGAAGGAGCTACTTTCGCTATCTTTCTCTAATTCCAGCAGCTGATTTTTCATGCCTACCATTAACCAACTTGTCCGCAACCCGCGTGCTGTGCAAAAAGCCCAGTCTAAGTCGCGTGCGCTTAAGAATAATCCCTTCCGCCGTGGCGTTTGTGTGCAGGTCATGACCCGCACACCCAAAAAGCCCAACTCTGCGATTCGTAAAGTTGCGAAGGTGCGCCTCACTACTGGTATCGAAGTGATCGCTTACATTCCCGATGAAGGGCATAACCTGCAGGAGCACAGCATTGTTTTGGTTCGCGGTGGTCGTGTAAAGGACCTTCCCGGCGTACGTTACCACATCGTGCGTGGTACCCTTGACTGTCAGGGAGTCGAAAAACGCCGTCGTAGCCGTTCCAAATACGGCGTTAAAAAGCCTAAAGACTAAAGCATCAGGCTAGCCATTTACTTATTTAATTTTTAATCACTGAATTATGTCACGTCGTCGCCAAGCCGTTAAACGCCCCGTCACTCCGGATCCCCGCTACAACAGCACTCTTGTGACCACTCTGGTCAATATGATCATGGAACGCGGTAAGCGCACCCTTGCGCAGCGCATCGTCTACACCGCTTTCCAGAAGGTCAGTGAAAAACTTGAAAAGGGCGATCCCGTTGATCTTGTCATGGGTGCTCTTGAAAACACCCGCCCCAAGCTGGAAGTAAAAAGCCGCCGGGTCGGTGGTGCGACCTATCAGGTTCCCGTAGAAGTTTCTTTCGAACGCCAGCAAAGTCTTGCGTTCCGTTGGATGGTTGCCTCAGCCCGCAAACGCAAAGGCGTTCCCATGGCTGAAGCCCTTGCCGATGAAATCGTCGACGCCTACAACAACACCGGCGCCGTCGTGAAGAAAAAAGAAGAAATGCACCGGATGGCTCAAGCCAACCGTGCCTTCGCGCATCTGCGCTGGTAGGCCACGCGGCTCAGCCGCTTCCTACCAACCCCTTGTTCTTTTCCAGTCGTATCGTTTTTTATGTCAGCAGCAGCTACAGCATCCGTAAATTCTCCGAAGCGTAAGTTCCCACTCGAGCATACGCGCAATATCGGTATTGCGGCGCACATTGATGCGGGAAAAACGACTACGACGGAAAGAATCCTCTGTTATACTGGTGTCGTCCACAAAATGGGCGAAGTGCACGAGGGTAGTGCCGTCACTGACTGGATGGAGCAGGAGCGCGAGCGCGGTATCACTATTACCTCCGCTGCCATTTCCTGTAACTGGACGAATGTCGAGGGTCCGTACGCTGACATTACCCAGCAAATCAATATCATTGATACCCCTGGGCATGTGGACTTCACCGCTGAGGTCGAACGTTCCCTGCGCGTGCTCGACGGAGCGGTAGCAGTCTTTTGCGCGGTCGCCGGGGTACAGCCTCAATCCGAGACGGTTTGGCGGCAAATGAACAAATACGAAGTCCCGCGTATCGCCTTTATCAACAAAATGGACCGTACCGGAGCTGATTTCTTCGCTGCGGTTACCTCTATGCGCGAGCGTCTTGGCGCCAAGGCGCAACCCATCTTTATTCCCATTGGTGCGGAGGAAAATTTTATCGGCCTCATTAATTTGGCAACCATGAAGGCGCACCTCTATGACGCTGCCGATGCCAGCGGAACGAGCTATAAAACCGTTGAGATACCCTCTGAATATCAAGAGCAAGCCTCTGCCTCGCGTGAGCAGTTAATCGAAGCACTCGCTGACTGTGATGATGCACTTGCAGATTTGTACCTGGGGGGAGGGGAACTGACAGCAGATGCGATCCGTGACGCGATTCGCCGTGCCACTATCAAGCATCAATTCTGCCCCGTGATTCCCGGAAGCGCCTTCAAAAACAAGGGGGTCCAGTCCGTTTTGGAATCCGTGGTCAACTACCTGCCGGCTCCTCTTGATTTACCGGCTATGAAAGGCGAAGATAGCAAAGGCCGCGCCATTGAAGTTGCGCCGGACGACAATGCCAAGGTGGCTGGTCTCGCCTTCAAGCTCATGAACGACCCCTATGTCGGCAAGCTCGTCTTTTTCCGCATGTATTCCGGTTCGCTCAAGAAAGGAAGCACGCTCCATAATGCCCGCACTGGTAAGACCGAGCGTATTTCACGCCTCCTCGTTTTGAAAGCCGATGCCCGTGACGACATTGATGCCGCCTATTCCGGCGATATCTGCGCCTTGGTTGGTGCCCGCGATGTCATTACCGGCGATACCCTTAGTACCAAAGGCTACGACCTGCGCCTCGAACCGCCCACCTTTCCGGAACCCGTTATTTCGATGTCCATTGAGCCCAAGACTACTGCCGATCAGGAAAAGATGGCGCTTGGCTTGCAACGTTTGGCTGAAGAAGACCCCACCTTTGTGGTCAGTACCGACGAAGAAACCGGACAGACCCTCATCGCCGGCATGGGCGAGCTGCACCTGGAAATCATTAAAGACCGCCTCTTCCGCGAATTTAAAGTAGGGGCCGCAGCCGGTCGCCCGCAGATCGCCTACCGCGAAGCCTTTGGGGCAGTTGCAGATGGCGAGGGCAAGTTTATCCGTCAAAGTGGTGGCAAGGGTCAGTACGGTCACGCCCGCATCAAAATTGAACCGCTCGAAAGAGGGGAGGGCATTGAAGTTGAAGACAAAACCGTAGGCGGTGTCATTCCCAAGGAATTCATCAAACCCACTTTAGACGGCATTCGCGAGGCCGCGTGCAACGGAGTGCTTGCGGGTTATCCCGTGGTCGATTTTAAGGCCACCCTTCACGACGGATCCTTCCACGATGTCGATTCCTCTGAAATGGCCTTTAAAATGGCGGGGCTCTTTGCCTTCCGTCACGCCATGGAACAATCCAATCCCGTTCTTCTCGAGCCAATTATGGCGGTAGAAATCGAGACCCCGGAAGAATACCAAGGCGATATCCTTGGTGATCTCAACCGCCGCCGCGGCCAAATTCAGAATATCGCCAATAAGGGCAACTTTGCGACCTTCTCTGCCGCAGTTCCCCTTGCGGAGATGTTCGGTTACTCCACTATCGTTCGCTCCCTCAGCAAAGGCCGAGCCTCCTTCAGTATGGAGCCCAAATCCTTCGAGGAAGTCCCGCCCAACGTTTTAAAGTCAATACAGGAAAGCACCCTCCACGGTTCTTTCCATTAATTCAACCAACCAATATCAATTATGAGTGCACCAAAAATCCGTATCCGCCTGAAGGGCTTTGATTACCGCGTTGTCGACCAGTCCGCTTCGGACATCGTCGAGACCGCCAAACGCTCGGGAGCCCGCGTCGCCGGCCCCGTTCCCATGCCCCCCCGCATTGAGAAATTCACCGTCAATCGTTCCGTTCACGTCAATAAAAAGGCCATGGAGCAGTTCGAAGTCCGTACCCACAAACGACTCATTGACATCATCGAACCAACAGCCGCCACCGTGGACGAGTTGAAGAAGCTCAACCTCCCTGCTGGCGTCGATATTTCCATCAATGTTTAGTTGCCGGAAATTTCCAAAATCGGGTGTTGACGCAGGCGAAAAAACAACCTTTTCTCTCGCGCTCGCTCTATTAACAGCGATCTTTCCACAAATTTTTTAATCTCTAACGCAGGTCTAAGCCAAACGGAGCTCTTGTTCCACCTGCCAATTAGTTTATGAACGTAGCCCTACTAGGTAAAAAGATAGGTATGACACAGGTATTTGACGACGCGAATCGTCTTGTACCGGTTACCGTCATCGAAGCCGGTCCCTGCCCCGTAACACAGGTTAAGTCTGACGAGACCGATGGTTACAATGCCGTGCAAATTGGTTACCGTGCTCAAAAAGCCCAGCGCCTTTCCAAGGCTGCCCGTGGTCATTTTGAAAAAGCCGGAGTCGAAGCACAGGCAGAGCTCAGCGAATTTCGCACTAACGGCGACCACGAATTAAACATCGGCGATGTCCTCACCGTTGAGCGTTTCGAAGCCGGACAGAAGATTGATGTCATTGGTACTTCCAAGGGTCGCGGCTTCCAGGGCGTTGTTAAACGCTATGGTTTTGCCGGTGGTCCCGCCTCGCACGGTTCCATGTTCCACCGCCGCGGTGGTTCCTATGGTATGTGTCAGTGGCCCGGTCACGTTATTAAAGGCAAGAAGATGCCCGGTCACATGGGTGACGTGCAACGTACGGTTCAAAACCTTACCATCGTGAAGGTTGTGCCGGAGAAAAACCTCATTCTCATCAAGGGAAGCGTCCCAGGTGCGCGTGGCAGTCTCCTGACTGTTCGCTCCGCTGTTAAAAACCGAGTCCGCAAGGGATAAGCCAACCGCCAGCCTAAACGAACATGAAACTTAAAGTTTATACCGCCGACGGAAGCAGCAGCGAAGAAAAAGAATTCGCCGCTTTCCCACAGTTTGAAGACGACAAGGGCGTGGCCGCGCTTCGCCAAGTCGTCATCGCACACCAAGCCAATCTACGCCAGGGCACCGCCAGCACCAAGACCCGTGCCGAAGTAAGAGGTTCAGGCAAGAAGCTTTTCCGCCAAAAAGGTAGCGGCACCGCCCGTCAGGGTTCCCGTCGCGTCCCCCATCAGCGTCATGGTGGTATAGCCCACGGCCCCAAACCCCGCGATTTCTCTCAGAAAATCAATCGCAAGATGAAACAACTCGCCTTCCAGCGTGCGCTCTTTGAACGCGCTAATGAAGGTCGTCTTGCCGTCATCGAAACGATCCAAAGTGAAGCACCCAAGACCAAGGTCTTTAACAAGGTGCTCACTTCCGTTCTTCCAGAACGCGGTAAAGTCCTCCTGATTGACGATTCCTTCGAAAACAATGCTGCCCTTGCGGCTCGGAACATTGAGGGCGTTGTCCTCACTGAAGCCGGTGACCTCAGTACACTTGATGTAGTGCGCTACCCGCACATTCTCGTCAGTGCCAAAGGCATCGAAACCATCCTCGCACGCGCCAACGGAGCTGAATAACCATGATTATCGCCGACAAAATCCTGCGCGAGTATCGCGTGACTGCAAAAGCTGCCAATCTCGCAGCCAATCTAAACCAGTACACCTTCGAAGTGGCGCTTGACGCTAACCGCAAGGAGATCGCCCGTGCGGTCGAACAGGTTTTCAACGTCACCGTTACCAACGTGAACACCCTTATTCGCAAGCCCAAGGCCAAGACCGACCGCGCACGCCGCGGACGCCCCGGCACCAAGGGCGGCCATAAAAAAGCCATCGTTACCCTTAAAGAGGGTGATGCCATCGAACTCGTTTAAACATTTAAGAGAACGCAAACCATGCCACTCAACAGTTCCAGACCACTCACCCCAGGACAGCGCTTCCTTACCCGCAATAAGCAGGATGTCTCCAAAAAGGAGCCGGAACGCCGTCTTACCAAGCATAAGCACATCGAGAAAGGCCGCAATTGCTACGGACGTATTACTTCGCGTCGCCGTGGTGGCGGTCACAAGCGTGCCTACCGCATTATTGATTTCCGTCGCGACAAACTCGACATCCCCGCAAAAGTGCAGGCCATCGAGTACGATCCTAATCGTTCCGCCAATCTTGCCCTGCTGGCCTATGCAGATGGTGAAAAACGCTATATTCTTGCGCCCCGCGGTGTAAAGGCTGGCGACGTCCTCCTTAACGTCGATAAGCCCGTTGAATTTCAGCCCGGTTATTCTATGCCGCTGAGCCTCATTCCGGCTGCCACCAAGATCCACGCTATCGAATTGCACCCGGGTCGCGGTGCCCAAATCGCCCGTTCCGCCGGTCAAAATGCCCAGCTCATTTCTATCGATGGTGAACGCGCTACGGTTAAACTACCTTCTGGAGAAATCCGCTACTTGAACTCCAAATGCCGTGCAACCATCGGTGAAGTTGGTAACCACGAGCATCAAAACCAAAGTCTCGGAAAAGCCGGCCGCAATCGTTGGTTGGGTCGTCGCCCCCGTGTTCGCGGTGTTGCTATGAATCCTGTCGATCACCCCATGGGTGGTGGTGAAGGCCGTACTTCAGGTGGTGGGCATCCCCAGTCACCTTGGGGTCAGCTCTCCAAAGGATTCCCAACCCGCAAAAAATCCAATCCAACCAATTCACAAATTCTGGTGCGCCGAAATGGTCGCCCCATGAAACGTAAATAATCCAACGAGGTTTTTCTTATGTCACGTTCCGTAAAAAAAGGATTCTTCGTCGATCCACACCTTTCCAAGAAAGTGGATGCCGCTCAGGCCAGCAATGACCGCAAGCCCATTCAAACTTGGTCACGTCGTTCCACCATCACCCCCGATTTCGTAGGACTGAACTTCAATGTTCATAACGGCCGCAGCTTTCTGCCTGTTTACGTCACCGAAAATATGGTCGGCCACAAGCTCGGTGAGTTTGCGCCCACCCGCACCTTTAAATCGCACCAAAACAGCTAGCCTACAC
>JAACDB010000044.1 GCA_009937095.1 Verrucomicrobiota bacterium
CTGGCACCGTGTCCGCCGTCGCCCCACCAGATGTCGGGCTTGAATCGGGTGATGAGTTCCTCGACCTGGCGTTGATTGAATACCGGACAGGCGGGTGCACGATCGGCAGGGGGCTTCGGTAACGCATCGACCACTTCACCTTTGTAATTCATTTTTTTTCCACCACCGAGGGCGAAGTTCATATGAAGGCGATCATAATACCAATCCATCCCGGAGTAGTAGAAGCCGACCTTCACATCATTCTTGCGGCAGGCCTCCACGAAGGGCGTAACGAGGCACCGTCCATTCATATACTGACGCACGCCGATTAAAGCGGTATCGGAATCCCAGAGCGCGTAACCGTCGTGATGCTTGGTGGTGAGAACGGAATAGCGAAAGCCCGCGCGGCGTGCCCCGGCCATCCATTTATCGGGGTCGTAGTTGGTGGGATTAAAGGTCTTGGCGGCTTCCCAAATTTCAGACTGCGGATGGAATTTGTCGGCGCGACTCTTGTGCCAGCGTCCCGACCAGGCTTCGCCGGAAGCCTCAAACTCACTGACGATGCCCCAGTGCATAAAAAGGCCCAGTCCCGCATGCGGCCACCATTGCGCCCCCGGGTGGGTGGTGCGTTCACGGTGCACCTGCATTTTGCGGTTCTTGGATTCGCTCCAGTTCGGCCAGTAGTAGAAACGCTTTCCGTTTTTGATCTCGATCCGCGGGGTCACAACCTCACCCGAGGCGGTCGTATACGCAGCCGCACTTCCGTCGACGTCCTGTTGACCGTTTGCGCTTGCATGGCTATTCACGTGTAAAGCCGTTAAAGAAAAAGCATAAACAAAAAGAGCACTCAAATACTTCATAGAGCTAAATTTGCGACTCGGATCGGAAATCTCAAGACCGAAAATCGCAGCTTCGGCGCTAGAAATCGTAGCGTTTATCAAGGTGAATCGATTTGCGAATCAGATCGGAATCATCCGAGGAAGCCCCCACCATGAATTCAAATGCCCCGGGTTCAACGCACCGTTGCATTTTAAGGTCATAAAATGCCAATCGCTCCACGGGTATTTCAAAGTGAACCGTTTCGGTCTCATTTCCGGCAAGATCAACCCTGCGATAAGCAACCAACTCTTTCACCGGGCGCGTAACGGAACTGACTTGGTCGCGGAAGTAGACCTGCACAATTTCAGTGCCCTCGATTGCGGTCTTATTTTCAATTTTAACGCTGAGTCGAATCGCGTCAGATTCCTCCAGTTCGACTTTCCCGATTTCCAAATCGGAGTATTCAAAATCCGAGTAGGACAAACCGTATCCAAAGGGGTACAGCGGAGTGGTTGCTCCGAAAGCATATTGTTTGGCATATTGAGACGGCTTGTGGTTGTAGACCATTCGCAATTGTCCAACGCTGCGGGGGGTCGTTAACGGGGTTTTGCCGCTTGGGTTGACTTCTCCCATGATAATTTCAGCGATTGCCTGCCCTCCCATGCTACCCGGCTCTCCGGCGGCGATGACCGCGCTGAGATTTTCCGCAATCCAGGGTTCTGCCAGCGGTTTCCCACTGAGGTATACCAGCACCAGGGGCACTCCCGTGCGGTGTAATGCCTGAACCAAATCCAGTTGCCTGCCCACAAGATTGATATCGGAACGAGCCAAATTCTCACCGGCGGTGCGCTCCTTCCATTGGTAGCGGAGTGAATTGTCGCCCACTGCGAGGACGATGTAGTCATAGCCATGAACCGCTTGTACTGCTTGCTCAATGTCGGCATCCTCAATGAGCGCGGCGCGAGGATTAAAAGCGTGTAAGTCCACGTCGTATCCCATTTTTGGCGCGAGTGCCTGCATCCCCTCAAAAACTGTGATGACCTTATCGGAGGGCTGATTCATGACCCAATCGCCGAGCTGGGTGTGGGTGTTGGCATTGGGTCCCGTTACCAAGATACGTTTTTTCGAGCTTTTAGTTAGCGGCAAAAGCCCATCATTTTCCAAAAGGATGATGGATTGCCGCGCTGCCTCGAGGGCGGTTGCACGGTGCGCTTCAGTAAAAATCCTATCCTCGACCGCATCGATCTCAACGAATGGTTGCTCGAACAATCCCAGTCTGAATTTCGCTTCCAGAATTTTGGCACAGGCGGCATCCACCCGTGCCTCCGGTAGATCTCCAGAGGTGACCAATGCCTGCACTGCCTCTAGGAAATGCGGACCGTGCATGTGCATGTCGATTCCCGCATCGACCGAAAGCAGGACGGCCTCTTTGAAATCTGCGGCAACATTGTGCAGGAGCTCCAGACGCTCAATGTCGAGCCAATCGCTCACGTAGAAACCCTTAAAACCATACTCCTCGCGCACGATATCCGTCATGATCTCTTTGTGCATGTGGGCTGGAATGCCGTTAACTTCGTTGTGTGCTGCCATCAGGGTGAATACACCCGCATCCACGGCAGTCTTGAAGGGCTTCATGAATATCTCCCTCAAGGTACGATCGGATACATCCATTTCTGAAACGTTGAGCCCGTTGGAGGGTTCCGATCCGGCAACTAAATGCTTCGCGCAGGCGATCACTTTATCCGAGCCGGTAAAGTCCTCCATTTGGTAGCCTTCGATCATGCTTTTTCCGAGGGAGCCCACCAGAAAAGGATCCTCGCCAAAGGTTTCACCGACGCGCCCCCAGCGCGGATCACGCAAGACATCGACATTCGGGGAAAAAGCCCAATGCGAACCGGTGGCGCGCATCTCGAGGGCAGTCTCCCGCGCGATGCGATAGGCCAGTTCGTTGCTAAAGCTGGCAGCCATTGTTATGGGCGAAGGATAGACTGTCGTGCCAGTGACCATGGCGTTGCCATGAATCGCATCGATGCCGATAAGCAAAGGGATTTTCAGGCGAGACTTTTGCGCCAGGGATTGCAATTGATTGGCCTCCTCTGCGCTTAAAACATGGAGAAAGGATCCAATCTTTCCATCGACCACCATTTGCGCAATATCCTTTACCTGAAGGTCTTCATAGCGCGCATCCGAATCGCTGTTTAGGACTTCCTCGGCAGACATTTCAGCGGAAGATTGCGATAGATAATTAAAACCCACAAATTGGCACATCTGGCCAATTTTTTCTTCGAGGCTCATGCGCGCCATTAAATCCGCTACTTGTTGCTGGTATGAAGCGTCCGGCCGACTTGCGGCTTTTGCATTGCAGGCAGTAGAAAATAAAAGAACCGCTAAAAATGGTTTCCAGCTTTGGGTCAGAGTTTTCATTATTTTATCAAGTAGTAGCACGCACTGCCCTGCGCAAGCCGTCTAGTACAAAAAAAATTAGTTTGAATGCGAGCTATGCGAAAATGACGCTTTCTGTCGGCTTGATCGCAACAAGCTGTGTCCGCCTGTTCGTTAGAATTGCGGCACCGTGGTGCTTAATTATTCCCGTAAAGTTGATTGTGAGTGATTCCACCGCCTGGGATTTTAACAGGAGGGGTGTAATCAATGGCCTCTAGTTTTGCGGCCATTGCGGCATGTTGGTCGGCGTATTTGGACTGCTCGGCAAGGTTAAAGAGTTCATCCGGATCTTTCACCTCGGTGAAGATCCTCGCGAGCAAAATGACCACAAGACCGAAGCTCCGGAAATTGCGGCGCAACTCTCAGGACATATCGAGCAATGGCGCAGACAAATACCACCGCCCGTAACGCCACGCAAACCGCGCTGAGTTTGACTAGTATTGACCCGAGTGGCGGTAGTCCCCCCAGCGATGCTTAATGGTACGCTTCAGGGGGATTTGCATCCCACCGGTCGTTTCCAGCCAGTCATAGATTTCACCCGCCAGCTGACGAATAATTTCCTGATGCTCCGGACTTTCGATAAGGTTATACATTTCGTGCGGATCATTTTCTAGATCGTACAGTTCGTTACGTTCCCAAAGCCCATGGTAGCGGATGTATTTGTAGCGGTCGGTGCGCACTCCAAATACCGAAGGGGTCATGGGAAAATCATACTCCCAGTAATACTCGTAGAAGACCTTATCACGCCAGTCCACTGCTTCGCCCACAAGCAGGGGCAGGAAGGATGCCCCATGCATGGCGGGTTCTTTATCCAAACCTGCCAGTGCCATGACCGTGGGTGCGATGTCGATATTTTGCACGAGGCTATGCAAAGTTTCACCACCCTCAAAGAGCTCCGGGCAACGCACCAGAAGCGGCACCTTGGCAGATTCCTCGTAAAAGTGACGTTTATCGATCAAGCCGTGCTCCCCCCAACTGAAACCGTTGTCGCCCATATAAATGACCACCGTTTCATCTGCGATCCCGCGCGACTCAAGATAGGCCATCACCGTGCCAATGCTGTCGTCGACCCCCATGAGCGTTTCGCAGTAATCGATCACCAAGTCTTCAACCGAACCCTTATCGTGATACATAAAGTCCACCCCGTGCCAGCTATGGCGTTGTTCCTTTACCCATTCCGGCCAAAGCAAATCCTTGTAACTCCCGTCCTTGGTCTGCGTGTAGGTCACCGGTAGTTCGTACTCCACCCCGGCATACATGCCCGCGTGTCGGGTGGCCTGCTTGAATTCCGCATGCACCGCTTTGTGTGAAAGATAGAGGAAAAAGGGCTGGTCGTTTTCGAGGCTTTCCATCCAATCGACCGCATGCGCGGTGAGCAAATCAGAGGTATAGACCTCGGCACCATAGCTGACGCGTTCACCGTTGATATTGAGGGTCACGCCGTCATAAACACCCTGCCCCTTAAAGGATTCCCAATGATCAAAGCCCGGTTGCGGTTCGTCCGATTCATCCCCCATATGCCACTTGCCAATGAAAGCGGTCTGGTAACCCGCCGCCTGCAGGTATTCCGGAAAGTAGGTCAGGTTGCCAGGGTTGGGTGCCTGATTGTCCACGATGGTGTGCGTATGTGCGTACAACCCGGTCAAGATGGAGGCACGACTCGGAGAACAAAGCGAGGTGCTCACATAAGCCTGATCAAAATAAGTACCCTCACGCGCCATGCGGTCCATTTGCGGCGTTTTCAACCAGGGCAGCTTCCCGGTAAAACCCATGAAATCAAAGCGGTGGTCGTCGCTCAGAATGAAAACCACATTCCGCTTGGCGGGCGAGGCATGACTACTCAATGCATGGATTGCAAATAAGCAGACCAGAAGGCTGATGTATTTTAATTTCATGAGTGCTCTAGGCATAAATAATTCCATGTTGTTTGCGCCAAGACCGTATGTGATCAATTTTGGGTTTAATGTGTTCGGATACATCAGTAAAGGCAGATCCATTAGCATTGTCTCTGTTTTTTGCTCCTACTTGGTTTTTTGCCTTCGACCCGGACCGCTCCATCGCGCCTTTCAGTTGACCCCGCAAGCGCATCCCAAATCTTGGGTTGACGGGTCGTGCAGGAATGGTGTGTTTTATACCATCCCTAACATGCTCTTACGTATACCCCTTCTGCTTTGCTTCTTAGGCGGCACGGCTATTGCACAAATAAAGGACCCTGTCCTGTTGCAAATCCTGCGCAATTATGAAGCGACTCTCCAAAGCAAAGTCCATCCTAATGGGCTCCAAACCATGGTCATTGAGGGCGAGGGTCAAAAGATAGGAGGTGAAAAACAACGCTTCAAAACCATCCGTAAATATCCCAACAAAATAAGGAACAAAACCATTGATGCCAATGGAGTTGAATTGATGGCAGGCTCCAATGGGAAAACCCGCTGGGGGCGTGCTGAAAATGAGCGAAAGGTGCACTTCTATAAAACAAAAGTAAG
>JAACDB010000045.1 GCA_009937095.1 Verrucomicrobiota bacterium
CCACCGCCGCCACCGCCACCATTGCGCGGAGGACGTTCTTCACGGGGACGCGCCTCGTTGATTACAAGCGGACGACCCATGAATTCTTCACCATTAAGGGCGTTAATTGCCGCTTCCATAGACTCTTTGGTGTCCATGGATACAAAGGCAAAACCTCGTGGGCGACCTGATTCACGATCTTTAACAATAAACACGTCTTCCACGCCTCCATGAGGCTCGAACAAGCTTTTGATTTCTTCGAAGCCCGCATCAAAAGCGAGATTTCCTACATACATTTTGGTATTCATACTTTAACCTTATCTTTTCTATCGGCCTGCTTCGTTGCCCTGAGCGTTCAGAATTGAACGAAATCTAATTAAAATTTTTGTTTTAAGAGAGATTTTACCCACGCGCGGAATTGTAACAGTTGATAAGGTTGGGAGTAAAAGTAATAAATTTAAAAAAAGCAAGCCGTCATTTAGCTGGATAAAAATCCTACGTGACAGAATCACCACAGGTGAGACGAGCATTGACTGCTGCAAACTTGTTCTAGACCGAAATGGTGGGAGCTGCGGGAGTCGAACCCACGACCTCTACCATGTCAAGGTAGCGCTCTAACCAACTGAGCTAAGCCCCCATTTCGAAGAAGTGGGATAACCAATGAGCTACGGAACAGGACTGCAAGCCTATTTTGAAGAACCAGAGCTAAAACAGGCACCCTAACGCTATGCACGCCACGACTCCTCAACGAGTCGGATCTGTATGAACTGGATAAAGAGTCGATGCTGGCTCTTTTTATAATGGTCGATCGCAACGCACATCCGCTGGCGCGATCGCTCCGAGAAGTCCTCCTGGCCCATTCCGGCAAACCCTTTATTCCTACTGCCCCAAGTAGCGTCACTGAATATATCGGACGGGGTCTCGCCTGGTATGATGCCGCTAAAAACCGCTGGACCCTAGGTCAGCCCAGTTGGGAGACCGCAACCTCCGACACTACAACACACGCCAACCGTGTAGTCCTGCGAAAAAATGGAACCTTCGTTGCCGGCTTTGATTTTTCCGAAGACGTGAGGGATGATGCCTTGCAGGCAAACCGTAGTCTTCGTGCCCTGAACCTTGAAACTATAATCCTGAGTGGCGACATCAACAGTCGTGTGCAACGTGTAGCGCAAGCCCTGAACTTGTCTGCCCATGCAGCATTCGGTGATTTTAGTTCAAAGGATAAAGCCCTTTGGATCGAAAACCATGCACCTGATACTGCACTGATGATTGGGGACGGTGCCAATGACCGCCTCGCTTTTGAGAAAGCCATCTGTCGCGGAACTCCTGTCGCGGAACAGGGAATCCTTGAATCCGCATCCGATTTTTTCTTTTTCGGGCGCAGTCTTCGTGGACTACCCATGCTTTTTTATACCGCACAATTACGCCGGCGTACTGTTACGACCGTATTTGCAACTGCGGTCATCTACAACCTGGGCGCGGTCAGTATTTGTCTAGCTGGTTTAATGCACCCGCTGCTCGCCGCAATTCTCATGCCGACCAGCTCCCTCGCCACCCTGGCAATTGCCTACACCGCATTGGGTGGCACCAAGGCAAATCACTGCTAGACCGTACGTGAATAGCGGGACTCGCTCGACGGATCAAGGTAGGCATCGAAACACATTGCCAAATTGCGAATAAAGAGACGGCCATGATCGGTCACTTTGCAACCAGTAGAGGTCCATTCAAGTAAGCCGTCCTGCACAAAGGTTTCCAACTGTTCCAACGCCGTTGCAAAATGCCTGCGGAAGTCAATCAACCACTTTTTGCTCATCACCTCAAAGTCCAAGGCCATGTCGCACATTAGGCGCATGATAACATCTGCCCGTAATTTATCCTCTTCCGTTAAGGCATAGCCTTTGGCAACCGGAATGCTTCCTGTATCCAGCCGTGCACGATAACTTAGCAAATCCTTCACATTTTGTCGAAAACCATTAGCGCCCTGCGAAATACTGGAAATCCCAAAACCGCAAATTTCCACTCCGGCACGGGTGCTGTAACCCTGGAAGTTGCGTTGCAATGTCCCCTCTTGTTGGGCCAGCACCAACTCATCGGTCGGCAAGGCAAAATGATCCATCCCGATATAAACATAACCCGCTTCAGTCAGGCGCTCAATACACAGCTTCAATAGCTGCATTTTTGTTTCGGCATCCGGCAAGCCAATACGTTCGAGGATTTTTTGAGCGGGTGCCATCCAAGGCACGTGCGCATAGTTGAAAACTGCAAAACGATCCGGCTGGAGGGCTAGTACATCATCAATCGTGCGATGGAAACTCTCGGGAGTCTGTTTTGGCAAACCATAGATCAGATCAAGGTTAATAGAGTCAAAACCATTACCACGAAGTAAGTCCATGGCTTCCACATTAACTGACTGTGGCTGGATGCGGTGAATTGCCTTCTGGACATCCGGATCACAATCCTGAACCCCAAACGAAGCCCGCGTAATGCCCATTCGTGCAAAGGCTTCTACTTGTGGTGCGGTCAAACGACGGGGATCCAATTCTACTGATTTTTCCGCATCCGCGCTGAAGTTAAAATGTTGGTCAATCAGTGCCGCAAGGCGGTCTATTTGATCGGCCCCGAAGAAATTGGGAGTACCGCCGCCAAAATGAAGCTGCACGGCTTTGCGGTCTTTCGAGATCAATGGCTCGTAAAGCGCCAATTCCTTTTCCAGCAAATCTAGGTAATCATCAGCCCGACTCTTGTCCAGGCTCGTAATCATATTGCAGCCACAGAACCAACAAAGGGTCTCGCAAAAAGGAAGATGGAAATACAGCGAAAGCGGAGCCTGCTCCTCATTCAAAGAACGCAAGAGACCAGAGGAATCCTCATCCTCAGTAAAATGGTTGGCAGGCGGGTAGCTGGTATAACGCGGGCCGGGCCGATTATACTTCTCAATCAATTTAAGGTCTTGGGCGGTTAGATGCATAGGTGGTCAGGTGCATAGCTTGTTCGAACAAGACACCTTGCCAAGTCGTAAGCGCAAAAACCTAGCTTAACAAACGATCAAAATTTAGCAGACATTAAAAAGCCCCTGAGGATTGAATCCCCAAGGGCTTAAAATGGAGCGAGCGAAGAGGTTCGAACTCTCGACATCCACCTTGGCAAGGTGGTGCTCTACCAACTGAGCTACGCTCGCTTAAAAACGAAGAAAATGCGCCGCCACCTCTAAACTGTCAACGCGATTTTTCTGCCTATACTTAATCTTCTCGCTGCATATTCAGCTCAAAAGAATACTGACTTCGCACCGTATCGGGAAGGGCGTAAATATTACTCTCATTGAGCAAATTGGCACAGGTTTCACTCAAGAGATAACTAAGGATGGGCTTGATACGGCTTTTATTGGATGCCTCAAAAACCACATAAAACGGCAAGCGCAGTGGATAATCGCCATAGTGAACGTTATCAGGAGATGGCCCATAGGCGGGTAAGTCGTCGTCAGCCGAAACCATGAGTGTTTTGATACGGCTTGAATCAAGCTTTCTCGAAAGCAGGCCAATGCAGGTAACGTCACTCGAAATTGAGCGCTTTGCACTGGCGACATCGGTCAAACTTACCGAGCTTATGAAACCTCCCGCTTTAAGTACCATATATTTGAATAACTCATTGGAAATGCTGTTTTCATTTTCTGCGGCAAATTTCTTAATGCTGCGACCCGTCCAACCACTCAGCCCCAACTCATCCCAGGTTTGGTAGCCTGCTCGCACATCTGTTCCAAAAACACCCTCTAACTGCGGTAAGCTTAATTCACCTACAGGATTGTCCTCATTTACCGCAATCACCGCCACGTCATAAGCAAAAGGATAAACTGTATATTTCGAATCGGGCATTGAGTGCCCCTTTGGCACCGCGATCACAGCAATATCTAATTCATCGGAAGCCAAACGCTCGAGCGCGGGCAAACTCCCCTGTTTTGAATAATTGATCTCAAGGGATTTCTGCTCTGCCAATTCCGCAATCGAAGCTTCAAGGGCATCTGCCATTAAGTCAGAAACCGCCATACGTATTTCCTCGCCCTTAGAAACTGATAATAGCAGTCCTAGACAGAGCAGGGTTGTTGATTGTAGGTAGTTCATGAGAGGAGTATTGTGTTTTACTTTAAAAACATAAAGCCTATCAGAAACAGACACATTTACGAGAGTCAAACATCTCTAAGTTCAAAAGACTCGATCAAGGATCCAATTCCGGCCATTGCGAAAGCTTGCGATGAAGGGTGCGGCGACTGATCCCCATTAATTGAGCTGCCTTGGTACGGTTACCATTGGCTTTAACCAAAGCACTTCGCAGTAGCCGTTTCTCATTCTCTTCCTTACTTAGGCTAGGCTGCGCGGCAGTTGGTGCAGCACTCTTGCCAATAGACTCCCCACTTTCCGCCTGATGATACTTTTCCTCAAGGTCATATTCATTGACCATACTCCCCCGCTTGAGGATGACGATGTTTTCGCAAAAATTCCTTAGCTCGCGTATATTTCCCGGCCAGGGATACGCCTGCAGTCGTTTCAGGGCAGCTTCGCTAAACTCAACGATCTCAACCTTATTTTCAGCACTGAATTGTTCCGTGTAGCGCCTCAGCAAAGTCATCAAATCATCGAGCCGCTCACGTAAGGGCGGTAGTTGAATCGTCACAACATTGAGCCGATAGAGCAGATCTTCACGAAATTCACCACTCTTTACCATTTCTGTCAAATTGCGATTTGTCGCGCAAACCAAGCGAACATCCACATCAATTGACTTCGAGCTTCCCAATCGCTCAAAGCGTCGCATTTCCAAAAAACGCAGCAACTTCACTTGAGTCGAAGCATCAATCTCACCGATTTCATCCAAAAAAAGCGTGCCGCCATCTGCCGCCTCAAAACGCCCTATGCGACGTTCATTCGCTCCCGTAAACGCGCCCTTTTCGTGGCCAAAGAGTTCGCTTTCCAATAAATTAACCGCCAATGCAGCACAGTGCACCGGGACAAAGGGCTTTCGCGCCCGTTCACTATTTTGATGAATGGCCTGCGCAATCAATTCTTTGCCAGTTCCGGTTTCCCCCTCGAGCAAGACCGTCGCCCTTGATGGTGCCACTAATTTTACCGTCTCCAATACCTGCGTGAGTCCGGAAGAATTTCCGATAATACCCTCAAAACTGTACTTTCGGTCCAATCGCTCATGCAGTTCCGCATTTTCCTGCTCCAACTCACGCGATTGGAGCGCGCGCTTGATCAGCATTTCCAGCTTCTCGAGATTGACCGGTTTCGTTAAAAAATCAAAGGCCCCCCGGCGCATCGCCTCAACTGCCGTTTCAACATTACCATAAGCCGTCATCATAATCGCTATCGGCCGATTCGATTGCTCCAAACAACGGTCAATTACCTTCAGACCCGATTTTCCTGCCATCCGCAAATCCGTCAGTACTACCTCAAATGACTGAGCCTCCATTAAATTAAAAGCCTCGTCCGCACTCGATGCCAAAAAAACATCATAGTCTGTCTCAAGAGCGGCACTCAGTCCCTCACGAGTATTCCTTTCATCGTCTACTATAAGTATCGAAGCGGGCATTTGTGACATAAAGGCACAGTTTCCAAAAAAGGCAAGTGCTTTATTATGGTGTAACATTTTGTCCCAAAAGAACCCCGAAGCACTCTTGATTTTTGATCAATCCTGCCCTACTTTCTCCAGCTTAAATTTTTCAAGTTAGATATACACCTATGAAAACAAACAGTCCAGAACGCCACGAATTCCAAGCAGAGGTCAAGCAAGTCCTCGATATTGTTGTTCATTCACTTTACACCGATAAAGAGATTTTTATCCGCGAGTTGATCTCAAACGCCTCTGATGCCAGCGAAAAACTTCGCCATACTCAGATCACTGAAAAAGAGATTTTCGATGCCGACCTTGAGCTTGAGATTCAAGTTACCAGCGACGAGGACGCAGGCCAGATCACCATACAGGATTTTGGCATCGGAATGACTCGTGAAGAATTAATCGAAAACCTTGGCACTATCGCACACTCCGGTTCCAAGGCTTTTCTCAATGCCCTGAAGGAAAGTGGCGAGCGCAACGAAAACCTCATCGGTCAGTTCGGGGTGGGATTCTACTCCGCTTTCATGGTTGCTGAAAAAGTCGAGGTATATACCCGCACCTGGCATTCCGAAGGTGAATGCTTTTGCTGGTCCAGCGACGGCTCCGGAGCCTACGAAATCGAAACTGTCGATGGTGAGCGACGCGGCACCCGCATCGTCCTTCACCTTAAAGACGAATATAAAGAGTTTGCCAAAAAAGACCGACTGGAAGGCATCATTAAAAACTACTCTGCTTTCGTGCAGTTTCCCGTCAAAGTTGCTGGCGAAGCACTCAAAACGGTACAGGCCCTTTGGCTTAAAAACAAAAGCGATATCACCGAAGATGAATACAAGGAGTTCTACAAGTTTCAGGCTAAGGCTTTTGATGAACCGCGCTTTTGGCTGCACTTCTCTGCGGATGCCCCCCTTGAAATTAATTCTCTTCTCTTTGCGCCCACTGAAAACATGGAAGGGTTTGGTTTCGGGCGCATGGAGCCGGGCGTGGCCCTCTACTGCCGCAAAGTCCTCATCGACAGCGAACCTAACAACCTCCTTCCCGATTGGTTGCGTTTCCTGCGCGGCGTCGTCGATAGCGCTGATCTCCCCTTGAATATCTCCCGCGAATCCATGCAGGATTCCTCCCTGATCCAAAAACTCAACAAGGTCCTTACCAAACGCTTCCTCAAACTATTGGAAGACAAAGCCAAGAAAGAACCAGAAACCTACAATGACTTCTGGAGTAAATTTGGTCTCTTTCTCAAAGAAGGTGTAACCACCGACTTCACCCACCGCGATCAGCTCCTCAAACTCCTTCGCTACGAATCCTCCTACACCGAGGACGGCAAAACCACGAGTCTCGCGGATTATCTCAGCCGCGCCCCCGAGAACCAAAAAAAAATCTTCTTTCTTTCCGCAAGCAGCCGCAAAGCAATTGAAAATGGCCCCTATCTCGAGGCATTCAAAGCCCGCAATATCGAAGTCCTCTACATGCTCGAACCGGTCGACGAATTCGTCACCAACCACGCCCGTAGCTTTGAAGAGAAAAATTTCGTTTCTGCAGACAGTGATGAGATCGATCTCGATACTATCGCTGCGGAGACCGAGACCGATAAAGCCGAGGCCCTTGCAACCGAAGACAGCGAAAAACTCTGCCAATTCATCAAGGAATCACTCGGTGAAACTGTCAGCGAAGTCAAAGTCAGCGACCGCCTCGTAGGCAGTCCCGCGATGGTCGTTAACAGTGACAAAATGATGACCGCTCAAATGCGTAAAATGATGAAGGCTATGCAGCAAGACGGCGGCATGATGGGAGCCGAACCACCCGCAAAGCTTCAAGTTAATCCCCGGCACCCTCTGGTTAAAAACCTTGCGGCACTACGCGAAAATGACGCCGACCTTGCCAAGCTTATCAGTCATCAGATTTTTGATAACGCCCGGATGGCTGCTGGACTCATTGAG
>JAACDB010000046.1 GCA_009937095.1 Verrucomicrobiota bacterium
AATACCAATACCATCGTGCGGGTTAGGGTTTGTTTCGTTTGTAGCCTCCATCTCCCCGACCGCATTACGCTGTACAGTGTTGTTGCCGGTGAATGCCTTAATTTTCTTGGCGTGTATGGCTCCTTTGATTTGTAGTTGATTCGTTATCAAAAGTAGTTCGTCAGTTTCCGAGGCATTCAAGCCCTGGTCACCAAATTCAATAGTACCACCGTTTATGTCGAATCCCTGAATCGCACCGTCGTCTGAGAACATGGGACGACCTGTTGTTAAGATGCCTGGGTCTACATTTATAAAGCGACTACCTTGAACGCGAATGCCGTTTGGATTTGCGATAATGACGTCCGCGCGTGCCCCTACTACTTCCATGTCTCCTAGTAATTCGCTTTTACGAACACTGGTCACCTGATTGAGAATCACTTGGGCAGCCTCACCTTGAAGCATTATGTTCTCTCGTATCGCTTCACCCCGACTTGAGGAAACAGGGTCGTGACCGGCGTTATTGTTGAAAATAACACCGCGTTCGCTTACATTGAAATCGTCGTAATTGTTGCGGGATAGCCCGCTTGCGTTTGCCCTGGCTATATTTACCAGATCCACGCCTTGCTCGGTCTGGGTTACAAAGGTTCGTGTACTCCCGTCCGGTATGATCCCGACTGCTCCAAATACTATGATCTGGTTAAAATGGGCTATTATTAAAATAAAACTGATGAAGCGTTGATTATTCATAGATATTAATATGTAGAATTAAGCCTATAACAGAAAATAGAAAACACTATTATATAAAATTAATATTTTTTAGGCAACATTAACCGTGTATTAATTCAAATAAGTGCTAGATATCGCTAATTCAGCGAGGCAATGGGCCCCCAAATATTAGGCTATGTTAAAGTATGTTTGCCTACGCTTCGATCACCAGATCGTCCTCGCCGGCGGGTTGACAGCAGCAAAGGAGGGCATGGCCTTCGTCGGGTTCGCCGGTGTGTCCGTTTTCATAGGCGACCTCACCCGAAATAATCTTGTGCATGCAGGAGGTGCAGTTGCCCATGCGACAGCCGAAAGGGAGGTTGAGCCCGTTGGATTCTGCGAGCTCTAGAATGTTTTCCTCATTGGGAGACCATTCCAGTTCCATGTTGGAAAGTTTGAAAATGATTTTTGCCATTCGTCGAGGGAAGCTACAAGTTGAGGTATTGCAACCCGAGAAATGGAATCAAAGTCAAAAATTCGTCAGATTGATTATACAACCCCGCGCACGCTGGTTGCGTATTCGGGTAAGCGGGTGATTCGACTTACTGGTATAGAGACCCGGTATAAATTCTCGGGTGTACTGGTAGAGGGAGGTGAGGATGATTTTGCAAAAATTGGTGAGGAGCGAAACGATTGGCAAAAGAGTGCCTTCCCGCTTCCATGGACCGATTCTCCCGACCGGGTTGAAGTAAAGGCGTAGAGGCCGGCTAAATCAAATGAAGAATAGGGTGTAATATTTTGAGGCGCTGGTTGTTGCTGAGCTCGTACAGATCGAAGTTCTTTAATTGGTAAAGTGGATTTTCTTCTTTTGCGAAAACGGGCTTTTGGAAAATCTTTAGGTCTTCCGGCTTGAATCGAATGTTGAAAGGAATGTCGCGATAAAGCGGTTTGGTGAAGTTTTCGATCTTACCGCCAATCTTTTTAATATCTTCCTTCATCTCCTTGAGCCAACCTTTGGATTTCGCCTCTTCATTCGCGCTAAGCATTTGGTCTTTAGTGATGCATTCAACATTCCGGATTTGCCCGACATATCGCTGGCAGAATTCTTTGCCGCCAAACATAGGTTCCATAGTGTAAAGGATGGTGTCTAATCGTTCGGTGCGGGGATACGCACTGGCTTTCAGACGATGCACGCCTTGCAGGAAAGCATAATGCCAACCATCAATAGTCCAGTTTGTCCTAAAAAGCCATTCGTCAAAATGAAAACCATTTCGCACCGCAAAACTTTGTTTGTTTTGATTTTTCGGGCATCCTGCTGGTTTTTTCCAAGCTTGGTTATTTTGTGTTATTTGACTTACATAGATGTCATTCATAAGAGTATAATT
Source organism: Verrucomicrobiota bacterium (assembly GCA_009937095.1). Lineage (GTDB taxonomy): Bacteria > Verrucomicrobiota > Verrucomicrobiia > Opitutales > Coraliomargaritaceae > UBA7445. The sequence continues at coordinate 2,070 of JAACDB010000046.1, forward strand.
GGTTAGAGTTAGAGTGCATCGATTATTAATTAATTGGTATAAATACTGATAAATAGCAGTAAAACAACTTATAAAGTAACAAAAAATAGTAAAATTTGCGGTGGTTGCTTTGTTGTGAGTAGGTTCTTAAAAATGGTTAGGGTTTATTTATAAGTTACCGGTTTTGATTATGAAATGGTTTTGATTCAGCAAAATCAACGCTTCCGCTCTTGACAGGTAAGGCGGGAGTCCCTTTTTCTCTCCCTTTCTCTGGTCGTGGCAGTCTGCCACTCATCGATTCAATTTATGGCACTAAAAATCCGTCTCCAACGTCATGGCGCAAGCCATCGTCCTTTTTACCGCATGGTTGTTACCGAAGCGGCGGCCCGCCGCGATGGTCGCTTCGTCGAGGTGCTAGGTACCTATGAACCACAGGCCAACAAGCCGGAAAACCAACTATTGCTCAAGCTTGAGCGCATTGACTATTGGAAGTCAGTGGGAGCAAAGCCAAGCGACACTGCCGCCAGTTTAATTCGGCGTGCCCGTCGTGGACACGTCGATCCCCCGATCGAAGCCCCCAAGCCAAAGGCTAAACCTGCGCCTGAACCGGAAGTTATCGAGGAAGTCACAGAAGAAGCACCCGCTGAAGAAGCTGCTGCTGTCGAGGAAGTGGTAGAGGCCGAAGCTGCGCCTGCTGACGTAGAAGCAGCTGCGGAGGCAACTCCTGCCGAGGAAACGACTGGAGCAGCTCCTGCCGGACCTGACTGCGCTTGTGGCAAGATGGAAGATGCTAATGGTAAATGTGATGGCTCACATTCCAAAAAGGAAGAGCCGAAGGCTGAGGCTACCGAAGAGAGCACCGAATCCAAAGAAGAGGCGTCTTAAAGGCGCTTGTATGGGTTGGGTACTCGGCCCAAAGTTTATGAAACTCGAGTTTGATATAATAACCCTCTTCCCAGAAATGGTGGAGGGTTTTTTATCGTCCAGTATGTTGGGACGAGCTCAGGCAAAGGGTTTGATTCGGGCAGAAGCGCATTCCTTGCGGGACTGGGCCACGGATAAGCATCGCAAGACCGATGAGATCCCATACGGCGGCGGTGCGGGGATGGTCATGAAACCGGAGCCCATATTTGGCGCGGTTGAGGCTTTGCGTCGCAAGGAATCAAAGGTTATTTATATGGCGCCGGATGGCGTGCCTCTGACGAGTCGGTTGGCACAGGATTTAGCAGAAGAAACTCATTTGATTCTCTTGAGCGGGCACTATGAAGGGGTCGATCAGCGGGTACGCGATACCCTGGTCGATCATGAGGTGAGCGTGGGGGATTATGTTTTGACGAACGGAACTTTGGCAGCGGCAACTCTGATTGATTGCGTCAGTCGTTTTGTCCCCAGTTTTTTAGGCGATGAAAAATCCTTGACGGAAGAATCCTTCATGGACAGCTTTCTCGGCTTTCCTCAGTATACACGACCACCGGAGTTTCGGGGGATGGGTGTGCCAAAGGTACTTCTTTCAGGAGATCATGCCGCGATTGCAAAATGGCGGCTTGAACAGCAGATTTTAAAAACCCGGTCATTACGACCGGATCTATTAGAAAAGGACGAAACATAATGAGCCAAGCAATTCTCGAAGACATTACTAAAGATCAGTTAAAAGACGACCGCGCTACCTTTAAGGTGGGCGATGGTGTAAAGGTGCACCTGAAGGTTCAAGAGGGTAGCAAAACCCGGATTCAGATTTTTGCTGGTATTATTATTTGTCGTAAGGGCACAGGTGTGGGCGAGACCTTCACGGTGCGTCGTATCGCTTCAGGCGTGGGTGTGGAAAAGGTTTTCCCGGTTCACAGCCCTTCGATTGACAAGGTGGAGATTGACCGCGAGTCCGTCACGATGCGTGCGCGGATGTATTACCTGCGTGACCGCATTGGTAAGGCCGCCAACCAAGTGAAGGAAAAACGCTTGGTTGATGCCAGATAATTGACCTTGAGCACCCTTCTTAGAGAGCGAAGGGGTCTAGGCGACTTCTTCGACCTCAACTTTTACAGGTTTGCCATTTATGCGTAAGGCATAGCTTCGAGGCTCAATTTTTCCCTGCGCAGTTTCATCTTTGGACGCCGTATCAGCTGGCTTGGTAATAGTGCTTGAGGGTCCCTTGCCGGTAAGATGAGCTTCCAGTTGTTGTGGAAACATGGCATGAATAACACAATGCTCGGGATCGCAGGGCAGGCCCTTTTTTTGCAGTTCTTTTTTAAGATCATCCATGTGGGCATGTTTTGCGACGGGCGCCTCTACGGGGCGACAATGGATCGGTTCTTTGTTGAACTGCTTACCCGCAAGCGCCTGAACCTTTGGATCGACCGATGCGGGGCATTGACCGTAATAGCCGAGGGCGATGTCAACGGCCTGCGGGGAAAGTTGTTTCCAGCGGCCAAACTTAACGTTTAGAAAGGCCTGCATGCCGACAATTTGTGAGGTGGGTGTGACGAGGGGAATCCAGCCAAGGGCTTCCCACACGACCGGGATCTCTCGGAAGACTTCCTCGAATTTATCTTCCATTTTTTGTTCTTTCAGTTGGGTGCGGAAATTGAAAAGCATCCCTCCGGGTACTTGGTATTCGAGGTTATCGACATCTACGATTTCATTTTTGTGGCTCGTGAAGGGAGCAA
>JAACDB010000047.1 GCA_009937095.1 Verrucomicrobiota bacterium
GCAACAATCACGAAGCTGCTCAAGCGTACCACCATCGCGTGTTGGAGGAACACTTTGCCTCTTTTTATGCCCCGCAGTCGGCAATCTTGCGCGGTGATGCCCTGCGCCAGACCGAGCGGCTACAAGAAGCGGTCGAAGCATATGCACTGGTGCTTAACCAACGGGAATGGCGCGGCGAGGTCTGGGCCGAGGCAACCTTTAAGATGGGCGACTGTTTTGCCCAAATGGAGGATCTCGCCAAAGCGCAGGGTTTTTACGAACGCACGTATCTTGCTTTCTCTGCGTACCCCGATTGGTCGGGTAGGGCTGTTCTTGCCAGTGCGGATTTACTCGAGGCTTTGGGGGATGCCGATTCCGCGCAGCGCACTTACCAATATTTCCTCGACCTGCCCACTTCAAAGGACTCTCCCTATTATGATGCTATCCGCCGAAAAAGGCTGACCCCATGACCCTATGACCCCATGCTGCCCTTGCCGATAAAAATGATTCCACGCCTCTGCCTGCTTGCGCTTGCTTTAAGCTCCGTAGGACCGCTCGGTGCGGCGGAACTCCCGGTTGAACTTCGCTATCCCATGCAAACAGATTCGGTCATTCTTACGGGATTGGAGGGTTCTTCATTGGTCTTTCGACCCAAGGGTGCTGATTTTGGCGGGCGGGCTTATCTAGATTTTTCGACCCTCGAAAAAGAACGGGTCATGCTCAACTTCTTACTGAGTGATAAATTTTACGAAGGTCTTAAAAAACTGAAGAATGGTCAGCCGCTTCAGGCGCTACCGCTTATCGAACCGGAAGCGCGCCCTATGTTGAACTACATCGAGTTGAGTCATTTGCCCGGCAACTATGTCTCCACCGTGCGGGCCTATTTTGAAGCTTTGCGGGGCACGGGAAATTGGAAGCGTTTGACCGCTTTGATAGCCGCGCTACCCATGCGCGAGGTTCCGCCCCCGCTTCTGGATGAAATTGGACAAACCACGCTTTCCCTCCACCGCGCCCAAGCGGCGACAGACTTGGAAAAAATTCACCGGACCCTCCTCGCGATGGATCCTGCCGGACCCGCCCAGCTTGAGGTGCTCTTATCCCTTGGGGATTCCTGGCGTGAGGTCGGAGAATATCAAAAGGCCTTTGATCTCTACCATAAGGTCAGTAAGGAAAAATCCGCGCATCAAGTTATTGCCAATTTATGGGCCGCCTATTGCGGGTTCTATCTTGAGGATTCGAAATCGCTTCAATCCATCCTACAGGATCTGCCGAAAATTCAGATCAACGAAGCTTACTTTTCGCTTCGGGAGTTAATTGATGCCCGCTGGAAATTACGACAAGCGGAGTATCCCCCTGCGATGCGGGCGGCGGCTCGTGGCAAGACCTATGCCGCCGTGACCGACCCATGGTACCCCGAGTTGCTGCATACCCTCGCCTTACTTTACGAAAAAATGGAAATGCCCGACGCTGCCACCCTGGCGCATCGGGAAGTCTCCATCATGTTTCCCGCCAGCCAATGGGCTTCGAAAAGCCTCGAAATCATTCATCATCAAAATAACAAAACTCCTTAATTATGACTGCACTGAACTACCAAGCCACCAGCACCCCATGGACGCGTTGCATACTACTCCTTCTGGGAATTACCGCCAGCCTCAACGCACAGGAGAGCGCATCCGCGGTTCCCGAAACCAGCGAGACTTCCATTACCCTATGGACCCTCTTTCAACAGGGAGGCTGGGCTATGTATCCCCTCCTGGCGTTCTCCGTCGCGTTGGTCGGCCTCGCGGTCTACTGCGCTTTATTAATTAAAGAATCGCGCTTTACTCAACCGGAGGCGGTTGAAGCGATGAAACAGGCAATTGAAAGCGGCGATCCGGAAAAGGGTCTCAAAGCTTGTCGTGATAATGAGGGTTACATGACTGAAATTCTCGCGATTGCATTCGATACCATTGAAGACGGGCATCGTTCTGTTGCTGCAGTGAATGAAGCAATGGAGGAGCGCGCGGGTAAGATTCTGGCGAAACCCCTGGTCTTTGTGCAATACCTGCAAGTGATTGCCTCCATCTCTCCCATGATAGGTCTACTAGGAACCGTCAGCGGGATGGTAAAAGCCTTCCGAAACATTGCTGCACAAGGACTCGGGAAACCCGAATTGCTTGCCAATAATATTTCCGAAGCGCTCGTCACGACCGCTAGCGGGCTCCTCATTGCGATTCCCGCCCTGATGGCGTATTTCTATTTTAAGAACAAATACCTCTCTGCCTCTTCAGGGGTCTATGAAGCTCTGGGTACTATGACCCGCCTCATGAGCAAAAAAGGGATGCTCCACACCGATAACAAATAAACACTCAATTCCCCGACCACTGGTCCACTCAACTTTTCCCCGCTCGTGAAACCATCCAGACAGAACGACTTGACGAACGACCTTCCCGATCTCACTCCGATGATCGATATCGTCTTTCTGTTGATTGTCTTTTTTATGACTGTGGCGAAAATGCAGGTGCAGGAACGCGTTGAAATTGACGTCCCGATTGCCGCAAATGCCGTTATCCCGGAGGACCGCAGTTCTCGGGTGGTTGTTACCATTCAAAACGACGGCTCCCTCTTTTTTGGCTCCCAGCCTATTGCGGTTCAGGACATGACCGCTTACGTCCAACAGGCTCGCGAGGACAGCCCCAGAATCAAGGTCTACATTCGTGCGGATGCCCGCGTGCCATTCAAGGAGGTTCGCAAGCTCTTTGCCGCCGCCGCAGCCGGTGGGGTTCCCAATGTTATTTTTGCCAGCTTCCAGAGCGATAAATAAGCACCATGAAAGCACGCCGCATCCAAATTTCTGAAGACCGGGTCGACCTCACCCCTATGATCGACATCGTCTTCCTCCTCTTGGTTTATTTCATGGTCACGACTTCCATAATCAAGGAAGAAGCCGACCTCGGAGTGACCTTACCCTCCAGTATGGCCGCGCCCCCCGACACCCCGCTTCCCGAGCAGCACTACATTGATATCCTTGTCGATGGAACAACCCTGCTCAACGGGATGCCCTCCGACAATCCCGGCAACCCCGACCTGCCCAACCTCCGGCGCACCCTCCAAGGCCTCAAGCTTTCCTCCGACCGCGCCGGACTCAAAACCATTGTCATCATCCAACCCGACCCCGAAACCTACCAACAAAGCGTGGTCAACGTCCTCAACGTGCTTAAAGCCGTTGGGATCCGTTCCATTTCTTTTGGTGAGGGCTGATTTCCACCATACACTCAATCAAAATATGTTCAACGGTTCAGCATGTCCTGCAGTGCGGGCAAAGTCCTATATTTTATACCCTTCTCCTTTACGGAAATAATGTCCCAACAACCAATTGCTTTCATTTGCCTGCCGCAAATATGCTGCGCCATTGCTCTGGCCTTGTGCGCTTTTGCAAACGCCTGTGCCCAAACCTACATCGCAGGAGAAGACGAAGCCTACTTCGATGCCTACACCGATGGTTGGCAATCCGGTGATCAAAGCGGGCGCGGCTTCGGTGAATGGCAACTCCTCGCGCCCGAGTATGCAAGCGAGAGCGAGGAACAATACGCAGGATTTTTTATGGCCGACGCCGCAAGAGAAACCGACCTCGCCGATTTTGGCAATTACGGCAAAGCCTTCGGGATTTTTGCCAACGGGACTCAATTTGAAGAGACCGTCGCTTTTCGCACTTTTGATCACAGCCTCGCCCCGGGCGACCACTTTTCCCTGCGCTTTAAGTTCGAGGGCTTCACCACTAAATTTGAACGCGATGCTGAGGAAATCTCCAGTGTCGGAATTGCCCTGCGCAACGATGCCAGCGCCACCTCGCTCGATGCTATTACAGAAGGACGTCTTTGGGTCTTTGCGATTCTGGAAGGTCTCAGCACCTACCAACTTTTTGACGGCGGGGATCGTTACAATACCCGTGTCTTTATTGACCCCCTCGGAGCCGAACTGGGGATCACCATCCGCAAGGGCAACCGATACGATTTGCAGATCATGACCCTCAGCGATCAGGTCGTACATCATTTTAAGAATCGTCCACTCCAAACGCCCCGGCAGGGAAAGAATGCCGACACCGAAATGAAGCGCGAGGTTCGCGGCCTCGCCCTGTTTAATCTAAACGGCGGTGCCAACAATGCGTATTTTAGCGCATTACAAGTGACCCGTACCGAATAGAGCATTTGTAGTCATGAACGTCTCACCACTTTTCAATCGCGACTGCGGCATCTTGCTTCACCCAAGTTCCTTGCCGGGTGATTACGGGGTAGGCGACTTCGGTCCCGCCGCACTTGATTGGCTGAAAACCCTCGCGGACGCACAACAAAACCTTTGGCAAATCCTTCCCCTCAATCCCGCCGGTTATGGGGATTCGCCCTATCAAGGCCTTGCCGCATTCGCCGCTAATCCTGTTTTTATCAGCCCCGAAGACCTTCACCAGCGGCAACTCATAACCGCGCAGGAATTGGAAAGTTTTCAATTACCTTTAGAGGACTGCATCCATTACGCTGCAGTTTACCAAAATAAAAAGCAAATGACCGAGCTCGCCGCCGCGCGCTTTTTTCAAACCGATGCGAACAGTCCCCTCCGAAAAAGCTATGCTCGTTTTTTTGAGGACGCGAAGTCATGGTTGCCTGACTACGCCCTCTTCTATGCCCTCAAGGAAAAGCACGGAGGGGTCGCATGGACAGAGTGGCCTGCCCAGTTTCGTGATCGCGATAACGACGCCCTCGATAAAGCTACCCAAACATTACTAGAGGATATTCAGCGCGTCTACTTCGAGCAATTCATCCTCATCGAACAATGGTCTGAAGTGCGCCGTTGCGCTCAGGAGAAAGGAATCCGCATTATCGGTGACCTCCCCATCTTTGTGGCCCATGACAGTGTGGATGTTTGGTGCCGGCCAGAACTCTTTAAGCTCAAGCCTGACGGGCGCCCGCGTGTGGTTGCCGGCGTGCCACCCGATTACTTCTCCGCCACCGGACAACTCTGGGGTAACCCCATCTACGATTGGGACGCTCACCGCGCCGAGCAGTTTCAATGGTGGCGCAGTCGTGTGCAACACTCGCTGAATTGGGTGGACATTGTGCGAATCGATCACTTCCGCGGCTTTGATGCCTGCTGGGAAGTGCCCGCTGAGGCCACAACCGCTGCGGACGGCACATGGGTTCCCTCCTGTGGCGTAGCAATACTTGCCGAAATGGTAGCCACTTTCGGTAAGCCGCTTCCCCTTATCGCCGAGGATTTGGGCGTGATCACCGACGCCGTTATCGCCCTTCGCGACCGCTACGAATTACCCGGAATCCGCATCCTGCAATTCGCCTTTGGTACCGACACAATGAAATCAAGCTTCATTCCCGATGCCTACGATTCCAGTTGCGTAGCGTATACCGGTACACACGACAACGACACCACGGTCGGTTGGTTCAATAGCATCGCAGGTACCAACAGCACCCGTAGTCAGGATGAAATTGATCGCGAAAAAGCCAATGCCTGCGCATATTTTAAAACCGACGGCTCCCAAATCCACCTCGACTTTATTAACAGCCTATATGCTTCCGATGCCGCCGCCACGCTTATCCCGCTGCAGGATCTCCTTGGGTTGGGGTCCGAGGCTCGCATAAATGTTCCCGGGCAAGCTTCCGGTAGTTGGGTCTGGCGCCTGCCCAGTACCGACGGCCTTGACCGGGCAATGCAACAGCTCGCTACCATCACGCTAAATTCCGAGCGCGGACTCACGGCCGAAAAACCCTTGTCTATTTAAAATAACCTCAACCTCCATATAAAATGAACAAACCCAATCTTTCCTTCTGGCAAATCTGGAACATGAGTTTTGGATTCTTCGGCATCCAATTCGGCTGGGGTCTTCAGATGGCGAATATGAGTGCCATCTATCAATACCTCGGCGCCGAGGAAAGCGCCATTCCCTTCCTCTGGCTCGCCGCACCCCTGACCGGCCTCATCGTCCAGCCCCTCGTCGGTTACTACAGCGACCGCACTTGGACCTTCCTTGGACGCCGCCGCCCCTACTTTCTCATCGGCGCCATTCTCGCCAGCCTCGCCCTCATTGCCATGCCAAATTCCAGTTCCCTTTGGATGGCCGCCGGCTTGCTGTGGATTCTCGACGCCTCCGTCAACATCAGCATGGAACCCTTTCGCGCTTTCGTCGGCGATAAACTCAACCGCGAGCAACGCAAAAGCGGCTTTGCGATGCAGAGCCTCCTCATCGGCCTCGGCGCTGTCCTTTCCTCAGCCCTTCCTTGGGTCCTCTCCAATTGGTTCAACGTCTCCAACGAATCTACCGGCGCAAACGCCATTCCCCAATCCGTCCACCTCGCTTTCTATATTGGCTCCTTTGTCTTCTTTATCGCTGTCCTTTATACCGTCCTCACTACCCGCGAGTATCCCCCCGAGGACATCGAAGCTTTCCGCGAGGAAAATCAAAAGACCGCCGGCGTTTCCAACGCCTTCCGCGAAATCTTTGCCGGCATCGCCTCCATGCCTCGCACCATGAAACAACTCGCCATCGTGCAATTCTTCACCTGGTTCGGCCTCTTCTGTATGTGGATTTATTTCATTCCCGCCGTCGCCACCCATATCTTCGGTGGCACACAGGGCAGTCCCGAATATCAGGCCGGAGCCGAGTGGGGCGGGGTTTGTTTCTCCGCCTACAACGGCGTTGCCTTTGTCTTTGCCTTCCTCCTCCTTCTCCTTGTTCGCAAATACAGCGCCAAAGCCATTCACACCCTTTGCCTCACCATTGGCGGGCTTGGGCTTCTTTCCGTTAACTTTGTTGGTAGCCCTAATCTCCTGCTCCTCTCCATGGTTGCCGTTGGCATTGCTTGGGCCAGTATCCTTTCTATGCCCTACGCCATCCTCTCCAACGCCATCCCCGGCAACCGTATGGGTTTCTACATGGGTGTCTTTAACTTCTTCATCGTCCTCCCTCAGATCGGTGCTCCCCTCGGCCTCGGCAAAATCATGTCCAGCCTCCTCGGAAACAATACCATGAATGCCGTCCTCCTTGGCGGCGCCTCCATGCTCCTCGCCGCCCTCTGTGTGCGCTTCGTAGACGATACCGCCACGGAATAGACGTGTTCTTGCCCCTCGCTTCCCGACGCTTTTCTGTTGACCTACAAGGCAGCAAAGTTTCTTTGTAAACGCTCGGCAAAGGAGAGGTGACAGAGTGGCCGATTGTGCATCCCTGGAAAGGATGTGTGGGGGAAACTCCACCGAGGGTTCGAATCCCTCCCTCTCCGCCA
>JAACDB010000048.1 GCA_009937095.1 Verrucomicrobiota bacterium
AGTTCACCCAGCGCAATGGTCTGGGTCGCCAAAACATCGCGCACCTGACTGGTTCCGATGCCGAAGGCAATCGCTCCAAAGGCTCCATGCGTGGCAGTATGAGAATCCCCGCAGGCAATAGTGGTACCCGGTTGGGTAATGCCCTGCTCGGGGCCAACGATGTGAACGACACCCTGCTTGCCTGTATTAGTATCAAAAAAAGTGATCTCGTTATCCGCACAGTTCTTGCGCAATTCCTCGATCATCCCCTGTGCCAAGGGATCGCTGTAAGGCTCTAAGGCCTCATTGGTCGGCACAATGTGATCGACCGTTGCAAAGGTCCGTTTTGGGAACCGAACCTTCAAGTCACGATCCCGCAACATCCCAAATGCCTGAGGACTGGTGACTTCGTGAATCAGGTGTGTCCCGATGAGTAGCTGCGTTTGACCATTCGCTAACTTGCGAACGGCGTGCGCATCCCATACTTTCTGAAATAAACTTTTTCCCATGCTCGTACTAATTTATCTTAAAATTCAATTCTCAAAAGAGTCTCAACAAAAGCAGCCTTCTGCATTCTGGCAACTTTAATTCCCGCTTTCCAGCGCACTTGCTATCCGAAAAAACAAAGAGCCCGCACGAAGCGGGCTCAGAAAAAGCTTGGTTAGTACGCTTTCTTAGAGAATTGCTTTCAAACCAGCGCCAGCCTTGAACTTAACAGACTTGGACGCTTTGATTTGGATCTTCTCGCCGGTTTGTGGGTTTACACCCTGACGTGCTGCGCGATGGGCAACGGAGAAGGTGCCAAATCCAATGATTTGCACAGCTTGGTCTTTTTTGACGCCAGTCTTGATTCCTTCGAGGACAGCGTCCAGGGAACGTTCGGCGGCAGCTTTGGAGGTATCAGCTCCAAGTGATTTTTGTACTTCGGCTACGAGATCTGCTTTATTCATAAACGATATATGGTGTTGAGGTTATTATGGCTTTTGCCATTCACAAAAGTGTGCAGCAAAAATATCGCGTCAACAGATAAATTGCCCTCTAACCCGCTATTTTTTCAGCTTTTCGGGCTATCTTTACTCTTGACCTCAGTATTTATGCGTGGTGCAAGCCCCTCTCGGGCCTCAGCTACCTGTTTTAAAAGGATTGCAGCCGCCTCTACTTTTGAAATTCCGCGCTCTGCAGACAATTGAGCCGCCCGTTTTAACAACTGTTTTGCCATGACCTCCGCCTGCGACTGTTCTGCGCCCATCCCCAAAAAAAGACGCGCCACCGTTTCCAGATCCTCTTCCACAGGCTCACTCATTGCCCTGCACCCATAGCATGCGCCACCTTAATTAACTGGTCCTCGCAATGGAATGCTTCCTCCATGCGATCCAACTTTAACATCGCCACACCCGTCCAACCCGAGTCCGTCTCAAAGGCACTCCGCAATTCACCAACGGATCGTTCCTCCCCCGCTATGGCGAGAGATCCCGGAAGGGACGGAACAGCACCCGCTCCCGAAACCGCATACAGTCCCCGTCGCGCGCGACCCAGATTGTGCAGCCGTAAAATCGATTCCTGTCCGAGAAAACAACCCTTCGTTGTACAGACCGCCTCGCCCACCAGACCCGCCTCACCGGGCAAATCCGTCACGCCCAGTTCAATGGGCACCGCTGGATAACCCGCCGTTATCCGTTCCAGCTCAATGGCGGCTAAATCCACCGGCTCCGCTCCCGCCGCCTGAAGCTCTGCAACTGCTTCGCCCGCCGCAGAGGCATCGGTATAACAAATATGGTAATGCGCCGCCCGGGCGTGTCGCCCGGGGAAACAACACGCCGTCTCCGTTTCAAGAAAACGCCCCGTTTCCGGAATCTCCCCAAAAAGACCTTCCACTGCATTCCCTGCAGCTTCACCCTGCAATAAGAGTGAGCTTGTCCCTTCGATCACTTCAATCGCGACATCGTCGGCAATGATGTGTTTCTCAAGCTTCTCTTGAAGGATCGCGCCGTCCGTTCCCACGCTCACAACGTCAAACAACTCCGCATCGCGGCACAGTACCCAGCCATCCCCCTGCACTTTTCCCTTCGCATTCAGCCAGAGTCCATAGCTACACAACCCCCGCTCCGGATTTCGCAAATCCCCGCTGAACTGACTGTTCAAAAAAGTGGCCACATCCTCCCCGCGCAAACGCAGGTGACCCGCTGGCACCGTCTGATGAAATTTTACGCTCGCCTTCATGTCTTTCTAGAATCGCAATTCTAGAAAACTTTTCAACCCCTACTTACAAACTCTTCCGAATTGAGACTTGTTACCCGCCGCCCCCTCCACTAATCCTCGCCTTCTGTGAAAAAAGTCACCGACATCAACATTACCTCCAAAATCCTCTTGCCGACGCCCACCGCGCTCTGCAGCGAGATTGAGCGCACGGAGGCGGATGAACGTTTCGTCGCCGAAAGCCGCGAAGCCATCCATAGGATTATTTTTGGCGACGACCCCCGCCTGCTCCTCGTGGTGGGGCCCTGCTCCATCCACGACCTTGAAGCGGGACGCGAATACGCCCGCAAAATTGCCGCCCTCGCCCCCGAGGTCAGCGACCGCCTCCTCATCGTCATGCGGGTCTATTTCGAGAAACCCCGCACCACCGTCGGCTGGAAGGGACTCATCATGGATCCCAAGCTCGACGGTACCAGCGACATCCCTGAAGGCCTCCGTCAAGCCCGCCGCTTCCTGCGCGAAGTCATCGCC
>JAACDB010000049.1 GCA_009937095.1 Verrucomicrobiota bacterium
TGCTGGAAGCTCTGGAAACCCTTGGGTTTCGTCTGATTGCCGATGCCCCCAACAACACTATTACCGTGCATGGGGAAAGCGGTCGTATTCCCATAAAAAATGCCGAGCTGAATGTGGGGAATGCAGGAACTGCAGCCCGCTTCCTTCCTGCCTTTCTAGCACTCGAAGCAGGCGGTTGCTACACCCTCGACGGCGACCCCGCGATGCGCGAACGCCCCATTATGGGATTACTGAAAGCGCTCATGGAGTGCGGTGCGGCGACTTTTGATTTTCATGGAAAGCCCGGCCATTTTCCATTCACCTTGCATGCAAAAGGTTTCAAGGGAGGCGCCGTTGCAGTAGACGCCAGCGCCAGCAGTCAAATACTCTCCGCTCTTTTGATGGCAGCACCTGCCGGACCTGCAAACGTCCAATTTATTGCGCCTCACGTGCGCCCCGCATATATTGCCATCACACTTGCAGTGCGTCAGGCTTTTGGAGCAGATCCAGTAAGCGCGGATGAAGTCGGCGCCTATCTTCTCCATGCCACAGAATACACCAGGCCCGAGGACGGTCTTTACACGATCGAGCCGGATCTTTCGGCGGCCAGTTATTTTCTTGCGCTGGCATGCTTGCACGGCGGGCATCTGCAAATCCCCCAACTTGGGCCAGAACCGCTCCAAGGCGATGCCCGTTTTGTTGAGGTGCTGGAAGCTTTGGGTCTGGAGGTACAAAAGAATGCCACGGAATGGGAGGTTCAGATCAAAGCCCCCGCTCAATTTGATGCTTTACCCGAGGTCATTGATTTCAACTCATTCTCCGATACCTTTCTACCCCTTGCCGCGCTCACTCCGCTTTTAAGCAAAGAACTCACCATTAAAGGCATCGCACATACCCGCAAACAGGAAACCGACCGCCCAGCCGGTATAGCCAGCCAACTTGAAAAACTTGGTCAATCGGTAAGTCAACAAGAAGATAGCCTCATCCTGAAACCCAATCTTGATGCCCTAAGGGACCGCGCCCGCGAAGCCCGCGCCCAGCAGCAACTGCTTGAAATTGATACCTACGAAGACCATCGTTTTGCCATGAGCTTTGCAATCCTCGGCACCTATGATCTCCTGAATGACGGACTGCCCTGGCTTGCTATCCGCAACCCTGCCTGTTGCGGCAAAACCTATCCTGAATTCTTCCAAACGCTTGAAAGCCTGCACCATGAAACCTGATTCCTTTATTATTGTGGCAATTGACGGAGGTGCCGCTAGCGGGAAATCATCCACAGCACGCGCCCTTTCGGAACGCCTTGGTCTCATGCATGTAAACACCGGGGCGCATTACCGTACCCTGACACATGCACTCTTAAAAGCAGGTGCCGACCCCGCCTGCCCTGACACAATTCCAAGCCTGTTGGAATCCCTCACGGTTGAAACCCGCCTACAAGGGGCCAGCGCTCAACTTGCCGTTAACGATTGCATCCCAAAAGATAGCGAAATCCGTTCACCGGAGGTCAATGCCGCAGTCTCCCTCATTGCCGCCATCCCACAAGTCCGTGAATTCCTTTTTCAATATCAACGTAATCAGGCTCAACTTGCCCGACAAGAAAACTACCCCGGTCTTGTAATGGAAGGCCGCGATATTGGGTCCGTTATTTTTCCCGATGCCGATTTCTGTTTCTTCCTTCACGTAGATGCCGCAACCCGTGCCGCGCGGCGCGCGAAGGAAGGCCTCACCGACTCCATTGCCGAGCGCGACAAACTTGACTCTTCCCGCAAGACCGCACCCTTGAAATGTCCCAAACACGCTGTAAAGGTGAATACGGGGCCACACTCACTTAAGGCAGTCGTTGACCTCATCTGTGAACACATTGATTCCTCGCATGACTGACTCCCCTGTTCAAATACCTCCGGTATATAACGCAACCCGCATTCTCGCGGATTGCTTCTTCAGCACCTACTACGATTTTGAGATTCATGGTGCTGAGCATATCCCGCTACAAGGCAGCATTATTTTTGCAGCCAATCATGTCAGTTTCTTTGATCCCCCTGCCATTGGCGCACGCATCCCGCGTCACATAAATTATTTTGCCCGCGACACCCTCTATCGCGGTTGGTTTGGCAAATTTCTGCTTGCGCTCGGCACCATCCCAGTCGCCCGTGAGAGTGCCGACATTCGATCCCTCAAGGCCATTTTCAAGGCCCTTAAAAAAGAAGGAGCGGTCGCGATCTACCCTGAGGGCACGCGTTCCGAAGATGGCTCTTTTCTGCCACCCAAGCCAGGTGCCGGTATGATTGCCTGCAAATCCCGCGCCACCATAATCCCCACCCGCCTCTTTGGCACCTTTGAAGCCTACGGTCGCCATCATAAAAGACCTTCCCTCGGTGGCCCTATCAATATTGTTTACGGGAAACCTATTCAAAGCGAAGTTATTGACCCCGGACCGGATCATCCCGAACGTTATCTCGAAGCATCCCGCAGAATCATGTCTCATATAGCTGAACTGCGTCAACCGCTCCCAACTATCATATAAAAAGACCGTACCTATTATGAGTTCCGCCTCCGATCGCTACGCCCAACGTGGCGTCTCCTCATCAAAATCAGAAGTGCATGCTGTGGTTGATCACCTCGACCGTGGTCTTTTCCCCGGAGCCTTCTGTAAAATTGGTCCCGATGTTCTCACCGGTGATCCCACCAAATGCGCCGTCATTCACTCGGATGGTTCCGGAACAAAAAGCACTCTTGCCTACCTGCATTACCGCGAAACCAATGACCCCTCCGCTTTCAGAAAGACCGCACAAGACAGTCTGGTCATGAATATTGACGATCTTCTGTGCATTGGCGCGGTGGATGGCATCCTTATTTCCAGCACCATTAATCGCAATGCCCGAGCCATTACCGCAGAAGCGTTAGGTGCTTTGATTTCCGGAACTGAGGATTTCCTTAAACGGCTTCGGGAATACGGCGTAGGCGTTGTGAGTGGGGGCGGTGAGACCGCGGATGTGGGCGATCTTACCGGCACCGCGACGGTTGATTCCTGTGCCGTTGCCGTGATGTCGCGCGATGCCGTGATTGACAACGCCAACATTTGTCCCGGACTTGCCATCGTTGGACTCGCCTCTGCCGGACAGGCAAAATACGAGGATTTTGAAAACTCAGGTATCGGAAGCAACGGGCTCACCAGTGCCCGCCACGATTTGCTCGCCCCCTACTACCTTGAGAAGTATCCAGAAACCTGCGATCCGCGTACCGATTCCAGCCTTCTTTACTGTGGTCCCTATAAAATGGAGGATCCCCTACCCGAATCAAGCATGAGCGTCGGCGAGGCTCTGCTAAGTCCAACCCGAACCTACGCCCCTATTATTCGAGAACTACTTGAGGATCATCGCCCCGCAATTCGCGGCATGGTTCATTGCTCCGGTGGCGGGCAAACCAAATGCCTCCGTTTTGGCACCGGTGTGCATTTTATCAAAAATGATCTGCTTCCTGTTCCCCCAATCTTCGAAGCGATCCAGAAAGCAAGCAGTACCAGTGCGGAAGAAATGTTCCGCGTCTACAACATGGGGCACCGTATGGAAATCTATTGCGAGCCCTCCGAGGCCCCTGCCATTATCGCGATTTCCGAAGCTCAGGGCATTCCTGCCCGGGTCATTGGGCACACTGAAGCAAGCACTCAAACGGATTCACAAAACCACTTAAGCATTACCCACGAAGGTGAGACCCATACATACACGGTCGGTTTATAGCTAAAAAAGACTGGCGTTCCCCTCTGTGCAGCTACAACTTTTAAGCTACGCTAATTTAGAAAAGCGTACCTTTTAAATATGCTTCTTAATCGCATCCAACAACTGGCATGTATTGCCTTAGGACTTGCCAGCATGATGCACGCACAAAACCGTGAAGTGCTTGGGGAATACCGTATTGGAATCGTTGGGCAAGACCAAGAAGATAGCATTTATCAGGCAACCCACCTCGGGGCATTGGATGCGGCCCATACTATTAGTAAACGCGATTCCATCGATATTGAAATTGTTGTACTCACCCCCGACAGTTCCCAGGGACAGAACCAGGAAGGCTCCCTTGGGAAACTTTTTATCAACGATGCCGATGGCATTATCATTAGTCCGGGACGCGAGGCGACAACCGACTCCGCGATTCGTTTTGCCCAAGAACAGGGGCAAAAGGTAATCTTTTTCGAAACTGATTTGAACGACATCCAGCCGCTTGCATCCATCGTAGCCGATGAATACAAAGCCGGGATACTGGCTGGACAAACCATGAAGGAGTTGCTCCCCAGCCGAGCTCGCATTGCCATTCTCATGGCTACTGACCCCACCCCCGCCGAGAAGGAACGACTCCGCGGGATTCGAAACGCCATTGGCTATAAAGCCATTGAGGCAATTGTTCAATGCGAGCCGAATTACTTTTCTGCCATTGAGGCAATCCGTAATGCCGAAGATGAAGACCGCAATGACCTAATCAGCGGATGGATTTTTCTGGATGATTGGCCACTCATTGGGATGCCGGCCTACCCATGGAAAGCCGGTGAGCGGCCCTGTGTTGCCATTCAGTCATCCCCCACCGCTTTCATGCATATTGACCAAGGCTATCTGAACGCCCTCGTCGTACACCCCTACTATGAATGGGGCCGCATGAGTATTGAAATACTTATCGCCAACCTCCACAACGGCAAGTTGCTGCAGTCAGCTCGCATGGAAACCGAGCCACAGGTCATCAACCGACTGAATATAAAAGACTACCGCAAAAAATGGCACCAGTGGCTCCGCTAAATCGGCAAGCCTGCAGGTTCTAGCCCAATACCAATACCGCCACTCCGAAGTAGATGATCAAACCAAGCACGTCCATTACGGATGTGACCAAAGGCGTACTTGCAGCGGCTGGATCAACTCGCAAACGACTCAAGGCAAATGGCAATAGCGCCCCAAAGATATTCGCCACAAAAACAATCAGCGTCATACTAATAGCCACCACCACGGCAATTTTTGTGTTTCCGCCATACATCTGACCTACAAAACCTGCCATAAATGCCATCGCAACACCTAGCAAAAGACCCACTAGTACTTCTTTGCCGGTCGCCTTCAACCAATCCTCCAGTTCCAAATCCCCGGTTGCAATAGCACGCACCATCAAAGTCGAAGATTGTGCTCCAGAATTTCCGCCACCGGCAATCACTAGGGGCATGAACAAGGCCAAGGTGATAAACTCCATTATGTAGGCTTCGTAACTCGCAATCACACCCGCCGATATCAAATTGACAAAAATCAACACCAGAAGCCAAACAATGCGCTTGCGGAATAAAAGGAATGGATCCGCCAGACTGTACTTTGTCTCCAGCGGTGCCATGGCCACACTCTTTTGAATATCCTCGGTGGTCTCTTCTTCAGCCACGTCCATGATGTCGTCAACCGTCACGATTCCCACAATGACACCATCCGAATCCACTACCGGCAAGGCACTGACGTCGTAGCGCTGAATCATTTCAACCGCAACCTCACGGTCTTCAAAAGCCGAGATGCTCACACAATTGTAATTCAGCATATCCCCGATGACCGTTTCGACCGGTGCCATAATGAGGCGACGCATGCGCACGATGTCTACCAATTTACCCTTCCCGTCCGTTACGTATAGGATGTTGAATATCTCGGAATCACGACCGTATTTTCGTATATGTTCCAGCGCAATCGCAACAGTCCATTCCGCCCGGATTCGAATATAATCCGGCGTCATCAAACGCCCAACACTTTCCTCGGGGTAGCCCAGAAGTTGACGCGATTCCGCTAAGTCCTCCGGTCCGAGCAACTGCATTAAGCGCCGCGTAACCTGCGCCGGCAATTCCTGCAACATAGCGGTCCGGTCATCCGGACTCAAATTAGCCAAAAGACTACGCGTGTCCGCATCGGTCAAAGCCTTCAGGAAGGTATCCTGCGCCTCCGGGTCGAGATAAGAAAAAACATCCGCAGCCTGCCGCCGTGGCAAAGCACGGTGAACCAACATCTCTTTTCCTTTTTCCAAATTAGCAAGGAGGTCCGCAATCTCCGGATTCGCCCAGCTTTCAAGCGCTGCCACGACCGCAGGATAGCGTTGTTCGGCAATTAACTGCTGAACTTCCGATTCCGTGCTTTGTACTTCCTCATTCAGGGTGACCTACTTCTAACCGCTTCCTTGCCCCTGAGTAAAGCCACGAAACCGCCAATATACTTTTTTAACACCCTCAATCAGCGTGCTTGAGTCTTGCCCCTAAGCCCATACCTTATTCTCTCTCTACCAATGACCCATATTCGCACTGCCGCACGCGCCCTTATTATTGAGGATGACAAACTCCTTCTTATTAAAATGTGTGATTCCAGCGGCACCTTTTACATCCTCCCGGGAGGCGGGCAAAACCACGGCGAAACCCTCCACCAAAGCCTTGCACGCGAAGCTCAGGAAGAAATCGGCGTCCCGGTCGAAATCGGAGCCTTCGCCTATATCCGCGAGTACATCGGCAGGAACCATGAGTTTCGCGCCAGCCATTCCAACTTCCATCAAGTCGAGTGCGTCTTTCATTGCAGCCTTAAGACCCACAACGGACTTGGAACCGGCACCGAACATGATAAAAAACAAATCGGCATCGAGTGGATCCCGCTCTCGGCAGTACAAGAGCACCGCATCCTGCCAAAATGCATCAAGTCCTTTTTTACCTCCTCCGGATTCGTTACCCAAAAAGCATATCTGGGTGATACCAACTAAGCGCATTCGTTCACGACCCCTCATCCATGAGCGCAACCAGTCATCGCTTCAACCGGAAATACCAAAATCTGGCAAATTCCGGAAACCGGCTTCGAATCGACTGGATTAACCCCCTTGTGATCGCCCTGCTCTGCGCGACCGGAATCCTTTTTATCTATTCTGCGCAAGCCTCCTATGCCGGAAATGACTGGCAAAAACAAATCGTTTGGACCCTGCTTGGTTTTGGCACTTATGCCTTAGTTGCCTTTGCAAACTATAAAATATTCTTAAGCTACGCTCATTTTATCTATGCCATTGGTATTGGCGGACTCCTTTTGGCCCGCCCTGAAAGCCCCTTCAGCGTTGAAATGATGGGCGCGCGCCGCTGGGTTGACCTCGGGATCACCACGGTTCAACCCACCGAAGCCGCAAAAATTGGCACCCTCATCATGGCTGCCAGTATCCTGGCACGCTCAAAAGTAGGCACCTTCAACGATTCCATCCTCGTTATTACCAAGGTGGCCCTTGTTTTTTTGTTACCTATGTTGTTGATTTTCATGCAACCAGACCTAGGATCATCGCTTGTTTTCCCACCAATGACTTTTGCACTCCTATATGTTTCCCGCCTCTCAGGGAAGTTCTTCCTCAGTGCATTTGCCCTTTTTATGCTCGCGGTATCGGTAGTCGGTCTCGACGTCTATAAATACAGCCAGCACCTGGAACGCGACCGCCTCACCACACAAAGTGGCAATCCTGCCCTCTCGGCCGAGGCCTACCGTTCCATCCTACCCATCCATAATTATCAACGTAACCGGATCCTCTCCTTCGTTGCACCCGAAGTTGTCGATCCCAACGGCACCGGCGCCAGCTGGAATGCCAAACAAGCAAAAATATCAGCCGCTACAGGCGGTGCCACCGGAAAAGGCCTTCTCGAAGGCACCCAGGCACAACTTGGTTACCTGCCCAAAGCGGTCGCACATAACGACTTCATTTTCTCTGTTATTGCAGAGGAAACTGGTTTTCTCGGAAGCGTGTTCATCATCGGGCTCTTTGCAGTCCTTGTCACCAACGGCATTCGCATTGCCGGACTCGCTAAAGACAGATTTGGTATGCACCTCGCCTGCGGCGTGAGTGTCCTCTTCCTCATTCATTTCTTTATCAACATCGGTATGACAATCGGCATTACCCCGATCACCGGACTACCGCTTCCATTTTTAAGCTACGGAGGTTCCTTCGTCTTGAGCTGTTTCTTTCTACAAGGTCTAATACAAAGTATATACCGGCACCGAAAGGACTACACATAGTCCCCCAGCCTACATTTGACCCATGAATAACACCTTCAAAGACGTGGCAACCTCCATCCAACCCGGGAGATCCCCAAGCCATGCAAGAATCCAATACCATTCATTCAAACGATAACGACGACGCTAACGACGAAAACTACGACGAAGCACTGACGACCCCTCCCGTAGAGGAGAAAGCAGAACGCATTAACCCACGGGAACTGCGCAATGCCGCTGCTCTTCGCGCCAAAAAGCAACCGCTCGTCAATCGTATCCTCAAGGACATCAAAAAAGAAGATAAGGCCTTCTCGGAACTCATTATCAATTCTGAACCACTCGAAAAACGGGTGGCACAATTAAAAAACGGAGTCCTCGAAAAATTTGAGGTCGAACGCGCGGGAGATGCTCGTGAAGTCGGAGCCATCTTTAAAGGCCGCATTCAAAACTTAGAACCCGGACTAAAAGCCGCTTTTGTAGATATCGGTCAGCCTAAAAATGCATTCTTGCACTACTGGGATATTCTTCCGGCGGCTAATGACAGCACCATTGAGGTCGTTCGGGACAACAAATCCGACAAGCAGCGCAAACGGGAACAGGAAAAAATTACCACCAAGGATATCCCCAAGCACTTCCCTGTTGGGAGCGAAATCATCCTACAAATCACCAAAGGTCAAATCGGCACAAAAGGTCCCCGCACCACCACGAATATTGCCCTTCCGGGTCGTTTCCTCGTGCTTATGCCTTACACCGGAACCATGGGCATCTCGCGAAAAATCGAGGATAAAAAAGAACGCTCTCGCCTGAAAGGCATCCTTAAAGAGCTTACCCTCCCCGCAGGAATGGGCGTCATCATCCGCACCGCCGGTGAAGGCAAAAAGGCCCGCTATTTCATTCGCGACATTCATATTCTTCTGAAGCGCTGGGAAGCCATTACCGAGCGCATGGATGCCGCCCGCAAGCCCGCTTGTCTATATGTCGAGCCCGATATCGTAGGACGTACCGTTCGCGACTTCCTCACCGAGGAAGTTGACCGCGTCATGGTCGATAAAAAAGAAGACTACGACCGCGTCATGGAAGAGGTCATGAAGATCTCCCCCCGCTCAAAATCAAAGATTCAAATCTTCAATGAAAATATCCCGGTCTTCGAACGCTTCAATATCGAACGACAAATCCAACAAACCTTCATGCGCTGCGTTCCCCTGCCTTCCGGTGGAGAAATAGTCATAGAAGAAACCGAGGCCCTTATCTCAATCGACGTCAATACCGGCGCCCATAAGAACAAAAACAAGGACGGCAAAAACTTCATCCTGCAGGTCAATCTTGAAGCCGCTACTGAAATTGCGCGACAGGTTCGCCTGCGCAATATCGGGGGCCTCGTTATTATGGATTTCATCGATATGAAATCCAAAAAAGAACGCAATTCCGTCCTCCAGCGCATGCGCCGCGAAATGGCTAACGATAAGGCCAAAAGCCATATCCTTCCAATTTCCACACTCGGCATCATGCAAATGACCCGCCAACGGCATTCCGAAAGTCACTCAAGTGGCACTAATATGGATTGCCCTTACTGCAATGGGCGCGGTTCCGTGAAATCATCACGCACCATGAGTGTCGAAATTCAGCGCCGACTCATCAGCGTCATTCGCCACCTCCGCGCGCGCGACGGCGAAGACGAAGAAATAAGCCTGCGGATCCTTCTGCACCCCTCCAACCTCGAGCGTTTGCGCAATGAAGACGAGGATCTCCTCCTGGAGATTGAACAATCCTACGGCGTGAAACTCGCCTTCCGCGCCGACCCGATTTATCACGTCGAAAATTTCAAAATTATCGACATGAAAACCGGACAAGAACAGCGCTAGATTCAGCCCCTTCCGCGCAACAAAGCGAACGCATCCTCATGACAAACGAAACAAAACGCTTGTTTGAGGAGAAGCGACGCCGCATCCGACGCCTTAAACGTTGGATGCGACCACTCCCCCGGCGCTCCAACATGCACCGTTACCCTGTGCTGAGCTGGTTTGCCCAAGCTGCCCGCAAACGCATCTACCTGTGGAGCTTCCGACCCGAACATGCCGTACCCGCCCTACAAGTTGGTTGCATCCTGACCCTCCTCCCGATTTACGGCCTGCCGTTACCCCTAGCACTGGTTTTCGCACTACTTTTGCGCGCCAACCTTCCGATCCTTGCGGGACTTCAGCTCATCACCAACCCGTTTACCGTCCTCCCAATTTGGTTTGCCCTCTATCAAATCGGGCGCATGACCCTCGGGTTGCTCGCCATCGAATCCAGCCCATTCGGAAAAAACGAAATCGACCTCTTAATTAACAATTTTTTCTCGGGAAACTGGGGCAACAATCTCGATACCCTTCTTTCTGTTTTTGGTATCACCAGCCTAGGTGCAGTTATTATCGGTACTTTCATTGGCGTCATTACTGGCAATCTTCATAGGTATATCGCCAAACGCACTACTGCGAGCTATACTCGGCTCCATCAAAAAATTGAAGCGCACCGCCACCTCAAAGACCAACCAAACCAGCCCCAAGAAGATGCGTAAATACCTCTCCCTCGCACTCGCCCTCCTCCTCTCCCTCCTTGGAAAACTTCATGCCCAATCTATTCACCTCGGCATTGATGTTCTTCAAGAAAATGGCTTTAGCCAAATCGCCGGCAAACGCATTGGCCTCCTGACCCATCCCGCCGGAGTCAACCGCCACGGGCAAAGCACCATTGATGTCCTACGCCGCGCTAACAATACCCGACTCGTCGCCCTCTTCGGCCCCGAACACGGCATTTACGGCAACGAAAAAGCCAACCAACCGATCGCCAATAAAATCGATCCCCGAACCGGCCTACCCGTCTATTCCCTCTACGGTCAATACCGGCGCCCCGCCAAATCCATGCTCAAGGGTCTCGATGCCATGGTCATTGATTTACAGGACATCGGCGTTCGATCCTATACCTATGTAAGCTGCATGATTTATACCATGGAGGCCTGCTTTGCCAATGGCATTGAGGTCATTGTCCTCGACCGACCCAACCCCCTTGGCGGACTCAAAGTGGACGGCCCGCCCCTTGATTCCGAATGGCGTTCCTATGTCGGCGATATTTTCACACCTTATGTCCACGGGCTCACCATCGGAGAAATTGCCAATATTGCCCGCAATACCCCCGGATGGCTTCGCTCCGAAAACGTCACTCGCGAACAACTGCGCCGCGCCAAACTAACGATTATCCCCATGCGTGGCTGGAAACGTTCCATGCTCTGGCCTGAAACAGGACTTCGCTGGATTCCAACCTCGCCCTATATTCCCAGTCTCGCCGCTGTTCTTGGCTATGCCATGCTCGGGCTGGGCGCTCAAGAAGGCGGTTTTACCCACGGCATTGGAACCCCCTACCCTTTTCGTCTCCTCCGCTATAAAGGAAAATCTGCTGCCGAAGTTCAGCGCGCCCTCACCCGCCTACGCATCCCCGGCCTGCATTTTCAAATCAAACGCACCACCACTCAATCCGGTGCCGGAATCGAAGGAGTCTATGTTCACGTGACCGACTGGGCGCGTCTGCGACCAACCGAGGTCAGCTTCCACATGATGCAGCTTACCGCCGCATGGGAACCGGGCAATAACTTCGCCACCGCTAAACGCATCGAGCTCTTTAACAAACACGTTGGCAGTTCTGCCTGGTGGAAGGAAATCAGCACCCGCGATCACCGCGCCCGGGTAACCCCCTTCGTTAACCAGTGGACCCAACAAGCCCGCGATTTTCAGCAAAAATTTCGCCGCTATTGGCTTTACTGAACCGCGCTTAATAAAGCGTCCACCTTCACGGCATCAACTTTACCGGCCTCATTCAGCGGTAAGGCTTCGACCCGCAAGCAACATTTGGGAAGCTTATGCCGAGCCAGCACTCCAGTCAGTGAGGCAATGACATCCAGTTCCGCTTCTCCTTCATAGAAGGCCACCACCCGTTCAATCCATTCCGCATCCGCTTGCCCTAAAACGAGCGCTGCCCGGACGCCCTCAAGCTTCAACATTTCCGCTTCGACCTCCCCGGGATCCACCGTCTCGCCCCCAGTTTGAATCATAGCATCCACGCGGCCTACTATGTGCAACTGTCGCTCGGCATCCAGAAAACCCAAATCATCGGTCAAGTAGGTATTCCCCGACAAACCATTGGTCACCCCGCCATGATAACCTTTGAATAATGCCAACGACCTTACTTCGATACGACCCGTGCTGCCCCCCGCGCAGGATTTGCCCCCGCAGTCCACAATCCTGATGCTTGCATGATTTAAAGCCCTTCCGGCGTGAAAATCTCCCGCCAGAAAATCCGCCTTAGGCAAAGCCGTAACCATTGCCCCCGTCTCTGTCATACCATAGCTTAAAACAAGCGGCAGTGCTTCTGCGCGCGCGCGTTCTGCCGTTTCGATTCGCATAGGTCCACCGCCGATAAAAACCGCCTCCATCCCCAGCAATGATGCCACTGCGGTGGCATCTTCCAAAAGGCGTTCCAGTTGCGTCGCCACCAGCGAAACCACCCGACCGGAAGACCCATTTCCATCCATTTTAAAAATTTCCTCCCACACACCGAATTCCAGCTCTAAGCCCCCTAAAAAACTGCGCATTAATTGCATAAGGCCACTCACATGGTAAAGCGGTAGAACACAGAACAGTTGCCGTGCACCTGAACCCGCAAACGTCAACCATCCCTCTGCCGCTACACTCAAGGAAGCCCAATCGTGACAAGCAAAACGTACCCCTCCACTGCTTCCACCCGTTGGAATCAAAATTGAACCCGGAGCCATTTCACTCGGTTCCTCACCTGCTTGAAACGGTACTTCACCCACTACCAATGTCGGACTGAACTGCGATGCTACCGCCGCCCACTCAGCGGCACCCCATCCGGGATTACCCAACACAATCGCACGCCGCCCATGCACCGCCGCCATAAAGACCGCGGCAAATTCGATACGGTCCTTTGATGCTAATAACACCGGGCCGGGTTTTGCCGCCGCCAATACTCCCGACCACTCAGCGACCCGACCCGCAAAAATGGAACCCGGAATGCCACTTATCCAGTCGCGTTGCAGGAGCTCTAGCTCGAATGGCTGTTCTGTTTCCATATTGTTTCGGCATTGCCGGGTGCACATTCAGAGGCACGAATCACGGCACTGTCACACCGTCCCTCCAGTCCATCCGAAAACTGTAAAGTATCAAATCCCAAAGCCCGATTCATTGACGGCATAGCATCCGCCAGTGCCAAACTGTTTAAAAGACCAACACCCGTTTCAAAGACTGAAGAAAGCACCACCCGCTCACTCAAAGGACGCAGGCGTTCCAACAAGGATCCAAACTCCCCCATCAACGGCGCTTTCACTACTAACACCCCAGGCCATGCGTCCATACAACGCATTCCCTCACGCCCATTCAAACTCTCGTCCAATGCAATTTCGATTCCGGAATCCTCCCGCGCTGCCAACATCTCAGGCTCTGCACCCGGTGCCAACGGCTGCTCCACAAACTCGATTCGATCCCGCCAAGGCTTTAAAAATTCAAGCCAGTCAGCCATGACTTCCCTTGACCACCCTCCATTCGCATCCAAACGCAAACGAACCACCGCCGGCAAGCCATCCATTAAATACTCAAAAATCGCTTGTTCCTCAGTCGATGATTCGACCCCTACCTTCCATTTGAAGCTAGTAAAACCAGCATCCATTTTATTTTGCAGCGTAGTCACCGCCCGCTTGCCCGCCGGCAAAAGCCCCGCAACGGCATATTCGTGATCCGGCTTCTCCTCCCCCATGAACCCCTGCGCCCGCGCCGCGCTTAGGGCAAAAGCACAACAAGGCAAGTCCGATCCCGGCACCAGCTCCGGGTTTTTCGTCAATTCCCTTAAAAAAAAATCTGCCGCTTCATGGCTTTCCGTACCAAACTCCGGAATGGGCGCTACTTCACCATAACCAACCCGCTCCCCCTCCTGAACCCGCAATAAAAAGCCCCGACGCTCCGCCCATTCCCCCCTTGACGTTAGCAAAGGACGACTGAATCGACGCAGATAAGGCTGATATTTAATTTCAATCATTTTATTCCAATGTGTTTTCGGCTTGAGAAAAGACAACTATTTGATGCACTCAGCGCATGAAAGCATCTGCCAACAATAATAACGACGGCTTTTATCTCAATGCCGATCAGTTTTTTAAGGCCAACCTTCCCGTGGGTTTAACCTACGACGACCTCTCCCTCGCGACCCTCTATTCAGAGATCCTGCCCAAGCAAACCAGCCTTGCCACGCACATTGCGCCGAGCCTGGAACTTCAAATACCCATCATTTCCTCTGATATGGACACCGTCACGGAGTCCAAGATGGCAATCCAGATGGCCCTCAATGGCGGCCTTGGCCTCATCCATTACAATATGAGCGATGAGGAACAAATCCATGAAGTCGCCCGCGTCAAAAACCATATTCACGGCTTCATTCAGGAACCCATTAAGACCGCACCCGATCAACGCATCGGCGAAGTCCTCGAATATATTGAAGCCCGCGGCTTTGGTTTCAGCACCTTCCCTGTCGTTGATGCCGACAACAAACTTCTTGGACTCCTACCGGGACGCGTTGTCAAACCCCGCTACGCCGACCGCCTCGTCTCCGAAGCGATGACCCCTCGCGATCAGGTTTACACCCTTAACGAAAAAGCAATCACCCAGGATCCTATCAAGACCGCTGACGACTTTTTCACCGAGCACCTTGGCATCCATAAGCTTTTGGTAGTCGATGACGATGACCGCCTCTGTGGCCTCTTCACCCTCAGCGATATCGAACGCATAGAGGCCGAGTCCCAACAATCCGTCAAACCCGCCCGCGATGAACACTTCCGTCTCCGCTGTGGTGCCGCTATCTCCGCACACCGCAAGAGCGATGGCAGCCTCGATGTTGACCGTATTGTGCAACACGTCAGCCAACTCGTTGAAGAAGGTGTCGACGCCGTTGCGGTTTCCACCGCCCACGGCTTCACCAAAGGCGTTGGCGACGCCGTTCGCCTCCTGCGCTCCGAATTTGCCGACCTCGTGCTCATCGCAGGAAATGTCACCAGCGCCGATGGCGTTGATTTCCTAGCTGATGCCGGTGCTAATAGTATCAAAATCGGACAGGGGCCCGGCTCCATCTGCACCACTCGCGTGGTCGCAGGCGTTGGCATCCCTCAAATGACGGCCCTCTATACCGCTTCCCTTGCCGCCAAAA
>JAACDB010000050.1 GCA_009937095.1 Verrucomicrobiota bacterium
AGACGGGTTTCGCCCTTAGCCAAAGCGGCAAGGATTAGGGCACGATTGGTTATGCTTTTTGACCCCGGAAGACTCAAGCTGCCATTGAGGGGGTGCTTGAAGGGAGTGATCGGTAATGGGTCAATCATGGTTTAATTGATCACGAAAGACTTTCCCTTTTTCCAGTAAGTCCCGTATGGCTTTGGCATCGTTGCATTCTAGGGCACTTTTGAAGTCTGCAAGACTTGCTTCAAACCCGGACATAGCCTTGAGCAGTGACGCTCTATTTTGCAGCAGGATTTGCTGCCATAGTTCCGGGTCGCCGGCTGCCACACGGGTGGTGTCTCGTAAACCTGGACCGCTTAATTGGGGCCAAATCGGATCTTGCCTGCTGATTTCATGGCACAAGGCAGAAGCGAGTAGGTGCGGTAAATGGCTTATGGATGCTACGGTCTGGTCGTGCGCCTCCGGGCTCATGGAGTATACCCGGGTTCCGATTGCCCTCCAAAAGGTCTGTGCGCACTTGAGTGCTTCGGGATCGGTCTTGTCGGTAGGAGTTATGATGCAAGCTGCGTCCTCGAAAAGATTGGTACGGGCGTGGAGGAGTCCGGTTTTTTCGGATCCCGCCATGGGGTGGGCACCGACAAAATTATAGGTCTTTAGGGCGAGTTCCTCGGCGGCCGCGCAGATAGCTTGTTTCGTGCTGCCGACATCCATGACTAAGGTGCCTTTTTCCAGCACAGGTGCGATTCGCTCCAAAAGTGCAGGAATGGCATCAACTGGGGTGCAAATAATAACAAGGTCGCTACCCTTAACGGCTTCCTTAGGGTCACCAAAAGCGGCATTACACCAATCTTCAGCAAGGCAGGCATCTTGGTTTTCCGGACGGCGTGACCCAACGACTAGACGGTCGCACAAGGCACCTTCCTTGCAACGCATTGCCAGTGAGGCTCCCAGAAGACCGGGTCCCAGGATGGTGATTTGTTTAAACATGCTACATTCTTGAAACTTTCTTTGGCTTTTGAAGTCGAGCGATAAATACAAATGAAATTCATAATCCCTTTATAATCTTGCTTTTGTCTTGCGGGAAAGAGGGGTCTTGTCTTGGCTCACGGGCTTAGTCTTAAAAGGATATACACAGATGTTTAAACGAAAGAAAAAAACTCGATCCGGCTCAGATTTAGACAGTGGTCTCAGGCGTCGTCTGAGCTTTTGGCTCATGATCTCAGCGCTCGGCCTTCTGGTCTTGTTTGGTTTCTGGACGCTTTCCAAGCTTGGACCTAAGAATATTGATTATGCAAATTACGAGACTTCTCAATATGAGATAACAGACGCGATGCGTGCTTTGCAGGCTGCGAGTTTTGAAAGTGAGTTGAATTTTGAGGAGATTCTTTCGCTACGGCAGCCAAATGCCGAAGATGTGGCGACTTTAAAGCAATCCTTGGATTTGCAGGAACAGTACATCAAGGCTATACCCGGATATGATGTTGACGGGGAAATTCGCTTAAAAAGTTTGCGCGAACGTTATGCCGAATACGCCAGTATTCCAATTATAGAAAAGAGTCGTAAGCTGGAGCAAGAGGCCGATAGCTTGACCCTGGAAACAGATTTTGTGACAGCGCATGAAAGCATGAAGGGAGCTTTCGAACTGCAGAAGCGCATTAATGAGAATTATCCGGAGAGTCCGTACGCGAACTACACTCGCGCAACGCTTTTGCAGCGCAAAGCCCGATACCTCATTGCGGAACCCATTTACCAAAAGAGCCTCGAACTTGAAGAGGAGGCTGACGGTTACATTAAGGAAAAGGATTGGGTGGGCGCCGAGCAATCCCTGAAAAAAGCAATCGATATACAGCTGGATATTAATCGTAGCTACCGTGGTACGAAACAGGGGAGTACTTTACGTATCGAGCTTTTGAAGAATAAATTACTGGGTATTCAGTCCGGGCAAAGTAATTTGGAAATAATAGCCTTGGGGAACAAAGCAGATGCTCTGAAGGCTCAGGGTGAAATGCTGGACTCCGCTCATTGTTATCAGGAGGCGGCGCGTCTGCAAACAGAACTGAACAAAGCTTACCCTGAAAGTCCGCATGCCTCCTCGGATCGGGTGAGTTACTTTTTGCGCAAAGCCCAGACGGCTCAGAGTTTTGAATTGGGAAGAGCCATTGAAAGCAATCATGCCCGGTTGCAAAAGATTTTAGCGGAACGCCGCACCTATGATGCCGTCGAAATAATTGCCCAGCTCAATAAAGATATCCAATATATGCAGGACGCTTACCCTCGCAGTTCGCTCTTTGACGAGCAATTACAGCTCAAGACCAGTTATTTGGCTATTATTCAAAATGACTTGGGCTTTATTCAGGATCGGGTCTATGCAATGCTATTGCCCATCCCTGAGGTGGAGGAATGGCAAATGGCCAAGACCGAAGTGAGCCAGGTCTTGTATCAATTTATAATGGGCGAAAATCCCAGTAGGAATATTGGCGAAAGAAACCCGGTCGATTCCATCAGTTGGATGGAGGCTAAGGATTTTTGTAAACGATTGGGCTGGATTATTGGTAAGTCGATACGCTTGCCAACTGAACACGAGTTCCGACAGGCTCTTGGGCCCTTGCGTTATGTTGTTTTGGAAAAGCACGTCTGGAGCGTATCCGATGCACGTGAGATCGCAAAACCAATTGGGCAGAAAGAGCCCTTTGCCAGTGGATATTATGATCTGTTGGGCAATGTCAGCGAGTGGCTTGAGTCGGTTGACCATTTCGATGATGAGGACGCACGTCACATAGGTGGACATGCGGGTGACCGTATCGAGGTGATTTTCGGAGTGCCCGTACGGAACACATCAAGAGCTGAGCGCAATCGCATGACCGGTTTTCGTTTTGTCGTCAGTTCCAACTAGGCATTTCATCCTTTGGGCGAGAAAAAGAACAGTAATTTGGAGCTCGAAAAGCGGGCACTCATAAACCAGCGCATCATTTTATGTGTCATGTTGGTTGGGATGATCCTGCCATTTCTGCTGGGATGGCTGCTAGGGGCTTTAAAATAAGCCGGAATGCTGACTCATGTAAGGTTGTGGCGAAATAAGGTAAGCTTTGAAAATTGATTGCAGTTTATACAAGAGTGAACAAAATCAAGGAGCGTGAAATATAAATTAAATCATACAGAAGTAAAATCCAGAGGCGTTGCTGCGGTAGAGTTGTTAATCCTCTTTGTGGTAGTGTTGTTACTTGCGGTCATGACGGTTCCAATCTTCAAGAAGATGAACGAAGCCACAAATAAGGAAAAAGAAGCTGCCTCGGATTCGGCTTTGATTGAGGAAGTGGGAATACCAAATCCTGAATAGACGAGCTAGGCTTTTTTAAGAAACTCCACCAAGCGTGCCGCTGTAGCTGGCCCTATTCCGGGTACAGCACTGAAAGCGTTTGTATCGGCTTGGCGCATTTTCCCTATGGAACCAAAGTGCGCGAGCAGGGCTCCTCGCTTTGCTTCACCCAGTCCTTTAAAATCTTGGAGGATGGATTCGCGAAGACGTTGACTCCTTAGTTCGGCATTAAAACTGTTCGCGAAATGGTGCGCCTCATCACGTAAATGTTGCAGTAGGCGCAAGGCGGGGTCATGCGCCTCAAGGTTGATTGGGTCGCGCCCATCGCTGAAGAGAATCGTTTCTTTTTTCTTTGCAAGCCCGATGAGCGACGGTGGTTCCATTCCTTGATTCAGGAAAGCACGCAAAGCCGCACTCACCTGTCCCGCTCCTCCATCAACCACGATTAAATCAGGAAAAGGGAGGGCTTCATCCCGCAAACGACGGTAACGCCGGCCTATCACTTCTTCCATTGCGCGAAAATCATCATTTCCAACAAAGGATTTTATTTTGTAGCGCCGGTATTGTTTTCGGTCGGGACGGCCTTTTTTAAAGGCGACCATAGAGGCCACGCAGAAACTTCCTGAAATATGCGATATATCAAAGCACTCCATGTGGTCGGGGCGAGCGGGCAGGGCGAGTTTTTCCTTGAGCAAGCGAACGGCTGCTTTCGGATCTGATTGCCCCAGGGCATTGCGCTCAAACTTACGGGTTTTTTGAGCGGTGCGCTTTAAGGCCTCAATGCGGTCACGATAGGCCGCCGCTTTTTCATAATGGCGCGTTTCTGCGGCGGCTTGCATTTGACCCTCAAGCTCCTTGAGCCATTGTCGCGCTTTACCCTCAAGAAATTCACAGGCGGCCTCCATTCGTTCACGGTATTCCGTTTCGGTAACTTCATTTGGATGCCCGTAAATTTCTGCCCGGGCATCATCGTAAACACGCCATCGACCCGCTCCCATATTTGTGGGTTTGGCATCGCTTAGGAGGATGCCGAATTTACGCCGTAATTCGGAGAGGGTTTGCCGCAGATGACCGGAATGAGCAAAGGGGCCGAAGTGGCGGGAGTGCGAATCAATGCGATTTCGGGTTAGCCGAAAACGTGGCAGAGGTTCGCGAAGATCAATCCTTACCAAAAGACAACGTTTGTCGTCAGTGAAATCGGTATTGTAGCGCGGGCGGTATTTTTTAATTAACTGTCCTTCTAGAAGGAGGGCCTCAGCCTCTGATTTAACGCGGATAATGTCGAAGTCGTGAATCAATTCCAACATGGCACGCACCTTCGGCTGAGCGATGACGAGCTTGCGGGAGGCTTGGAAATAAGTTGCTACCCTTTTTTTGAGGTCTTTGGCTTTGCCGACATACAGCGTCTGCCCCAGGCGATCCTTCATGAGATAAACACCCGGTTGGTGCGGCAAGCGGCGCACTTTTTCTTTCAGGTTAATGGGTTGCGGGTCTGGCATTTATACCAAATTGATGTAAGTTATCATAATTAAGCAAACCTCATCCCTTTAATTCAAGTCATGTCATCCTCCGCTACAGTCGAAATTATTAATTTTGGCGATGAACTGCTCGTTGGAATACGTGCCAATGCCCATTTAGAATACCTCGGGGCAGAATTGGCGCGCTTTGGGCTGCCTGTGCAGCGTGCGCGTGTTATTTGTGATTCCCCGGATGAAATACGTGCTGCCTTTAGCGAAGCGATGACGCGCTCGGATTTGGTCATCATGACCGGTGGTTTGGGTCCGACCGCAGACGACCTCACCCGCGAAACTATAGCGGAGGTCTTGGGTGCGGAATTGATACATGATGCCGACGTGGAAGCGGCTATTAAGGAATATTTCCGCGTCATTGACCGCCCCATGGCGGCACACCACCGTCGGCAATGCTTTGTTTTGAAAGGAGGTGAAGTATTGCCAAATGAAAGAGGTACTGCGCCGGGGCTTTACTATCAAACCAAGGGTAAGACCTTGGTCTTGCTTCCCGGGCCCACTCAGGAATTGCGGCCTATGTTTGAGCGGGAGTTGGTGCCCCGCTTGCGCCGCGATGGTTTTTTGAGGGACGCGGCTTCTTTTGTTCAAGTGCGTACTTCGGGATGTGGCGAATCCAGTATTGAGGCGTGCTTGCAAGACATCATTGCGGCAGAGCCGGATTTACAGGTCGCGTTTTGTGCGCACTACGGGATTGTGGATGTACGCCTAAGCAGCCGTGAAGGACATCTGGATGCGGCTGATTTGGAGCGTATTTCCAGAGCGGTCGCGGAGGAGTGCGGAGATCATTTCTTTTGTTTTGGGAAGGGCAGCCTTGCCGAGGTCGTGCACTATGAATTGCGTAAAATGGGACGCACCCTGGCGGTGGCGGAGTCCTGCACGGGCGGAATGTTGAGCGATGCTTTTACTAACATATCCGGGGCCTCGAAAACTTTTATTGGTGGCATTGTTTGTTACTCAAATGAAGTGAAGGTGAGTCAGGTGGATGTGCCTGAGTCGATTTTGATGCAGCATGGAGCGGTCAGTCCGGAATGTGCCATCGCGATGGCTGCCGGCGTGGCAGAGCAATTGGGTTCGCACTATGGCTTAAGCGTTACTGGCTTTGCGGGACCTGAAGGAGGCGATAAAAAGAACCCCGTTGGAACCATGCATCTAGGCTACCACTCCCCGGTGGGGGTTTGGTCAAAAACAGTGCGTTACACCGGCGGTCGCTTGGATGTGAAGGCGCGGGCGGTGCATGCCGCGCTCGACTGGATGCGTCGCAAACTGCTCAAGTATAAAGCCGAGGAGCAAGGTGCTTGCGGCGGGCTTAATTGAGCGAAGCTTTCTCGTTGCGCTGTCCCCTACAGACAGCAAGATTCCAGCTACTATGCCGGAAAAGCCGTTCACTTTCATCTGTGGAGATGATGATTACCTGGTCTCAGAGGAGGGTAAGGGATGGTTCAGTGAGCAAACCGCTTCCTTGATGGATGATCTTTCCAAGGAAATTGTAGACGGGCGTGCCGGTAATATCGCAGAAGTTGAGGACGCCATACAGCGTTTTACCAGTGCGGTGCAAACCTTGTCACTTTTTGGAGAGCGCAAAGTCGTTTGGCTAAAGGATGTCAATTTCATGGCAGACAGCGTAACCGGGCGGGCTCAAGGCACGCTGGATTTACTGGAGCTGTTGAAAACGGTACTTGAGGGCCTGGATGGAGCGACCGTGGCGGTTTTGATAACCGCATACCCCGTGGACAAACGCCGCAGTTTTTATAAATGGGTTCAGAAAAATTCGGAATTCAAAGCTCTGGGCGCAGGTAAGGATGCCGCACAGATGTGCGCGGGTCTGGTACGGGAGACCTGTGAGGCGGGCGGAGCAACAATCAGCGCCGATGCCGTTGAGATGTTGGTCGCCAAGGTAAACGGCAATACCCGGCTTCTGGTAGAGGAATGTCGCAAACTCTGTACTTTTGTCAGTTCGGAGGGTGATAGTATTTCGGAGCAGGTGGTAATGGAATTAGTACCGAATTTCGGGGAGGCCGATTTCTTTGAGGCGGCAGATGCATTTTTCTCTTTGGATTTGGAATGGACTTTGCATGCCCTGCGCCGACATTTCTTCACTAACAGTGATGCCCGGGGCTTACTGGGCAGTCTCCAGTCCCGCAACCGCTTGCTCATCCAGTTGCGTGTTTTACACGATGCCGGTGCGATCCGTTTGGGCTCGCAGGGCTTGAATAAGCGAGACCTTGAAGCAGCCGCATCGACCTATGCCGCTCATTTTGGTGATGCCACCGCGAAAAGTAATCTCAATGTCTTTACGCAGCATCCCTTTTATTTAGGGCGCATGGCGGGAACCGTCCGCAAAGCCCCGCTTAAAAAATGGATCGATTTCCAGCTGGCCTTTGCCGAGGCCTTTGAGGCCATCATTCAGAGACCCAACGATCAAGAGGAAGTATGCCGCGAAATGGCGGTCAAGTGCCTGAGTTAATTGCGGATGTCGGCACAGATCAGGTTTTTTTGTAGCATGTTGCCCGAAAAGCATGCAATTTGTCGTTTCACAAATATATAGCATGGATACAACGCCCAACGTTCTCGCCTCTCGTTACGCTTCGCCCCCAATGTGTGCGATTTGGAGCGCGGAAGGTCGTATTCTTCTAGAGCGGGACTATTGGATTGCAGTCTTGCGCGCCCAGCGGGATCTCGGTCTCGATATTCCAGAGGCAGCGATTGAGGCCTATGAAGCGGCTAAGGAAAACCTCAACCTTGCTTCAATTCAGGAGCGGGAGGCGGTTACACGGCATGACGTAAAGGCACGCATTGAGGAATTTTGTGCTCTGGCTGGTTATGAGCATATCCATAAGGGGCTGACTAGTCGCGACTTAACTGAAAACGTAGAACAATTACAGATCCTGCGGGGCCTGGAGTTGATTCGCACCAAGACCATGGCGGTGCTCCTTAAGCTTACGGAGCGTGCCGAGACTTGGAAGGATTTGGTTATCACCGCCCGCACGCACAATGTTCCCGCACAGCCAACTACTTTTGGCAAACGGCTGGCCATGTTTGGTGAGGATTTACTCTGTGCCGCCCGTGAGTTGGAACGCCTGATCGAGCATTATCCCGTGCGGGGACTGAAGGGGCCCGTGGGAACACAAATGGATCTCTTGACCCTCTTTGAAGGGGATGCCGAAAAAGTAGGGGCGCTTGAGCAACGTATTCTAGACCATTTGGGGGTAGGGGCAGTCCTGAATACGGTCGGGCAGGTTTACCCTCGCGGGCTTGATTTTGAAGTCGTCTCTATTTTCGTGCGACTCGCCTCCGGTCCATCCGGTTTTGCTAAAACCCTGCGAATCATGGCAGGTCATGAATTGGCGAGTGAGGGCTTTGCCAAGGGCCAAGTCGGTTCCTCAGCGATGCCCCACAAGATGAACAGCCGCAGTTGTGAACGGCTCAACGGTTTTGCGGCAATTCTCAAGGGACACCTCACTATGGCGGCTGAGTTAAGCGGTGATCAATGGAATGAGGGCGATGTTTCCTGCTCGGTGGTGCGGCGCGTTTTCCTACCGGATAGTTTTTATGCGATTGATGGATTACTGGAGACCCTCTTGACGATTCTCGACCAAATGGAGGTTTATCCAGCAGTCATTGAACAAGAGAACAAGCGTTACGGCCCCTTCCTGGCGAGCACTACTCTTTTGATGGAGGCCGTAAAGGCGGGAGCCGGGCGAGAAGCGGCTCACGAAGCCATCAAGACCCATGCGGTTCAAGTAGTACGTGATCTGCGTTCCGGTGAGATTTTACATAATGACCTTGTCGAGCGCCTGGCGGAAGATGGACGTCTTGGATTGAGCGCGGATGCGATCAAAAAGATCGTGGAGGAGGCTCAAAGCTTGACCGGGCAGGCCAATTCACAAGTCCTTGCATTTGCGAAAGCGGTCCGTGAGGTAGCCGCACCCTATCCTGAAGCCGCCAATTATAAACCCGGCTCTATCCTTTAAAGATTGCATCTACAAACTGTCATCGACACAAAAACCAACTTTACAACAACCCAATCCATCATGTCAGAACAACTAACAGGCAATTGTTTGATCGCCCAATCGGGTGGCCCTACTTCCGTTATTAACTCCAGCCTTGCTGGTGCCATCACCGAGGCACTTAACCACGAGGCGATTGAAGAGATTTATGGTGGTCTCAACGGGGTTCTCGGAATACTGAACGAGAATATTATCGACCTTGCCGCGGAGTCACAACAGACCATCCGCGCCTTGCGCCATACTCCGGGTGCTGCTCTCGGTACCTGCCGTTTTAAGCTTAAGCGTTCGGAAGATTATGCCCGCGTGCTGGAAGTGTTTGAAGCACACAACATCCGTTATTTCTTCTATGCCGGGGGTAATGATTCTCAGGATACTGCCGACAAGATCTCCAAGCTAGCTCAGGAACGGGGCTACGATCTTCGCGTTATCGGTATTCCAAAGACCATTGATAACGATTTGGTCACAACAGACCACACACCCGGTTATGGCAGTGTTATTAAATACGTTGCCGCTACTGTGAAGGAAGTCGCTTGCGACAATGCCGGCATGGGGCAACACGACCTCGTGCAAGTGGTCGAAGTAATGGGTCGCAGCGCCGGATGGATTGCTGCTGGAGCAGCCCTTGCGAAACGTCGTGATGACCCCAGCGGAGCACCCCATTTGATCTATCTTCCTGAGGTAGCTTTCAGCCCTGATAAATTTATCAACGATGTGCAGCGCGTCCTTCAAAAGGAAAATTACTGCGTGGTCGTAGTGGGTGAAGGTCTTCTCGATAGCGACGGTAATTACATTTCCACTGACAGCACCGGAGCTGACGCCTTTGGGCATTCGCAACTTGGAGGTGCCGGCGATTACCTGCGCAAACTGGTTGAAGATAATCTACAGATTAAGGCTCGTTCTATAAAATTCGGAATGGCACAACGCGCCGCCGCAAATTACGCTTCACAAGTTGATAATGACGAAGCGTTCCTCGCCGGGCAAGCTGCCGTGCAGGCTGCTATCAATGGCGAAACGGATAAAATGGTGACCCTCTTGCGCGGTGATGGTGAAACCTACACCTGTGAAACAGGCCTCGCCCCGCTGTCTGAAATTGCCAACGGCGTGAAGACACTGCCGGAAAGCTGGATCAACGAAGATGGTGTCAGCATGAGCTACCAATTCTACAAGTATGCCCTACCTCTGATTCAGGGGGAAGTGCCGATGCCCTTCGAAAACGGTGTGCCCATTCACGCAAAATTCAATTGTGAAAAGGTAGCGCGTAAACTCGCGCCGCACGATTTCGAATAAGCGCTTGAAGCAGTCTTGAATTTACATGCGCTCCCGTTTGGGGGCGCATTTTTTTTACGCTACAAGCGTTGCAACGCAGGCAATGGCGATGCGTAGGCGGTCATCTGCCGTTCCCTGAATACAGGTGAAGGGCAAGTTTAGCTGCTTTAGACGCATCAAAAATTTTGAGTGCAGGCAATCACGTGCGGCAGGGCTTTCGCGTTGACCCGGATCGGGAACCCAGGGGATGTCGGGCATACAAAGCAGGTAATGGTCGTAATGCCGTGCCAAAAATTGCTCCACAAGCCAGTCCAAATTATTCCGGTAGTAATATTCTCCGTAAATCAGAGTTGAGAGAAGATTGGTGTCGTGAAAAACCAAGCCGGCTTCCGTATCATTAAGACTGGCATCCTCAAGCGTTTGTTGACCCTTGGCGATGCTCTCCAGATCGCTCGCTTCAATCGGGCGCTTTATTTCACTAACGTAGCTACGGACAAATTCGGTGCTTAGAGGGGCCTTGAAATGGTTTGCCAGGCTCAGCGCAAGGGTCGTTTTGCCCGTGGATTCAGCTCCGGTTATAACGATGCGTTTCATGCCCCGTTTCTTTGAATTGTTGATTTCCACTCAATCCATCCTTTCGTCGCCAGCATAATAAACATTAGGAAGAGCACCGCACTTACGTAATAACCTTGAGCGGCCCAAAGCCCCACAAAAATACAGTCTGCGATAATCCAGCAGATCCAATTTTCAATATATTTCCGGCTCAACATCCATTGCGCTGCAAAAGCACAATTGGTCGCAAAGGCATCGAGATACGGCAAGTAAGCGTTACTGTAATGGTCGAGCAAGCTTCCCAGGAGGAGACTGAAGACAAGCACGACGAGCACGCATCGTTTGAGGAGCCAGGGGGGCGTGTGCTCGATATGAATCTTTGGGTTAGATGCTTGAGAAGCCCTTCGCCAATTTGACCAACCGTAGACCGATATAAAAATAAAAACCGTGTTCAAGAGCAGGGTGGCGTAGAGCGTCGCTTGCCAACTCAAGAAGACATAAGTGGCATAGCACAGGATGAACAGAGGCCATGCCAATAACCTTTCCTTTATGCTGAGATAAACTCCAGTCACCCCGGTCAGCATACCAAACCATTCAGCAGGCTGAACCGCTGCAAGATGACTCCCTATTCCCTCAAACATATCGCTTCGAAGGATTAATCC
The DNA here is from genome assembly GCA_009937095.1 of Verrucomicrobiota bacterium. Classification (GTDB taxonomy): domain Bacteria; phylum Verrucomicrobiota; class Verrucomicrobiia; order Opitutales; family Coraliomargaritaceae; genus UBA7445. Next base: position 11,318 of record JAACDB010000050.1, read on the forward strand.
GCATCGTAGATGCAGACGCGTTCCCAGTAAGCTGCAAAACGTGCGAGGAAATCACGGTGCAAGGGATCTACTTGATAGGCATCATGGGCAGCAAGATCTTCCAGGACAACCGTTAGGCAGTAGTCATAAGAGTCGTCAATTACTGGACGCGCCTCCGTGGCGGCAGGCGTTCCCACATGAACCGCTGCGGCAGAAGCAATCCCCTTGAGGCTTTCCAAGCCATTCTGGAATTCAGCGCGTTCCTCAGTTTTAAGGTTCTCGCGCAACCAAAAGCATACCGTGTGAATAAGCATGATGGATGTGACTTAGGATATTTGAAGCGCGGCTTCGATACAGGCCCGCAATTCTGCGTGGGTGCGTGCCACTTTAAGATCGGGGCGTTCCTGAATCAAGCGTTCGGGCGGGCAAAAGAGCGCTTTTTGGTCGGCAGTCTCAATCATACTTAAGTCGTTATAGGAATCACCCGCCGCAAATGTTTCGAAATTTAGTTTTTTGAAGGCTTCCACGGCCTTGCGCTTGTGGTCGGGCAGGCGCAGACGATAATCGGCGATGCGACCCTCAGCATCGATTTCCAAATCATGGCAGAAGAGGGTAGGGTGTCCAAGTTTTGCCATTAGCGGTCCCGCGAATTGACTGAAGGTGTCCGATAAAATTACCAGGCGTGTCTGTGCGCTCACCCATTCGACGAATTCAACGGCACCTGGTAAAGGTTCGAGCTTCCCGATGACTGCTTCAATGTCAGCCAGCTTGAAGCCTTCCTTATCGAGGATGTCCAGGCGGTAGCGCATGAGCGTATCGTAGCAGGGTTCATCGCGAGTGGTGCGCTTTAAGGCTTCGATGCCGGTGGTCTCAGCAAAGGCAATCCAGATTTCAGGGATGAGCACCCCCTCAAGGTCGAGGCAGACTATATGCATGCTTTCAAAAGCGTTGGAAAGTGCACTTGAGCCAATCCCAATCCAGTACTCCGCCCTAAAGAGGCGGGCAGTTTAGCAAGATGGCATCCACTACAATTTGTGCTTCGACTGCATTCAAGGCCTTCTGCTGCAGGCGGCGGGTATGCGCTCCACGCCAGACGAGTCGGTTGCTGGCGGTATCAATAATATCAATCACCAGTGTCCCTTCCTCGTACTTGTCGATAAACAGACGGCCATAGCTATAGTCCCCGAAATAGGGTTTCCGACCAAAGGGTGCAGGGCCATAACCCAAATCATGCACCTCGGTTTGATTTTTAGTGAGGGTATGAAAGTTTACGCGGAAATCTGCGTTTGCTTCGCTACCGTAACCTTTGGCTTCGAGGTTATTTAGAATCGCGTAGCTGATGCGGCGATCGACCAGAGGACTCAGCGCGATACTGCCATAATTTTCCCGGTCTTCACGTGTGTCTATTTTGAAAGTGGCATAGCCATGTATGCGCTCAATTTCCGTCAGGTCGTAATCCACCGCGACAGGACTCTGGCAACCGACAAAAATGAATAAACCGACAAGTAAAATTGAACACGGTGCTGTAGCCTTCATATAAAGAACGATAACACCCCTGCTAGGAATGGCAACCTTATGTCTGTATAAAGTCAGTTTTGCGGTGGTCGGTTTGTTCCCTGAAAAGCAGATCGCGTTACTGTTTCAGATGCATTGATGTCCTTGCGCTGCAAAACGGCTAGGAACGTTAGGGCCAGTATTTTAAGATCCAGAAAAAGGGATTGGTGCTCGATATACCAGAGGTCCAATTCAAATTGTCGCTCCCAGGTCAGGCCATTGCGACCGTTGATCTGAGCCCAGCCGGTAATACCGGGTCGCATTTCGTGCCGTTGGGCTTGTTCGTCGGAGTAGCGGGGCAGGTATTCCGTCGGGAGCGGCCGGGGGCCCACGAGGCTCATATCACCACGCAGGACATTCCAGAGTTCGGGCAGTTCATCCAGACTACTGGAGCGCAGGAGGTGACCCCAGGCGTTCGTGCGATCGGCATCGCTACCCGGGCCAAGCTGCATACTGCGAAACTTTATAATCTCAAAGGGCCGACCCTCGCGGCCGGCGCGCACTTGTCGGAAAAAGAGGGGACGTCCCAACTTGAGCCACTGCATGCAGGCAAGCCCCAGCAGAAGCGGCGCAAGCACGATCAGGCCAAAAAAACTGAAGAAAATATCAAAGGCGCGTTTCATGAGGTGAAATTCTCGGTAATTATCGAGGAAGGCTTTGGTTTTGGCTATTTATAATTGATTTTCATTTGAACCTAAATGGATTTCTATTAAGTTCATAAACTTACTACTAAATACTTACTATTATGATACTCGACGCTTCTGCCCGCAACTTTGAATCCTTCAGCCTTACCCGTTTGCTAACCACTTGCTTTGGGTCTGGTAATGGTGAAAAAGCCTGTATTCTGATCGATCTTCCCGACCCACGGGACATTAAGGACTTTAAATTCCTGAACGATGAAACCCTCTCGATCCAAAATTACGGACATGAGGTTTTCTACAAAGGTTTTAAGGACGGTGCTCTTGATGCCATGAATTGGAGCGGTGGTGAAATTTTTGCCTACCGCGAGACCGGCGGTAGCAATTTGGATATGGAGGATGTTTGCTTTGACCCCAGCGGCAATGAACTGAGCCTCGACCGCGATATTTACACCAACTACGACATCATTCTGACCGTTTCAACCTTTTCGGCGACCGCTCCGCTCACTGCAAAATGCAAGGAGTTCGGTTTTCGCGGTGCCACCCTGCACGGCTTGAATCAAATCATCCTCGATACCGGACTCGCGGTTGATTACGACCTCGTCAGCGAGGAGGCCGAAGGCTTGCGCTTGGGCTTAAACGAAGCAGACCGTTTCGAAATTGATTTCCAGGTAGAGGGCGATGTCTACACCCTCATTTTGCACACCAACGGCCAGGCCGCTCAAAAAAGTCATGGCTTGTGCCCTCCGGGAAAACCGGATGTTGCCAACTTGCCTGCCGGTGAAGTCTACTTTGTCCCGGAAAGTGCTGAAGGCGTGTTCCCCTTTAAATACAGCGAGGAAACGATTGGGTTATTGCATGTTAAGGACGGCAGTATCTACAAGTCCCAGTTTGTCTATGGCGACTATGCTGAAATTGAGGCGCATAACCAACGTTTGGCAGATGACCCCATGGTGGGTGCCATCGGTGAGCTTGGCTTTGGAACACAGGTCTTGCCCTTCTCGGGTCGTGATATTCAAGACGAGAAAATTCTCGGCACCATTCACGTGGCAACCGGACGCGATGACCACCTGGGTGGAAAGATAACGCCGGATCTTTTTAAGGAGCACAAAAACGCTTCGCACGACGATGTGCTCTATGCTCCGCACAAGACGCCAGAGATTCGACTCCCTGAAGCTCGCATGGTTAAAGATGGAAAGACCACTGTTTTAATTCGCAACTACAAGCCTGCGGAATTCATGGTCGCCTGTCTGGAATCCAAGGCGGCGGTCGAGGCTTAAATCATGTCGGATAATCCCTACGAGTGCGATACGCTCTTGCAGCAGTATCTCGTCTTTCATTATGCCACTGGCGCGGAGCAGTTTCCCTATCCTTTTGGAGGAGCGGATGCCCTTGATTTTCCAACCCGTTGCGTGCGTGAGGGGCTCGACTTGGAAGGGCTCAAGCCGGATTCAAAGGCACTTGATTTAGGCTGTGCGGTCGGACGGAGTACGTTTGAACTGTCTCGGCATTGCGCGGAGGTGCTCGGTATCGATTACTCTGCTGCCTTTATTAGGGCGGCAAATGAATTAAGAGCCAAGGGAAGCCTGCAGGTAAAACGTTTAGATGAAGGTGCCGCGCACACCACCCTCGATCTTAAGATCGATTCTTCCATGCACCGCGAGCGGGTTCGGTTTGAAACCGGTGATGCCCAGGATTTGCCTGCTGAACTTGGATCCTTTGATGTGGTCTTGGCCTGTAATCTCATTTGTCGTCTAACCGAACCGATGCGTTTGCTCGATCGCCTGCCGCAACTGGTGCGCCCCGGTGGGCAATTGTTTATCACGACACCGTTCACCTGGCTCGAAGCCTACACGCCACGCGCCAACTGGCTGGGTGAAGGGAGTGCAGATTCTTTTGAAGGTTTGCGCGATTCGCTGGAGCCGGCCTTTATCTTGGAAAAAACCTGGGATATGCCTTTTCTCATTCGGGAACATGCCCGCAAATTTCAATACAGCATCGCTCAGGCAAGCCGCTGGCGTCGCGTCGATGTTTGAAAACCGGCGGTTTGGGCAAGCCTCGGGCTAGCTCTCGAGGTAGCCTGAACTTTTCAGCAAACTTCCGATGTAGGGGATCAACTGCTTCTTGCGACTCACAATGCTGGAAAGAAAATAGACATTATTTTTTCCGCGTTGAGGGTAGTTGATTTGGTCGAGCACCAATTGCTCGCCGCTGGCAATGAGGAGGGAATCCTGAGAATTGACATCGGTAATAAGGAGGAAACTTAAGCCCAGTCCCTCGCTTTTACGGTGTGCATTCAGGGCTTCGTTCAGGGCGTCTGAGTGAGTATTGAAATTGTCAAATCCGAGTTCCTCAATTTGTGAGACGCTATAACGCAGGCTACTTTCCTGGTATTCCTTGCAGTCGGAGCGGATGACCTCCTCCGGTGAGTTGTTAAGAATAACTGAACCGGACGTGAAGATGAGCTCTGCTAGAGTGGCACTTTCAATGCCGGCAATGGGCGCCAGCCAGTCCAATAGTTCTCCTTCCAGCGGCGTTGTTGTGGGGCTGTTAAGGTGCAGGGTGTCAGAAATGATGCCAGACATCATTGCGCCTGCAATAGCGCGGGAGGGGGCAAGTCCACTTTTGCGGAAGAGGTCAGCAACAATTGAGCAGGTTGAGCCCACCGGACGATTGATGAATAGAATGGGTTGTTGGGTTGGAAGGTTGCCCAATTTGTGGTGATCCAAAATCTCAGTAATTTGAACTTTGCCGGCTCCGTTTACGGCCTGGCTCAATTCATTGTGGTCGACCAGAGCGATGCGGGTCTTGCTTGGGCGCAGGATGTCACTTTTGGAAAAGACTCCCTGTAATTCGTTGCTCTCATTGGTCACCATGTAAAGCGGGTCATTGAGCGAGGCGATGCGGCTCTTGACGGATTGAATACTGTCTTCCGCAGAAAAACATTTGGCGCGTTGCTCAAAAAGGCTGTCGATGTGCGTGGCGGTTCGAATGATCCACGAAGTCGAGGCCGAATCATAGGGACTGATGATGAGGCAAACATCATTTTCTTTTGCAAGCTGTAGAATTTCCGGATCAACCGCGAGGCCGCCTGTGATAACCAGAAGGCGCACCTTTTTCTCGATGCATAATTCCTGAATGTCGCGTCGGTCGCCCACCACAATAATGGACTGTTCCGCCGGCATGTCGGTTTCCTTGCGGTAACTGTCAAAGGATTTGAGATGCATGGCACCCACTCGCACATATAGTTCCTGCACTTTTTGCGAGTCCACTTGGTGGAGTGCCTCGGCGTTCAAGGAGCGCACAATCGAGTCGATATTGGTTTTAACGCGCCGCATATCTTTCGAGGAGCGTGGCTTGGGCACAAAGAATTCCCCGAGTTGGAAAAAACTGATCATTCCCATGAGTCGGTTGGCGGTGTCGATAACCGGTAGCGCGCGGACATCATGTTTATCAATTAGCTCAAGGGCTTCGGCGCAGGTGCTTTGCGGGGTAACCGTGTGGAGCTTGCGGCTCATGATGGCTTCAATACGCGGGGTGACGTCCCCTAAGAAAACGGGCATGGGTAATTGAAAATGCTCAATGATGGCATCGATGCGCGGGTTGGTGTTGCCGCATCGCGCCGCGACATAATGCGTCTCGCCCAGAGCGTGCTTGTATGCGGCATAGGCCAGAGCCGAGCAGATGGCATCCGCGTCGGGGTTCTTATGTCCGAGAACATAGATGGGGGTCTCGTTTTCCATGATTTTTTCTATGCCGCTTGGGGATGGGTATACAAACTAATAGAGCTTTTGGTTTGAAAAAACAAAGGCCGGACTGCAATAGCCCGACCTTGTGTTTTAGAAAGTCTGACTGATGGAATTAGTCTGCACGGACAATGTCATTGCTGGAGTGAACATCAAGAATGTTGCTCGTATTTTGTCCATTAGTGGGATTGACCAGTTGTCCATCCTCGCCCTCGAGGTCATTGTAGAATTGCACGTGCCCGTCGAGGTAAGCGATGTGACCCCCGAGACCCCAAGGGGAATCCTTTGGCCAGTTGCCGGAACTGGTGAGACCGCGGGTCCAGGTGAGTGGTGTCGTGGTTGCGGGATCATTGCCGCCGGCAGAGAGGGCAAAGTCGTAGCCAACTGGAACGCGGGTAGTCCAATCGGAGCTTGTTTGGAAGGTATTGTTTGAGTCGCGATAGCCTATGATGGCAGGGATATCGCCGCCATCACTTTCAAAATCGATGAACTTAGGGTCGGAATCAATGATCCAGACACTGGCATCGTATAACTCCACTTGTTTGGCAAGGAATTCGGCGACTGCGTGAATATTTTTATTCGTGAGCCTGGAAGCAGTGAGGGTGCGGGTACGTCCACCCGAGGTTGAGTAGGTGGCATAAGAAACGGCGATGGAACGAATGTTTGCCGAGGAGCGCATCTTGTTGGCTGTTTCACGTACCTTACCCACTGCGGGAATAAGGATGGCCGCGAGTATTCCGATAATCGCAATAACGGTGAGAAGTTCAATCAGGGTGAAACCTGCAGTCGCTGTTTTCTTTTGCTTCATAATAATTTATGCGAGGGTTGTTTGGTTTGCCGGGGTCCAATTGGGGTATGGCAATGAGGGTACAGCATGCTCTGCTGCCTTGTTTGAAGCAATACTTTTTTGGGCCTGAATCGATCCGCAGACCGGGTCTTTTAGTACGGCAAGGGGTACTTATTACAAAGGGCCTGCGCAATCTCGCGTGCCTGCGCAATGGCACTGGCGTCTTCGGGTGCATTGAGCACTTGATCAATCGCGATTGCGATTTGCTCCATATCTTCCTCGACCATGCCGCGCGAGGTGACCGCAGGGGTGCCAAAGCGGATGCCACTGGTCTGGAAAGGGCTGCGGGTTTCACCGGGAACGGTGTTTTTATTAGCGGTGATGTGCGCTTGATCGAGGGCGATTTGGGCGACTTTTCCGGTGAGTTCCGGATCTTTCTTGCGCAGGTCAAGCATGAGGAGGTGGTTGTCAGTACCACCACTTATGACGTGGTGTCCTTTGGCGCTTAGGGCGTTGGCAAGGGCGTTGGCATTGGCAGCAACTTGCGCTTGATAGGTACGAAAATCCTCTCCGGCTGCTTCCTTGAAACAGACTGCCTTTGCCGCGATCACGTGCATTAGGGGGCCGCCTTGTGTGCCGGGAAAGACCGCCGTATCAATTTTTTTGGCGTGTTCCGCTTTGCAAAGGATGAGCCCACCCCGGGGACCACGGAGGGTTTTGTGGGTGGTGGTTATAACGAAATCAGCGTGCTCAATCGGGGAAGGGTGTACCCCGGCAGCAACCAATCCGGCAATGTGCGCGATGTCTGCAAGGAGGTAGGCACCCACTTCGCGGGCGATTTCACCCATGCGGGCGAAATCAATCGTACGGGAATAAGCCGAGGCTCCCACGGTGATCATCTTGGGTTGCTCGCGGCGTGCGCTCTCGGCGATGCTGTCGTAATCGATGCGGCCGTTTTCTGCGTTAACGCCATAGTTCACGACTTCGTGGTAAATTCCGCTGAAGTTCATGGGATGTCCATGGGTGAGGTGACCCCCGTCGGAAAGGTTCATTGTCAGGATCTTGTCACCCGGGCGGAGTACTGAGAGGTAGACGGCGGCATTGGCCTGACTGCCGGAGTGCGGTTGCACGTTCGCGTGATCGGCCCCGAAGAGTGCTTCGGCGCGTTCAATTGCAAGTTCCTCCACGCGATCGACGTGTTCACAGCCACCGTAGTAGCGTTTGCCCGGATAGCCCTCGGCGTATTTGTTGGTGAGCACCGACCCTTGCGCCTCGATCACTGCGGGAAGGGTAAAATTCTCGGAAGCAATCAACTCAATGTGATTTTCCTGGCGTTGCCGTTCTGCGGCAATGGCGCTCGCGATTTCCGGATCCAGTTCGGACAGAGGGCTGGCGTTCAAATGGGTGGAGGTGGTACTTGTACTCATAGCGTTAGGAAGATGAATTTTTTAAAAGCTGCAAATCAGAAGGGCCAATACCAACCGCCTTTTTTACTGCGGAGCGGTTCCGGGCCGGGTTTTGGCTCAAGCTCGTCACTTTCCGAAGCTGGGTCAAGCGCAGCTTCCCCGGTTTTTTCCTCGGTATCGGTTTCAGGCGCGGCATCACTCCAAAGCGGCCACCACCAGGGGTCGTTTGAGAGACCTGCCTCGGTTTGACCCTCGCCTTTTAGCAGCGCTTCGCTTGTTTCAGCGTTTTTGCGGCCAAAGGGCCAAGCCCATTCCATCGGCCCGGCTTTGTTTTGCGCATCCATTTCGATGCCTGCAGCCTGCGCGCGCGTCAGCAAGGCTTCTCCAAAAGCTTTGCGACCGGCCTGCAAGGTCGCCAGTTTCCCCGCTTCCTTTAATGCGGCAGGGCGAATGCGGGTCGGAACGCCGTCCAGTGGTTGACCGGGTACATAACTATAATAGACGAAGCCACGCCCAGTCGGACTTAGGATTTTTCGCATGCCATCGTCCCAGCGGAGCATCACATTTTGACCGGAGAGCAACCAGTCGCCATTAAGGTTCCGGTCGCGGGAGGTCTCGAGGCCGCCGTATTTCCGAATGGTGATGCGTTCGTATCGCTCGTCTTGATATTGAATGAGCCAGTCGCCGCGATAGAAATTGCGGGCTTCTTTACGGGATGAGAAAATATAACCTGCGGGTGCTTCAGCCTGATGAACCCGATAGGAGCGCAGCCAATCGGCGGGGGCATTCTCCTCGGCGGTACGGGTAATGGCCTTGGGATCACGGGGAGCATCTTCAATTACGACACCTGCTGAGATGCGGGTATAATCATGACCGCGCGCCACTTCACGCAGGATGGAATAGTCTCCATTTTCCCAGACTAAATGTAATTCGCTCCCTTGTTTGATCCAGGAACCATAAAGGCCGCTTGCATCGGATCCGCCATTATTGGTTGCGGCGCTGCGATCCTTGGAAACGATCACAAAAACAGCTTTTCCATCCTTGGGTGCTTTCACCTGCCAAACGCCAAAGGAACTTGCATCGGCCTCGGCAGTATCGGCATCCTCGCGTGCGGGAGGCTTTGCCCATTGTCCCAACATCCCCTCCGGTACCGCTTTGGCGGTCAAATCCTTAATTTCCGCGCCCGCAGCATTGCGGTAAGTCACCGCCAGATCAAACGATCCACGACGAAAGCGATGCTCCGAGCCGTCGGCCCATTGTACCGTTGCCACGCCTTCAAGCGTGGACCACTTCCCCTTATATAGGGTGCGATCGGTGTTTTTGGCATCAAAATAGGAGGCTTCGCCGTTTGGCTTCAGTATGACAATAAGCGGGTCGCTTGTTTTCGAAGCGACCGCCCAAGCGCCCTCAAAGGAAACTGTTTTAGCCTGACCGGAGAGGTTTGTGGCTACCATAAAGCTCAGCGCGATGCCATAGAGACAGGCGAACTGCTGTGTCCTTACGCGATAGAGCAATTTTGAAAAGGGAATGCGCATCGTATCGACATATTTTTCACGCGCCTCCGGCGCAAGTCCGTAATGCGCGGCGCGACTTTAAAACTGACCAATCTGCGAAAAATCAAGCCGGGTGCGACTGATCCGTCCTTCCTCCAGTACCGCGCGGTCACTTTTTTTATTGGAATCCATCGGGCGGCCTTCGCTGAAACGAAATCGAAACTTCCCCGGACCACAGGGTTCGTAGAGTGACCCCAGTTGAACTTTCGCGGGAATGGTTGCCTCAACGACACTCTCTGCGGTGGTTATTTCCGGGAAGTTGACGTTGATGACTTGTCCTGCGGGTGGGGGCGAAGCAAGCAGTTCACTGGTCAGGCGGGCGGCATGTGCGGCAGCGGCGGCTTGAGAAAGCGCGAAGGCACCTTCCGTTTGCCCTTGAGAATCACGGATCGTCTCAAAGTCGGCAAAGGGCACGCATTGGCTGAATGCGATAGCGGGCAAGCCCCATTGAGCGCCCTCAATGGCTCCCGCAACTGTGCCGGAGCTGAGGATCAGGGTTTCGGTGGTATTATAACCAATGTTGATTCCGGAAACCACCGCATCCACGGGTCGCTCCAATAAGTGACCCAGGGCAATATTCACGCAATCGGTGGGAGTTCCGTTGATGGCCCAGGCCTGCACTGCTTCTGGAAAGTGTGCCGCTCCACAGAGCACTTCAATTTCAGCATGTCGGCTGATTGCCCGCCCGATCCAACTTTGTTCAAAAGCGGGCGCCGCGACCGAAACTTTATAGTCCGGAAGCAAAGCCGCTACCAGGCGATGCAGGAAGCCCGACTCGATCCCGTCGTCATTGGTTACTAGTAAATGCGGTTTCATCTGGGTCATAGTGGAAGTGCTTAGAGCCCTGCCGGGCGCGCCAACACCGCTGCTGGAGCGGCGCAGATGCGTTCCCGCACTGCTGCCGGCAAATCGATACTCCGCAATTCCCCGCCGGGCAAACGCTCGGCATGAATGGTGGTGAGGTGACCCTTGCCCGCCTGGGTACGCGATCCATCCTCGTTCAAGCGAAAGATGCGAAAGCGGTATTCCAGGGAACGATCCTTGACGGCAACGACCGCAAGATGGATTTCGATGGTGTCGCCAAAATGAAGGGGTGCCGAGAATTTGCATTCTGCCCGTGTACGGGGCCAGCCGCGCAGCGGGCCCGCTTCGGTCTGGATTAAATCCAGCCCTGCGCTCTCAAAGAAGTCCCTTTCCGCCGTTTCCATGTAGCGGAAGTAGTTCGAGAAATGGACCAAGCCCGCCATATCCGTCTCGGAAAACTCGATTTTTCGGGTGGATCGTTGTTCGTAATGCATAATTTAACTGAAAAAATCACCTTTTTACATAAAAGCAAGGATGCCTTCGTCATCACCAGCCTAAAATCGCCCCTATTCCCCTTATTTACTGTATTTTTAAAAAGATATACAGTGTTTGTGAATAGATTGTGAACAAGTATTTGTGACATTTTGACACTAATTTTACCGTATTTTAAAGAGTTAAAGCGTTTTTTTCTTGTCAGATTGCTTATTCTGGTAAACAAAGTCGTATCTTTTATGCGTATTAACCCTATTAATACCGTTTTACTGCTTACTCCGTTTGTGCTCCTGTGTAGCGCGATGCGGGCAGATGACACCCCTTCACTTCAAGCGCGCATCAGCAACCTTGAAGCGCGGCTGGTTGCCCTTGAGGAACGCCTGGCTACCAACGAGCAGGCGACTGAAGCGGCTCAGATCATGGCGGTATCTAATGGTGCGGGTCTTACGGGAGGCAACTCGCTCGCGAACAGCGCAGCGCTGGACATCATGGCAAACAGTGCCTGGCGCAACCTTCGCTGGACCCGTCCGGTTCAGTGGCAGGGCGTCGTGCCAGGGATCTCCGAGGAGAAAGTCATCGAGTTTCTCGGCAAGCCTCCCCGCTCGGTCAAGTCCCTCAAACCCCGCGTCGATTATGTCTTCTACTACGAGACAAGTCTGGGCGACCAAAATAACGCCCTGAGTGGACGGATCAGTTTTAGGGACGGCATGGTTATTGCCGTTCGTAAACCCAACTTTCAGGCCAAGGAAATAGTGCAGTAGCATTATTTAACCCGGCACGAAACAAGCAAACTAACACAACTACATATATATATGAAAAAACAAATTGCTATCGCATCTGCAATTCTTGCAGCTTCTAGCTACTCCTTCGCGGAGATCGCCTTGACTGAGTCGCTCTCAGTGGAAGGTTTCGTGGATATGTCCTACACTGATTCCGATGCCGGAAATGCAGGGTTTGGCATTGACCAAGTCGAGTTCGACTTCCTGTTCAGCGCTGGCGCGGTTTCCGCCCAAGTAGACGTTGAGTATGAAGGTGGCACCACCGGCAACAACGGAACTGGTGTTGAACAAGCGTTCATCACTTATGACCTCGGCAATGGCGGAGCGATCACAGCCGGTCGTTTTGCTTCACAGCTTGGTTTCGAAGATTTCGAGCCCACTGGTCTATATCAATACTCAAATGCTGTTTCCACTCGTTTCCTTCCTGGTTATGACCAAGGTGTGAAATACACAACTGGTAACCTCGGTGTGGCTATTGTTGACCAAGGTGGCGACGGTCAAATCGGTGACGATGGCGAAGATAGTGACTATGCTATTGAAGTTGCCTACTCAACCGAACTCAGTGAAGGCCTTAATGGCTTCATTGGTGCTCGTATGACCAAAGAAGACGGTGAAGAAGATGTACGCATTATCAATGCATATGTAACCTACGAAACAGGAGCATGGCTCTTCGCAGGTGAAATCGTTGATGTGGATGCTGGTACTGATGGTGAAGCTACTGACTATCAAGTCATGGCCAACTACAGCTACAGTGACACCGCTGCTGTAACTGTTCGTTATGCTGTTGCAACTGACGATGACGGCGACGCTCAAACTGCTGAAGGCACTGCAATCACGCTTGCGCACAATCTTGCGCTTGCTGATAACCTTGCCCTCGTAGCTGAAGTTTCTCAACTCAATCCTGCAGGCGCTGGTGACAATGTACTCACCTCTGCAGTTGAGTTACTCTTCACCTTCTAATTCGGTTTAACTGAATTTTTCTTTAAGCCCCGTGGTTTCATACCACGGGGCTTTTTGTTGCAAAGTGAGCTTGCCAGCAGGGGGGAAGCGTTGCTCATTAAAATAACGCTATGAAAATCGTACTCGCATATTCGGGAGGGCTCGACACCTCCGTTCTTGTTAGCTGGCTCAAGGAGCATTACTCCGCTGAGATCATTACCTTTGCGGCAGATGTCGGGCAAGAGGAGGAACTCGACGGCCTTGAGGAAAAGGCCAAAGCGACGGGAGCAAGCAAGCACTACACCCTCGATCTAGTAGAGGAATTCGCCGCGGATTTCATCTACCCCATGCTACGCGCCAACGCCATCTACGAAGGTCAGTATTTGCTCGGCACCTCCATTGCCCGCCCTTTGATCGCAAAGGCGCAGATTGAAATCGCGGAACGCGAGGGCGCCGATGCGGTGGCACACGGGGCGACTGGTAAAGGCAACGATCAGGTACGCTTTGAACTGACTTACGGCGCGCTCGCCCCGCAGGTGCAGATTATTTCTCCCTGGCGCATGGAAATCTTCCGCAAGGCTTTCCCCGGACGCACGGAAATGATCGACTACTGCCGTGAGCACAAGATCGATGTCGAGGCGAGTGCTTCCAAACCTTATTCCATGGACCGCATCCTCCTGCATATTTCCTACGAAGCGGGCATTCTGGAAGATCCCTGGTTTGATCCCACTACGGAGGACAACAAGGGCATGTATAAACTCACCACTGCACCCGAGGACGCCCCCGACACTGCGGAATATGTGGAGCTGGACTTTGAGCAGGGCAACTGTGTGGCGGTGGATGGGGTCGCCATGAACCCCGCACAGGTGATGCGTCATCTGAACGCCCTTGCGGGCAAGCATGGCGTGGGCCGCGTTGATATTGTGGAAAATCGTTTTGTCGGCATGAAGAGCCGGGGGGTCTATGAAACGCCTGCCGGTACCATCCTCCTGCACGCGCACCGCAATATGGAAACCCTTACCATGGATCGCGACCTCATGCATCTGCGTGACAGCCTCATTCCGCGCTATGCCCAATTGGTCTACAACGGTTTCTGGTACGCCCCCGAGCGCGAAGCCCTACAGGCTTTGATCGACGATTCTCAGAAGACCGTCACTGGTACGGTGCGTCTCAAACTCTACAAGGGGAACATCACCACCGTGGGCCGCAAATCCCCGCTTTCCCTCTACGACGAAGACATCGCTTCCATGGAAGGGGTTGCCAGTGATTACAATCCCGACGACGCCAGCGGATTCATCCGCCTGAATGCCCTTCGGCTTCGCCGTCGCGCTGAGGCACAGGGTGGCCCGGAAGTTTAGGTCTGTCTTTACAGCTTTGATTCCCATGCAAACTGGAAGAACTGGAATCGCCGTCCAAATGCGCTCTGCGGGTGCCTCTCGGGTAATCGCTGTGCCTGGGCACGGCAACGGATAAGGCCAGTAATACGTCCGCTAAAGAGATCGCGACTGCGTGCTGCGGCGTGAAGGGTGAAGGTGTCGGAGCGGAGAAAGGCAAAGGGTGCCAGTGCGTTCAGGACTGTGGCTTGGCTAAAGTGCGCGGGACTGCCGGGAGGAATGGTATCGAGACCGGCTTCTCTGAGGTTTAGGGACGGCACGGCGTCGATTGCTTTTTGGAGTATTTTGGCCTCTGTAAATTGCTTTAGGTTGAGTGGCGGGGGCTTGTGGGTTTTGTAGTATTTTCTCAACTCAAAGATGACGGTGCGTGCGAGGGCCTCGATTTCACTAAGCTTAAATTCCCGCTGGTTTTGAATGAGGGCGGGGTGTTGGCGTTGACTGCGCCAACTGGTTGCGCCGGTGGTAAAAGTGGTGGGGTAGTCCTCGGTCTCGCTGCGGGGGACGAAATGATAAGCGGGGTCCTTGGCCTGTTCGGTGAGTCCATATGCGGCGCTCTGGGGATGATTAAAGTGAATGTGTTGGATGGGTGGTGCCGGACGAAACCAGGAGGGGGGCTTGCTGGGTGTGCTTCCTTTTTCGTAGCGCAGGCGAAGGGTGGCAGGCGGGTAGGCTTGCCCGGAGAGCACTGCGACCCAGGATGCGAAGTCGGTACTGTTGAGGTTAAAGCCATTGTGCAGGAGGAGTTGTTTCGCGCTTTCAGTAGAGTCAAGCGGGGTCGTTTGTTCGGGATGGAGCGGTTTCAGGCGGGCATTGAGAAGGGCGGTTGTGCCATCCCATTCTGCCTGTTCGGGATTGGGCAGGGTGGAGTAGAAAAAATAATCAGCGGGGTGAACTTCAAACGGAAAAGATTGTAGGGTCTGCAAATTAGCGGGGTTATATTTTTCTCCCATGGGGGCGTCACAGGCGCGAAAAATACGGTCGCGACGACCGACACTCCCGAGGGTGTTTTCGTAGTGAAACAAATCATTGGCTGAAAAGAATTGTGCGGGGTCGAAATTCGCGGGATCGCAATCACGGCTATTGCTACGGAAGTCGTAGGGGAGGGGCGGTTCACTTTCCCAGCCCTGCGCAGGATCCCATTTCGCTAGATTAACTTCGATGCCTTGGCTGCAAAAATCGTATTCCGTCATGAAGCGTTGCCAATCGGCGCGGTTGCGGTCGAGGACTTTGAAGCGCAGGGTGAAAGCGTAGCCGGGTATTTCCAGGGATTCATTGTTCATGCCGTATTTCGCATTTGGGGAATCCCGCTTTCGTTGAAACCAGGCGTGACGGTTTTTGCTACCCTTGAGGTAATGAATCTGAAAGTCAGGATAGTTTTTGATTTCTGCAGCGAAGAGTGGGGTTTCCTGATTCAGGGAATTCAGGGCGTATAAATAGATGCGGATGGGTTTCCTCCCGAATTGGTAGCTTGCCTGAATGGAGTCGTCCGCGTGGCTGGGTAATTGCAGGCTCAGGTTTGTCAGGCGCGTGCCGGTACCGCTGGCATCTTCGGGTAGGGATTTATGGAAGACCATCCCGGGACGCAGGATTTTATGGGGGGCGTAATCGCTCCAGCGGAAGCTGAGATCGGGCAGGGAGCAGCTCACGCTGTAGCCGTTGTCTTTGTTTTGAAGGTAGATGCGCGGCAGGTTTTCGATTTTCAAATAAAGGTTGGAATATCCCAATTGTGCAGGCCAGGCGGGGTCGCCTATGCGAAGGGGAATGGTGTGGGGATTCCAGAGTTCAAGGTAGCATTTATCAACGAGGTAAAGGTCACCGGCCGCGGAATCACGATCGGCCGCGACGCCGGCGCTGAAACGAAATTCCGTGAGTATGGGAGCGAGGGTAAAACGTGGACTGCTGCCGTCGCTTCCGATGAGGGGAGGATAGATGCCGTATTCGATTGGGTTGCCCCGCGTGTCCTCCGGGCGAAGGGTCTGAATCCAAGTGGCAAGGGCGCGGTTGATGAGTCCCTCCGGCTCGGGATAAAGTTTCTGGAGTTCGGCATTGCTTAGGCTGTCGAGATCGAGGGTTTTGATAAAACTGAGATCCTTTTTAAGGCCACCAGTGATGGGGTTGCTCAAGACGAAGGCATTGCGCAGGCTCCGGCTGGCACGCAGACGTTTCCAGACTGCGTTGGTTGGCGGGGTTTTGAGAGTACTCAAGGAGTACTGCAATTCGGGGAAATCCTGCGCGGCTTGCAGGGCGGCCTTCACCAATGGGTTGGGAGCGGTGCAGTCATAGAGATCGGTACAGTCAAAAATGGGATCGTGCTGGCTTTGCGCGAGCTCAAGGGTCGCGTTGGGATAATCAAGGTAGGGCAGGGTCGCCTCGTTCAGGAGGGCGTCTTCGATGCCCTCGGTGTAGGCGAGGGGAGCCCGCAGACCGTGATCCTCAATCCACCAGGCTATTTCCAGGGAATCATTGACCTGTTGCCACGGGGCACGGGCAGGCGGCACATCCTGTGAGTCAGTGTAATCTCCATCTCGGTCGTGGTCATAGCCTGGGAAGAATTCATACTCCCCTTTGGGGGGCGCTTCCGTGGGAATGGGTTGTCTGCCTGAAACCAGCCAATGCGGGGCCGCTTCAGGTGTTTCAGTGCTCCAGACCCCAATCCAGCGGGCGGGCTGGGCGGATAAGTCGGCGCGGGCGCTGGCGCGTTGGTCGGGGCCGAGCCTTGCTTGAAGGTTTCCTGCTGCCAGCATTAAGGCGAGTCGTGCGTGCTGGCGTAGTTGCAGGTTTTCCATTTGGCGATAACCGGATGCCTGTTCCACTTCTAAAAACAGACTCAAGCTCAAGCAGACGCTCAGCAAGAGTCCCACCATCAAAAGGCAGAGGGAGATTGCCAAGCCCGACTCGCAATCCGATACCGTCTTTGTGTGCATATTTCACATATATAATCATATAAGCCTAAAATGTAAATTATATAGATCGGAATCTTACCTTCCTGCTATAATGGATTGCCTCGATGATAGAATGGGGGCTAATTGAGGTGTTATGTATGAGGACGATCCAGAGGCTCAGCCTGAGCACGGTGACAATTCCGAATCTTTTCCGGAAGATTTATTTCCGGAGGAATCGGTTGCGGTGGATGGCGGGAAGGACTCGATGAGCTTTTTGGAGCACATGGAGGATTTTCGTTGGACCGTTGCGCGAAGCTTGTTGGCCTTTGTCCTTGGTGTGGTTGTGGTAGTGGTCTTGATGCCCAAAATTGGCGGCTTGCTGCAAATGCCGCTCGTGCAAGCCTATGGATCGCCTGATTTGGTGGCGCAAAAACTAATCACCTACAAACCGATGGGGGTCTTCTCGGTCTTTATCCAGATCGCTCTGTTGGGGGGTCTGGTGCTTTCGATGCCCTTCGTGCTTTATTTTCTCGCGTGTTTCGTAGCGCCCGGTCTCACCGAGCGCGAACGCAAGGTCGTGCGCCCTGCCTGTCTCGCCGCTTTTATTTTGTTCCTGCTTGGGGTGGCCGTCGCTTTTTTTGTTATCCTTCCCCTGACCCTCACCGTTTCGGTTAAGTTCAATCAATTGATGGATTTCCAGGTGCTTTTGGCAGCTTCAGAGTATTACAATATGGTAGTTTGGTTCTCGCTCGCCACGGGTGCGATTTTTCAGTTTCCGCTTATATTAGTGATCCTGGTCTTTATTCAAATCCTTGCGACCGCTCAGTTAAAATCCATTCGCCGGGTTGTCTTTGTGGGCATGATGGTCTTTTCCGCTTTTCTTACGCCCGGCGGCGATTTTCTTTCCCTGCCGCTTACCACCGCAATCCTCTATGGCTTATATGAATTTGCCATTCTGGTGGGTACGCGCATTGAAGCACGACGCCAAGCCACTGAAAGTTAAACCCCGCCCTTTAGGCAGGGCACAAAAAAAGCGTCCGGTGGGACGCTGCTTGCTGGTTGTGTCAGGTGCGCTTACTACTGATTGGAGGCCTGCTTTTGTTTCCGTTGGTCCGCCAGTACGATCATGAACATATTGGCCGAAAACCAAAACGTTGTCGTCACTGGAACCGCTGCAAAACAAGCCTGCATTTGCGCGATCATGGGATCCGGGGAAAAAGTGTAGGGCACCAGAGTGACCGACATGTAGGCGTAGAATGCCAAGGACAGTACCACGCCGAGCGCGATTTGACCTTTGCTAAGTAATTTCTGGTAGACTGCGGGTTCCATACGTATGGGAATATAGAAACTTCCTCTTGCCCGCCCTGTCAAAACGAAATTGAACTTTCAGGCTCGATTCCCCCTTTGATTTCTCGCTTGAATTCAGCTCCATGCTCCTCATGGTCTTGTTTTTCGGTATTACCACCACAGAATATGTCGCAACTTCTCATCAGTCTTTTAATTTTACTTCTCCTTCTGGCTTCTGGCTTTGTGGTCTTGATTGTCCTTATGCAACGGACCGGTCAGGGTGGGGGCATGGGCGCAGCCCTTGGTGGCGGTGCCGCTGAATCTGCCTTTGGTGCCGATACCAACGACGTCCTTACTAAAACGACCATCTACACCATTATCGTTTTCTTTCTTTTGGCTTTGGTGCTCTTTCTTTTGATCCAAGCGAACTCAAGCGAGAAGCTTGAAGCGGTCGATCCAATTCTCCTTTCCGCCCCCGCTGCTGAAGCAACTACCACCGATGCGCCAGAAGCAGTTGCGCTTGCTCCAGTTGAAGCCGAGGTTGAAGTCAGTACCGCCGATGATTTATTTGAAAGTAATGCCGAAGCGGTGGAAGCTCAAACGGATGCCGTTGACGCCCTGCCGAAGCCTTAATGTTTTCAATCAATAAACGCATTCCAAAAAGAATGCTCCGGTCATTCCATACTTGCGGGTATGTGTGTGGCCTTTTTTTTATTTTTCTTTTGCCGCAATATGAAGCTTCGGGAGATGGGGCACGCCCGCGATTTGCCGAAGCCTTAAAGCCGGATGCTGTGCAGCCTTTTTTGGAAAACTTTCGGGGTCAACGTCTGCAGGGAGATTTTTGTTTCAAGTTTATCTTAGAACACCTCCCGCGTCGTGGGCGCACCGTGCGTTACGAGGGAACCCTTTGGGGTTCTTGGAATGAGAACGGCCCGGTCACCCGTTTTGCTATTGAGCCCGTCAATGTGCAGGAAGAAACCCGTAAAGGGCGACGCTTGGAATGGATTGCTCAGAATGGCCCGCAATCACAAGTGTGGGCGCGGGTAAAACAAGGGGATCCCTTTGTCCCTTTGGGAGCTGCCGGCCTGATGGAACCGCTCTTTGAAGGCGTTCTGTATCGTCCCTTTGACCTGCTCATGCCCTTTGTTTACTGGGATCAGTACCAATATGAGGGTCCCAAGGCCATCGGTACGCGCCTCGTGCAGCAATTCCTGATGTACCCGCCCGCCACCGTAAATATTCCGCAGGTGCATGCCGTGCGAATGGGGCTCGATAGTCAATATCAAGCTCTCTTGCGTATCGAAAATTTGGATACAAACCAAGAAGTCCTCACGCATTTAAAAGTAGAAAGTTTTAAAAAAGTGCAGGCACAATACATCGTAAAACGAATTACCCTTGGTGATACTGCCAGCGGTGAGCGCACTCGTTTTCGGGTCATTGCGGCGGCGGTAGGTTTGCAATTTACCGAAGATGTTTTTGATCCTCAAAGTTTAGAGGAACCTCCGTTGCTTTCGCCGGATCAATTCACCGATTTGTAAGTGCATCATGCGTCGGGAAATGTATTGACAATCCTCTTGCTGCAGTCACTTCTTTTTACTCGTAACTATCCTATGACTCAAGTTGCGACCAGCCCTATTACTTTTGACCTGCAACAGGATTTACTAATCAAGTTGCAACAACTCCAACGACAGAGTGGGGTAGGATCTTTCAGCGAAATTGTACGGCATGCCCTCGCTTCCTTTAAACCCAACCGTCTTGCTGAAAAAGTCAGGGTTCATCGTCAAATTTCTGTTCGCTTGCCGAATGAACTGCGCCGCCAATTGGCACAGTTAAGCCGCAAGTACAAGGTAAGCGCCGGTGAGATCCTTCGTGAGGCCTTGCTCGAATTTTCCCAAGTAGATTCTACTAACCCCAAAACGAATACTATGCCTAAGAAAAAAGTAACCACAAAGAAGGCGACTAAAAAAGCCGCCCGCAAAGCACCAGCCAAGAAAAAGGCTGTTAAGAAAAAAGTCGTAAAAAAAGCTGCTAAAAAGGCACCTGCCAAAAAAGCTGCTAAAAAGAAAGCCGTAAAGAAAGCGGTTAAGAAAAAAGCTCCTGCTAAAAAGAAAGTAGCCAAGAAAAAGGCTGTTAAAAAAGCAGTGAAAAAGAAGGTTGTTAAAAAAGCTGTCAAAAAGAAAGCCGTCAAAAAAGCTCCTGCTAAAAAGAAGGTAGCCAAGAAGAAGGCTGTTAAAAAAGCAGTGAAAAAGAAGGTTGTTAAGAAAGCGGCCAAAAAGAAGGTTGTTAAAAAAGCCGCCAAAAAGAAAACCGTAAAGAAAGCGGTTAAGAAAAAGGCACCTGCCAAAAAAGCCGTTAAAAAGAAGGCGCCCGCTAAAAAGGCTCCCAAGAAGAAAGCGGTCAAGCGTCGTAAGAAGTAATGAGTTTCGGACTCCCTTCTTAGGCTAGGCTTGCTTTTGCCAAAACAGAAGTTTTCACTCAGCGCTCTCGGTACTGTCGATACTTTCGACAAGCGCCGGGAGCGCTTTTTATTTTTATGACTGATACAAACGTAACTCCTCTCTCGTCCTGGGCCCGCAATGTCGCGCCTTCTCCCACGCTCGCAGTTGATGCCAAGGCAAAAGCCCTCAAGGCTGCCGGTGAAGACGTTTGTGGATTTGGTGCTGGTGAGCCGGATTTTGATACCCCGGAATTCATTAAAGCCGCCTGTGCGGAAGCTTTGGCTAGTGGCAAAACAAAATATGCCCCCGCGCCGGGTATTCCCGACCTCCGTGCCGCCCTCGCTGAGAAATACCGTTCCGATAATGGCATCGAAGGAGTAGAGGCCAGCCAAGTGATCGTTAGTCCCGGTGGAAAGTTTTCCTGTTACTTGGCGATTCTCGCCACCATCAGTCCCGGCGACGAAGTTATCATTCCCGCCCCGTATTGGGTGAGTTATCCCGAAATGGTGAAGCTTGCGGGGGGAGTTCCCAAGGTCGTCTTTGCCGGTCAGGAGAGTGGTTTTAAAATCACTGCGGAGCAGTTGCGTGAGGCCATTACTCCCCGTACCCGCATGATGATCCTCAATAGCCCTTCAAATCCCACCGGAGCTATTTATCAGGAAGCAGAACTCGCCGCGCTGGTAGAGGTCGCGCTTGAAGCTGGCATTTATATAATGTCAGATGAAATCTACGAATACTTGCTGTACGATGAGGTGAAGCATGTAAGTCCCGCATCTTTTTCCAAAGAGGCTGCGGCTGCTACCATTACCGTGGCGGGCTTCAGCAAGACTTTTTCAATGACTGGCTGGCGTCTGGGGACCCTTGTTGCCAACCCACAGGTCGCCAAAGCAGTTGCCAGTCTTCAAAGTCAGACCAGTTCCAACGCCACCACCTTCGCGCAATATGGAGCCTTGGCCGCCATGCAAAACTGGGAAGCGTCTAAAACTGCGATTTCCGGAATGCTGGAAGTCTTTGACCGACGTCGCCTGCGTTTGCTTGAGGGCTTGCGTGGAATTGACGGCCTGGAGTGCGCCCGCGCCGAGGGTGCTTTCTATTTATTTCCCAAAATGGAAGCGCTCGGCATGAGTGCCGCCGATTTTGCCACCGAACTCCTTGAAACCGAAAAAGTCGCAGTCGTTCCGGGAGAGGGCTTTGGCGCTCCGGGTTATATGCGTCTCAGTTATGCAACCTCCGACGAGGTTATTGAAAAAGGCTTGGAACGATTGACTCGTTTCTGTGCAAACCGTTAGTTGAAATCTCTGCCATGAGCAAAAACGCAAAAATTATTTATACTATCACGGACGAGGCACCTGCCCTTGCCACCCATTCACTGCTCCCGGTGATCGAACGCTTTGCGACGGTTGCCGGAGTCGCGATCGAAACCCGCGACATCTCCTTGGCGGGTCGCATCCTTGCGAATTTTTCCGATTGCCTCGAGCCCGACCAAGTGGTGCCCGATGCGCTCGCCGAGCTTGGGGAACTGGCGAAAACTCCGGATGCCAATATAATTAAGCTTCCGAATATCTCGGCATCCATTCCGCAAATGCAGGCATGTATCAAGGAGCTTCAGGCTCAGGGTTTCGCCTTGCCCGATTATCCTGAAGAAGCACGCACTGAAGCAGAGCACGCCACCAAGGCGCGTTACGACAAAATTAAAGGCAGTGCCGTAAATCCTGTTCTCCGGGAAGGTAATTCCGATCGCCGTTGCGCCCCTGCCGTCAAACAATACGCCCGCAATCACCCGCACCGGATGGGTGCCTGGTCTGCCGATTCCACATCCCGGGTTGCCAGTATGCCCGCACAGGATTTCTTTGCGAACGAGCAATCCCTGACAGTTCCCGAAGCAACAACCGCTCGCATTGAACATATCGCCGCAGATGGTTCGCAGACTTTACTTATGGAGGGCCTGCAATTACAGGCCGGTGAAATCCTGGATGCGACCTTCATGAGCGCCAAGGCCCTTCGTGCCTTTCTCGTGAATGAAATAGAATCTTCCCAAAAGGAAGGGCTCCTTTTCTCCCTTCATATGAAGGCCACCATGATGAAGGTTTCCGACCCCATTATTTTTGGTCACGCCGTGACGGTCTTTTATGATGCTGTCTTTGGAAAACACGCCCAGACCCTGACTCAACTCGGTGTCGATCCGAATAACGGACTGGGTGACCTCCTCGCAAAAATCGAGACCCTCCCGGCAGATCAAAAAGAAGCCCTTCAGGCAGATCTCGCGGCGGTCTACGAAACCCGTCCCGACCTCGCCATGGTTGATTCCGATCGGGGTATCACCAATCTTCATGTTCCCAGCGATGTTATTATCGACGCCTCCATGCCCGCTGCCATTCGCACCTCCGGGCAAATGTGGAATAAGGACGGCGAATTGCAAGACACCAACTTTGTCATTCCCGACCGTTGCTACGCCGGGGTTTATGCCGAGACGATCGCCTTTTGTAAGGAAAATGGCGCTTTCGATCCTGCCACCATGGGCAGCGTTGCCAATGTTGGGCTCATGGCTCAAAAGGCCGAGGAATACGGCTCACACGACAAGACCTTTGAAATCCCACAAGCGGGTGAAGTCCGCATCGTCAATGCATCGGGTGAGGTGCTTCTAAGCCATCAAGTTGAGGCGGGCGACATCTGGCGTGCCTGCCAGGTCAAGGACGCACCCGTCCGCGATTGGGTCAAACTCGCCGTCAACCGCGCCCGCGCCACCGGTGCCCCCGCCGTCTTCTGGCTCAACCCCGAGCGGGCACACGACGCCCAACTCATCGCCAAGGTTGAAGCCTACCTCAAAGACCACGACACCGACGGACTCGACCTCCGAATCCTCTCGCCGGTCGAAGCCACTCGTCTTTCCCTCGAGCGCGCCAAGACAGGGGAAGACACCATCTCCGTCACTGGAAACGTCCTCCGGGACTACCTCACCGACCTTTTCCCAATTCTCGAACTCGGCACCAGTGCCAAAATGCTCTCCATTGTGCCGCTCATGAATGGGGGTGGACTCTTCGAGACCGGCGCGGGCGGCTCCGCGCCCAAGCACGTCCAGCAATTTGAAAAGGAAAACCACCTCCGCTGGGATTCCCTTGGAGAATTCCTTGCCCTGGGTGTCTCCCTTGAGCACCTTGCCAGCGTACACCACAACCCTAAAGCGGCCGTCCTCGCTCAAACGCTCGATGCCGCCACCGCGCAATTCCTGGAAACCAATAAATCGCCCTCCCGAAAAGTCGGGGAACTCGATAACCGGGGAAGTCATTTTTATCTCACCCTCTACTGGGCACAGGCTCTCGCCGCGCAAACGGAAGATCCCGAACTGCAAGCCCGTTTCGCCCCGTTAGCCGAAAGTCTTTCGGCATCGGAGGACGCTATCGTCGCGGAGCTCAACTCGGCTCAGGGGTCAGCGATGGATATCGGTGGTTACTACCGTCCTGATGCTGCCCTGGCCGCCGCTGCGCTATGCCCCAGTGAAACCTTTAATGCCGCTCTTGCCGCGCTTTAATCGCACGCTTGCGACAAAAAAACCCATGGGTAGAATTGGCTTCCTTTCATGCAAGGTTGCCATAACCTAAAACTATGCTGAAGAGGGAAAAGCCATTAAAACCCGAGCGTGTGATTCTCCTGATGCTCTCGGGGGCGCTTTTGATTCTGGTTATATTTTTCGGCAGCATTCTTTTGCAAACCCAGCGCGAGTTGTCTCAATTCCAAGAGCGGGAAGCACGTTTGGAAGCGAAATTGAGGCAGGCAGAATTGGAATTCAATCAAAAGGAGGGCTATCTTGGGCGTCTGGTGGAAGATCCGGAATTTCTCGAACGGGTAGCACGCGACCGTCTCGGTTATACACGGCCCGATGAAATCCTGTTTCGTTTTACGCCCGAGTGAGGGAGCGCTGATTTTTCGTTTTTCAGGCGTTTGTAAGTTTGCTATTTATATAGGAAAACTTAAAACCTTGGCGTTATGGACAACACGCCAAATGCTGAAAATATCATGCAAACTTTTGAAGCCGCCCGACAGGGACAGGTCTTCAAGTATTACCAGGCATTAGATCCGACCGACCAGGCCGCGCTGCTCGCACAGGCGGCCACCATTGATTTAAAGGAGGTTGAGAATTTGGTTCAGGAGCATGTCTTTGGTTCAGGCGAAAGTAGCGTACCCTTGGACGGGCTCGAACCGGCTCCGTATGAGGCGCTCCCGGAAAACGGGGGCGATGCCGCTCAATGGGAAGCCGCGCGTGAGGCGGGGGCAGCAGCTATTGCCGCGGGTCGGGTTGCGGCCTTTTGTGTCGCGGGCGGGCAGGGCACTCGTCTGGGTTACGACGGCCCCAAGGGAACCTACCCGGTAACTCCCGTCACTCAAAAGACCCTCTGTCAGGTTTTCGCCGAGAAAATTGCCCGCAGTAGCGAACGTTTTGGCGCCCCTATTCATTGGTTTATCCTGACCAGCGAGATCAACAATGCCGCTACCGTGGAAGCCTTTGAAGCTGCGGATTATTTTGGGCTCCCGAAAGCACAGGTGCATTTCATTGTACAGGGCCTCGTCCCCGCAGTCGATCTTGAGGGTAAAATCATTCTTTCCGAAAAAGGACGTATTGCCATGACTCCGGATGGACACGGCGGATCCCTCCGTGCCCTGGTGCGCAGTGGTGCGGTCGATACCATGCGGACGCTCGGCATCGATACCGTCAGTTACTTTCAGGTCGATAATCCCATCGTGCAATGCATCGACCCTGCCTTTGTCGGTTTCCACCTCCTTGGCGAATCGGAACTATCCTCCAAGATGGTCCCCAAGGCTTATCCGCTCGAAAAGGTTGGGCACTTCTGTGTGCAGGGGGGCCGCAATATCGTGGTGGAATACAGCGATATGCCCGAGGCTATGCAGGCGGCTACCGATGCCGACGGCGAATTGCGTTTTCGTGCCGGTAGCGTTGCGATCCATGTCTTTGATCGCGAGTTCATTGCCCGTTCGGGAGGCAACCATGCTGAAAACGCCCTCCCATTTCACCGCGCGAATAAAAAGATACCTTACCTTAACGCCGATGGGGCAATCGTTCAACCGGAGGGTCCCAATGGCGTGAAATTTGAGATGTTTGTTTTTGATGCCCTTCCCTTGGCAAAGAACCCCGTTATTATTGAGGCCGCCCGCAGTGAGGACTTCAGTCCTGTTAAGAACGCCGAGGGGGTGGACTCTCCGGAGACCTGCGCCGACGATCAATGCCGCATGTTCGCCGCCTGGCTCCGTGCTGCCGGAGAGGTAATCGAGACCGACGCCACCGGCTT
The DNA here is from genome assembly GCA_009937095.1 of Verrucomicrobiota bacterium. Lineage (GTDB taxonomy): Bacteria > Verrucomicrobiota > Verrucomicrobiia > Opitutales > Coraliomargaritaceae > UBA7445. The sequence continues at coordinate 37,299 of JAACDB010000050.1, forward strand.
ACCGGCGTTTCAATTTGAGATCAGCCCGCGTTTTGCGGCTGACCGCGCCGATTTTCTCGCGCAGTGGTTAACCATACAAAAGAGGCCCTCTATCTGCGCGGGGACTGTCCTGGAATAAATAAGCTTGGAAGTGAATGAAGTAACGTATGCTAAACTCAAGGAAATGGCCGAGCGTATGGACTTGAGTGTTCCGGAGTTGGTTGCACAAGTCTTGCACGATTTGGATCCCTCCGTCTGATTGCCTTGAGAGGGCGAATTATTCCTCCGAGAACTCGTTTCAGATTGCCAAGCAATGGAACGCTGAGGCATAAAAGAGTCGTATTTGGTAACTATGGGCATCATTAAAAAGATACAGGCTGCGGCTGCTGCCGGCGACTTGCTGGAAAGCACCGCAGAAAATTTAAACGTCTGGGCGCAGGCTGATTACCTCCCGGAATGGGCGGGTGCCAGTATCGCGGAATTGGTCAAGCAAGGTGCATGGGAAGAATTGAACGACCGTTTCTACCGAGAGTTGGCTTTTGGTACCGGAGGCATGCGGGGTCGTACGATTGGCAAGGTCAGCACCTCAGTGGAGAAGGGATCCCCGAACGAAGCCGGCTCTCCGGCATATGCCGCGGTGGGTACCAATGTCCTTAATGATTTCAACATCGTGCGTGCTACCATTGGACTCTACCAATATGTGAGTGCTTATCTTGCGGGGACGGGATCTTTGGATCGTCCGCGATTTGTGATCGCCCATGACGTCCGTCATTTCTCGCGCCATTTCTGTTTGTTGGCGGCCTCTACCTGGACGAAGCTGGGCGGTCAGGCGCTCATCTTTGACGGGCCGCGCTCCACTCCGCAATTGAGCTTTGCAGTCCGCGAATACCATGCCCATTGCGGTGCGGTGATCACCGCAAGCCACAACCCGCCGCATGACAATGGGTTTAAGGTTTATTTCGGAGACGGCGCTCAAGTGGTCGCGCCCCATGCGGAAGCCATCGTGGAGCAGGTACAGGCTGTTGATTTAAAAACCATACCCCCTTTCCTTGAGTTGGATCTCTCGCGGGTCATCACGCTCGGTGCCGAGGCTGACGACGCCTACCTTGCGGTGGTGGAATCCAACGTGCTCGATCCGGAGGGGATGCGAAAAGAAGCCCTCAAGGTTGTCTTTACCCCTATTCATGGAACTGGTGGGATCAGTTCGATACCCGCCCTTAAAAACATGGGGGTCGAGGTCGTGGAAGTGCCCGAACAGGCCGCCCAGGATGCCCGGTTCCCCACGGTGGTCTCTCCCAATCCCGAAAATGCCGAGGCGCTTGAAATGGCAATTGCTCGCGCGGAAGCAAGCGATGCCCAAATCGTTTTGGCGACCGATCCCGATGCCGACCGCATGGGCGTCGCGGTTCGCAATGCCGAGGGCAAACTTGTGCTCTTGACCGGGAATATAATCGGTACCCTTCTCGCGGATTACCGTATTACCACCCTCAAGGAAGCGGGCGTCATTCCGCCGGAAGGCAGCCCTCGCGCCGCGATCATTAAAACCTTTGTCACCAGTCCCATGCAGGAAGCAGTTGCCAGCGCGAACGGAGTGAAGACAGTGAATACCCTCACCGGTTTTAAATGGATTGGCGAAAAACTAGCCGATTACGAAGCGGAGATGCAGGCGGGCTTGCTTGAGAAAGAAGGAATGGCTGTGGATTTTGACCATTGCGATATCTGGACGCGCGCGGATCTCATGTTGGAATATGCCACCTTCTTTATTTTTGGCGGCGAAGAAAGCTATGGCTACCTGTCCGGCGACCGGGTGCGTGACAAGGACGCCAACGCGGCGGTGGTGATGTTTTGCGAGATGGCGGCTTACTTGCAGTCGCAGGGCATGACGATTCCCGAGCACCTCGACTCGCTGTACATGGAGCATGGGTATCATCAGGAAAGTACGGTAAATCTTTATTACGAAGGCGCCGCCGGTAGCCTGAAGATTGCCAATATCATCGCATCCTACCGCAGCAACATGCCGGAGGAACTCGGGGGCTTAAAAGTTATTGGCTCCACTGATTTCGGGCGTGATCAAATCCTCGATATCGACGGTAAAGTAATTCCCCCTCAGGATTTCTATTTCCTGGAATTGGAAAATGGATACAGCTTTGCGGTACGTGGTTCCGGTACCGAACCCAAAATAAAATCTTACCTTTTTGCAAAGCAAAGTGTGACCGAAGCGGGCGAATTGCCTGCGGTCAAGGCCGCTACCGCCGAGCAGATGCAAAGTCTTGGCGCGGCGATCGAAGCAGATGCCCGCAAGCGCGCGGAAGGTTAGGGACGCGGGAAACTGTCGCGGTGAACAACCGCTTCGTAGGGGAGTTGTCCCGGGCGCGGATTGGCGGGCTTGAGGGCTTTGCCAATGGTTACCATGAGGGCCATGATATGGCGCTCGGGAAGGTCGATAATTTCCGCGGCTTTTGAAGGGTCGAATCCGATCATGGGGCAGGAGTCGTAGCCCATCGCTTTGGCGGCGAGCATGATGGTTTGGGCAGCAATGCCAGTCGAGCGCATGGCTTCGTCTCGTTGAAGTTCCGCTTTGTCACCATAGAAGGGTTCGATCATGGGGACGATGACCTCGCGAACGGGATCGGGGGCATCCTTCCAATAACGTCCGGCATTTTGGTGGGCGTCGAGGTTCGCGCAGATCAGGAGGGTGAGGGAGGCTTCGCTCACTTGTGCCTGATTCCAGGCGGCGGCGCGTAGGGCGGCTTTTTTATCGGGGTCGGTCACCGCGATGAAGCGCCAGTTCTGCATGTTGAAAGAGGTCGGTGAGCAGAGGGCCGCCTCGAGGAGTTGGCGGATCTCCGCCTCGCTCATGGCGTGGTCCGGGTCGAAGTATTTAACAGAGCGTCGCTCGCGAATGGCAGTAAGGGTTTCCATAGCGCTAACCATGCCGCCAAGACGCCTGCTGGCAAGCCGTGATAAATGTCGCTATTGAAGTAAGTTTTTGGGTTTAAACACGGTATATTCACATGTTACACGCACCCCATATCGTCTGGTTACGCAATGATTTGCGCCTTAGGGACAACGCTGCGCTCTCAACTGCGATAGGGCAGGGTGTTCCGGTGGTGGTTTTGTACATTTGGGACGAGGAAGCTTACGGCACCTGGGCACCCGGGGGAGCGGCGAAGGTTTGGCTGCACCACGCCCTGGAAAGTCTGGCTGGAGCATTAGGGCAACACGGTGGGCGTTTGATCATACGAAAAGGATCGACCGCAGACGTTTTGCAGGAAGTGATCACCGCGACGGGTGCGGGGGCTATCTATTGGAATCGCCGCTACGAACCGAAGTTGCGCGCTTTGGACGCGGACTTAAAACTGGAATTACGGGCAGAGGGCTTAAAGGTGGAGACTTTCAATAGCGCTTTGTTGAATGAACCACACACTGTGGCGAATAAATCGGGTGGACCTTTCAAGGTGTACTCACCTTACTTCAAATCCATTCAGGATCGACCCGTGGCGGCTCCTGTGGAGTTTGATCCCGAGGCAGCCCAGTGGTCGGATTTGGAATTGGAGAGCGAGGCTTTGGAGGCCTTGGATTTACTTCCCGAGCGCGACTGGTGGCGTGGGATGATTGCGGAATGGGACATCAGCGAAGCCGGGGCGCAGGCGCGACTGGATCGTTTTCTGGATGGTCCGGTGACCCATTACAATGAAGACCGCAACATACCCGGGATGGAGGGGAGTTCAAAATTGTCACCATATTTACAGAGTGGTCTCATCGGGCCACGTCAGGTGGTGGCGGCATTGGAAGGGCGCAGTGATTTAAAAGAGAAGGGCCCTTTTGTTTATTTGAAGGAGATCTACTGGCGGGAATTTGCCTATAATGTACTCTTTCATTTTCCGCACACTTCCGACAAACCCCTGCAGGCGCAGTATTCGGATTTTCCGTGGGAAGCCGATGCGGATTTATTGGAGCGCTGGCAGAAAGGACAAACCGGCTACCCGATTGTAGATGCCGGGATGCGGGAACTCTACGCGACCGGTTGGATGCACAACCGCGTGCGCATGATTGTGGCTTCGTTGCTGGTAAAGCACCTCCTGCAGGACTGGAAAGCCGGAGCGGCTTGGTTCTGGGATACCTTGGTGGATGCCGATTTGGCGAGCAACTCCCTCGGTTGGCAATGGAGCGGCGGTTGCGGGGCCGATGCCGCGCCGTATTTTCGGGTATTCAATCCCATGATACAGGGCGGGGAATTTGATTCGATCGGTACTTATGTGAAGCGCTACGTACCGGAACTGGCGAAGTTGCCTGCAAAGTATATTCACACGCCCTGGGAAGCGCCCGAGTCGGTGCTTGAAGCGGCAGGGGTTGAGTTAGGAGTGACTTACCCGCGTCCGGTGATTGATCACCAAGCGGGTCGGGAGCGCGCTCTAGCTGCTTTTGAAAAGTTCAAGAACCCTGTAGAGGCGGTCTGATGTCTGAAAAAAAGACGATTTTAGTGACCGGGGCGAGTGGCCTGGTCGGTCGGGCGCTTTGTCCGGAGTTGGAAGCCAAAGGTCATACAGTGCGGCGACTGGCGCGTGGAACTGGCGCGGGGTGCTGGGATCCGGCGAGCGATTATCTGGATCGATCTGTCCTTGAGGCTGTCGATACGGTCGTGCATCTGGCGGGCGAAAACGTGGCGCAACGCTGGACCGCGTCGGTAGCACGCGAGATTCGCAACAGTCGGGTCAAGGGAACCGAATTACTTGTATGCGCCCTTCTAGAGCGGGAAGCCCGACCGGATATCATCATGGCATCGGGAATCAATTATTATGGTTTCTCGGAAGTAGGGGAACAGGACGAGCAGAGTGCATTGGGTGAGGGTTTTCTTGCTTCGGTTTGCCGTGAATGGGAAGCCGCCGCCGGGCCATGGGCAGTTGCGGGAGGACGTTTGGTGATGCTGCGCACCGGGATTGTTTTGAGCGCAGAGGGTGGGGCATTGGCAAAGATGTTGCCGCCCTTCAGACTGGGTTTAGGCGGCCCGATTGGGAGTGGGCGTCAACAGATGAGTTGGATTTCGATGGGCGATCTCGTCTCGGTTTATGTGCGGGCGGTGGAGGATTCTGCGCTGGCGGGACCAGTGAATGCGGTGGCACCTGAACCGACAAGTGGCGCGGTCTTTGCGCGGGAACTGGGCGCGGCCTTGAAACGTCCTGCAATACTTCCGACCCCGGCTTTTGCACTGCGACTGGCTTTTGGAGAAATGGCAAAAGAGGTTATTTTATCGGATTTGGATATCCGGCCGGGTGTCTTGGAGGCAGTTGGTTTTGACTGGGCGCAACCCAAGATCGGTGATGCCCTGCGATCCGTTTTGTAATTATTATATGGATACAAAAGATGTCTTGGTAATTGGAGCAGGGATCTCCGGTTTGTTATGCGCAGCGGAATTACATGCAGCGGGCATGCGGGTGGCAGTACTCGACAAGGGCAGGGGGCCGGGTGGTCGCATGTCGACCCGTCGAGGGATGGGCGCAACGCGGATTGATCATGGGGCGCAGTTTTTCACGGTGCGGGATGCGCGCTGGCGGGCATGGGTCGATCGTATGCTTGCGGCGGGCGCGGTGCGGGAATGGTTTCGGCAGGCTCCCTGGGATAGCAATCCTGAGGGTTATCCGCGTTACTGCGGGGTGGATGGCATGAATGCGGTACCTAAGTTTTTAGCGCGTGAACTGGATGTGACACCTTCAGTTCGGTTGCTTTCCTTGCAACGGGTGGATGGAGTATGGCTTGCGGAAAGTGATGGGGGGAATCGTTATTGCGGTCGGGAGTTGGTTTTGAGCACGCCGCTCCCGCAGGCCTGGGCTTTATTGGATACGAGTGGATTGCGCTGGGTAACAAATGGCACGCGGGCGACTCTGGAGGCAGTGCGCTACGAAAAGGGTTTGGCGACTTTAGTACGGCTCAAAGGAGCGAGCGCAGTGCCTGCCCCGGGATGCCTCAAGCTAGATGAGGATGCTTTGGTGTGGGTTGCAGATAATCAACAAAAAGGAATTTCGTCGGAGCCGGCACTTACCTTGCACGCCAGTTCGGCCTTTGCGGAACGGCATTGGGACAGTTCGGATGAGGAACGTGGGGGCTTGATGCTGGAGGCGGCGAAACCTTGGTTGGGTGAAGGGGTAGCGGAGTTTACCTGCCACCGCTGGGGCTATACCCTGCCGTTAAATCCTTTTAAGGAGCCTTGCTACCGGAATGGTGCCATGAACCTGACTTTGGCGGGGGACGCCTTTGGCGGTCCGCGGGTCGAAGGGGCTGCGCTGTCAGGACTGGCGGCTGCGGAGGTTATCCGGTCGTCACTAGCGACAGCGAAGGGGGGTTAATTTCTTTCGTGCAATTCGCGGTTTACGCCATTGACTGGAGCTATGGACGAAATACTACGCAGCATACCCCACCGCCCGCCCTTTCTCTTCATTGATACTATTGAGGAAATCCGTGAGGATGGTGCCACTTGCACGCGCACCATCCGCGCGGAAGAACCACAATTTGAGGGTCACTATCCGGGTAATCCCATCATGCCGGGGGTTTTGCTCTGTGAGGCTTGCTTTCAGACGGGTGCTATTTACCTCGCCAAGCAAATCGAAAAGGAGGGGCGTTCTTTGAATGATGTCACGCCGGTGCTTTCACGTATACGCGATGCCCGCTTTAAACAAATGGTGAAGCCTGGTGACGTGGTAACGATTGAAGTCACCATGCTCGAGACCCTCAGTAAATTTTTCTTTCTCAAGGGAAAAGTGCTTAAGGATGGAAAGCCCGCACTCACCATAGAATTTGCACTGGCGATGCTGGAACCGGAGGCAGGCGCATGAGCTTCCTGAATTTTGAAGGTAAACGCTTCCTCGTGATGGGGGTGGCAAATCGCAAGAGCGTCGCATGGGCAGTCACGCAGGCGCTGGAAGCGGAGGGTGCGGAGGTTATCCACAGCGTACGTTCACCCAAACGCCTGGAAAGCCTCCAAAAGTTACTCGGTGAACGGAAGGCGTATTGCTGCGATGTGGAGTTTCCCGAACAGATTGAAGCCCTTGCGGAAACCGTCAGCCGGGAGCACGGCCCGCTCGATGGCATCCTGCACTCCATCGCCTTTGCCAATTACTCAGAAGGCTTCAAGCCCTTTCATGAGACTGCGCGAAAGGACTTCCTGCAGGCGACGGCGATCTCGGCTTTCTCCCTAGTAGAAGTGGCAAACGCCTTCAAGCCGCACCTCAGTAACGAGGCCTCGGTCGTTTCGATGGGAATCTCCTCTACGGACGTGACCGCAGAAAACTACGGCTACATGGCGCCCATCAAAGCGGCGCTGGAAACCGCGAGCCACAACCTCGCCAAATCCTTCAGTGACGATACTCGCGTGCGTTTCAACACCGTCAACGCCGGGCCACTCAAGACCAGTGCCTCCGCGGGCATCCCGGGTTACCTCGAAAGTTACCTCTACGCTGAGAAACTGACCTTCCGGAAGCAAAATTTGACCACTCAGGAAGTCGCCAATACCGCAACGTTTCTGCTCAGTTCCGCCTCCAGCGGAATCAATGGGCAAGGTCTCGTGGTAAACGCCGGGATGGACCGCAACTACTTTGACAAGGAAGTGGTGCGTCTCGCCATGCGACCGGAGCAGCGCGGCGTGAAGGAAGGATAAGAAAAACCTCGTCTCGAGTACGGGGCTCAGGCTAAGTGTTCCCTTTATGCGTTTTACTCAAGTGGCAATCGAATCAATGGCGTATGCCCTGCCAGAGGAGGTATGGACCTCGGCGGCGGTGGAGGAACGTTTGGCGCCCTTGTATGAACGCTTGGGATTGCCGGAGGGTCGCTTGGAATTGATGACGGGAATCAAGGAGCGGCGTTTCTGGCCGGTGGCATTTAGGGCTTCGGAAGCCTCGGCTCTGGCGGGGGAAGCAGTCTTGGGAAAAACACGTTTTGAGCGGAGTGAGATGGATTTGCTCGTACATGCAGCGGTCTGCCGTGACCGATTGGAACCGGCGACGGCTTCCTACGTGCACGCAGCTCTGGGTCTGGATGCAGGCACACAGATTTTCGATCTCTCAAATGCCTGTCTGGGTTTTTTGAATGCCATGGTGGTGGCGGGCAGCATGATCGAAAGCGGACAAATCGAACGGGCTTTGATTTGCTCGGGAGAAAACGGACGGCCTTTGATGGAGCATACCCTCGCGGAATTATTGAATCCCGAGCAGACGCGAAAGAGCATCAAACCGTATTTTGCGAATTTGACGATCGGAGCGGGGGCCGTGGCGGCGGTGTTGTGCCGGGCGGATTTGGCGCCCAAGCGTCCGCGGTTGCGTGCTGCGGCCGTGGCGACGGACACAAGTCACAGCGGTCTATGTGAGGGGGATAGTTCGGGGGATGGTTTGGCGATGTTGACCGATTCGGAGGAATTGCTGGTGGCGGGCATCGGAGTGGCGAAGGCGGCTTGGGCACGTTTTTGTGAGCTGACGGGTTGGGATGCCTCGACACCCGATCGGGTCATTACGCATCAGGTGGGTTCGGCACACACGCGGGCTTTGTTTGAAGCCTTGGGTCTGGCGGCGGAGAAGGATTTTTCAAGTTTTGAAACGCTCGGCAATATCGGTTCGGTATCGTGTCCGTTGACGCTCGCGCAGGCGATGGATGCGGGCGCCTATACCCCCGGGCAACGGGCGGCGCTTTTGGGAATCGGAAGCGGCTTGAGTAGTTTAATGTTGGCTTTGGAGTGGCCTGAGGGATGAGCATCTCACGCGCGGCAGAATTACCGCCGGAGGTGCGGTTTGAATATCCTTTTTCGGGCAATTTGCTGGAACTGAAGGACGGTGTTAAAATGCACTACCTCGACGAAGGTCAGGGACCTGTGGTCGTGCTTTTACATGGTAACCCGACCTGGTCATTTTTTTACCGTGATTTGGTCGTGCGTTTGAAGAGCGCGGGCTATCGTTGTATCGTGCCGGATCATGTCGGGTGCGGCTTGTCGGACAAGCCACAGGATTATCCCTACACTTTGGAACAACGAATTTCGGATGTCTCGGCCTTGCTGGGGCATTTGGCAATTGAGCGGTACAGTTTGGTGGTGCATGACTGGGGTGGGGCGATTGGTTGTGGTCTGGCGGGTCGGACTCCGGAACGGCTCGAAAGTTTGGTGCTTTTGAATACGGCGGCCTTTTGCTCGAAACGGATACCGCTTCGGATTGGGGCGGTGAAACTACCGATCTTAGGCGAGTTTATGATTCGCGGGCTGAACGCTTTTGCGGGCCCGGCGGCAAATATGTCGGTACGTTCACCGCTTTCGCCAAAAGTGCGGCAGGGATTTTTATGGCCTTACCGCAATTGGCGTGACCGGGTGGCAGTCTGGAATTTTGTGAAAGATATTCCCTTAAATGCCAAACACCGCAGTTATGAAACTTTAGCAGAGGTGGAGTCCGGATTGAAAAAACTACAGGACAAGCGGGTGCGTTTGCTCTGGGGGGCTCGGGATTTCTGCTTTAATCGTCACTTCTTGAAACGTTGGCAGGCGATCTTTCCGCAGGCGGAGGCCACGGTTTACGAAGACTGCGGGCATTATCTTTTAGAGGACGGGGGCCGTGCCGTGCGGGATGCGGTCGTGGAATTCCTTAATTCCGGCAGGGTGCAATAAGCTGATTTTGGCTTTTGCAATTTTCTGGAAGAACGCTCTTATTAGGCAGTTATGACAACGGTCCTGCAACTTTTACTGGAAGGCGAACGCCTCGACACCGCCCAACTGGCTTCAATTCTTAACCAGTCGGAGGCGGAGGTCTCGGCGGAGCTTGAGCGCCTGCAAGCGGAGCACATCCTGCTCGGTTGGCGTCCGGTCTTCAATCCCGAGCGGGCCCAGGGCGAATTGGTACGCGCAGTGATTGAGGTACGCATCAGCCCCGAGCGCGAGGGCGGCTTTGACCGGCTGGCGGCACGCATCAGCCAATTTGATGCCGTCGAGTCCTGTTATTTGATGTCGGGCGCTTACGATCTCTTGCTCTTTGCAAAGGGTAAGGATTTGCGCGAAGTGGCGACTTTTGTTTCGGAACGCCTTGCTAGCGTGGAGGGAGTGCTCTCGACTGCGACCCATTTCATGCTGCGCGCCTACAAGGAGCAGGGGCATCTTTTGTTATCACCCACCGAGAGCGGCGACAAACCCGCCGTTAGTCCGTAATGTCCGATCCATCGCAACAGTTTGTGGCAGACCATGTAAAAGGTCTGCCCCGCTCAGGGATTCGTGATTTCTTTGCGATTGTGGCGAAGATGCCACAGGCGATTTCGTTGGGTATCGGCGAGCCGGATTTCGTCACGCCCTGGCATATCCGCGAGGCGGCGATTTTCGCCCTTGAGAAGGGTATAACCAGTTATACTGATAATCTGGGCTTGCTGCGCCTGCGCCGTGAGATCAGCAGCTACGTGGAAAACAACTTTGGCTTGAGCTACCACCCCGAACGCGAGGTGCTCGTGGCGGTTGGCGTTTCCGAGGCTTTGGACATTGCCTTGCGGGCGGTGTTGAATCCGGGCGATAAAGTGCTCTATCACGAACCCTGTTACGTTTCGTATAGTCCCAGTATTGTCTTGGCACACGCCAAACCGATTGCGGTGGCGACCTCTGCCAAGGATGCTTTTGGAATTGATCCCGAAGCGGTTGCCAAGGCATGGGAGCCGGGTTGCAAAGTACTCATGTTGAATTTCCCCACCAATCCGACCGGAGGGGTGACCGAACGCGCTAAGTTGGAACAGTTGGCTCGCTTTGCGGTGGAAAAAGACCTGCTCGTGATCAGTGACGAAATTTATTCGGAACTCACCTTTGAGGGTGAGCATACCAGTATCGCCTCATTGCCCGGAATGCAGGAGCGCACTATTTTCCTGCATGGTTTTTCAAAGGCTTTTGCGATGACGGGTTTCCGGATCGGCTATGCCTGCGGTCCGCAGGTCTTGATCGAAGCTATGATGAAGGTCCATCAATACAGCATGTTGTGCGCCCCCATTCTTTCTCAGGAAGCCGCCATTGAGGCGCTCAAAAACGGCACTCCCGCAGTGGAGCAAATGAAGGAGGCGTATCATCGTCGCCGCGACTTGATTGTGCGCCGTTTTAATGAGATTGGCCTGGACTGCCATTCGCCCAAGGGTTCCTTTTACGCCTTTCCAAGTATTGAAAAAACGGGACTCAGTTCGATTGATTTCTGTAAAGGTCTGCTTGAGGCTGAAGAAGTGGCGGTGGTTCCCGGTACGGCCTTTGGTGAAAGCGGGGCGGGCTTTGTGCGCGCAAGTTTCTCAACGAGTTATGAACGCATCCTCGAGGCAACCAATCGTATTGAACGATACGTGGAAGCAGTAAAAGGATAGGCTCAATTTGCCCCGTTTCGTTTTTCATCTGCGGCCTTAGCGCAGCACAATAAATATATTTCATGATCGATCCATCACGCACCGTGGCCCTTGTCGGCCGTCCTAATGTCGGCAAGAGTCGCCTCTTTAATCGACTTTGTGGACGGCGTATGTCCATCGTCCACGATATGCCCGGGGTGACGCGTGACTTGATCTCTACGGAGGTCAATGACGATTACGTGCTTCTGGATACGGGCGGAATTGGAATGGAGTTGGAGATGACGCCTAAGCAGATCGCTAATGCTGCGGAGGAACAGGTGGATTTTGCGATTCAAGCGGCGAAGGTGGTGCTTTTTATCGTAGATGTGCGAAGCGGCCTCACGGCTCTGGATGAGATTGTTGCTGAAAAGCTGCGCCGATACGGAAAAATGGTGGTCTTGGTCTGCAACAAGGTGGACAGTGAAGAGGAGGAAGCCGACGGTACGGCCTTTGCGAGTTTGGGTTTGGGATCGCCGGCAATGGTTTCAGCAGAGCACGGGCGCGGTATCGAGTTTTTGAATAGCGAGATCGAACGGGGGCTGGGTCCGAAACCCGAAGGGCAGGAAAATGCGGCTGATCCCCGTATTCGGATTTCGCTGGTGGGTCGCCCGAATGTCGGAAAATCCTCGCTGGGAAATGCCCTCCTGAATTCAACGCGCTTGATTGTTTCGGACGTGCCCGGCACAACCCGCGATTCGGTAGAGTTGGATTTGGATTATGAACATCCCGACGGAGAGACTTTGAAATTTCGATTGAGCGACACGGCAGGTTTGCGCTCAAAGCGGAAGGTTGGGAGTCCGGTGGAATATTTCTCGAATGTGCGCACTCAGCACAGTATCGAGCGTTCAGATGTGGTCTTCCTTGTTATTGATGCGGCGGATGGGGTGACCAAACAGGATCAGGCGCTTGCGGGTGACATCATGGATGCAGGCAAGGCGATCGTAGTAGTAGTCAATAAATACGATAAGATCAAAGCGCGCTGGGACGAGGAACCCGTTTCGGGCTTTAAGAATTTAAAACATTTCCTGACGGAATACGAAAATTCTCTGCGGAAGCAGATGTTTTTCTTGCCCGATCCACCGGTGCTCTTTGTTTCGGCTTTGGAGGGTTTTAAAGTGGAAAGTATTTTGGAGACCGCCACCAGTGTACAGGCGGGGCTTGATTTAAAATTACCGACCGGGCGTTTGAATCGCTTGATTCAGGATATGTTTGAAGCGCGCGCACCCAAATTGGTAGGAATCAAACGCTTTAAGGTTTTCTACGCGGTGCAAACCGGAAATCGACCTATCAGGATTCGTTTTTATTGCAATCGGGTGGAACGCCTCGATCCCACCTACCGACGTTATCTTGAGAAGGGTTTGGTGCACGAATTTCAACTCAAGGGTTGTCCGGTGCGCTTTGATATGATGGGTAAGGACAAACGTTACGAGGTGGGTGAGGGCGAGAATGCCCCACGTCAAAGCCGCGAAGTACAGGATCAACATCGTGTTCGCAAGCAGGGCGACAAAGCCTATGAGAAAAAACACCCCGAGCGGCGGGCAAAGGTCACTCAACGAAAAGCGGCGCATAATCGTAAGCCACGTCGCTAGCGTGCTATAAAAAAACCGCCCGCGGTTTGGAGACCGGAGCGGTTGTTTAACAAAGCTGGATGGAGCTTAGCCCTTGGCGGCAGTGTAGTTGGCCTCGGCAGCGTTCCAATCGACGACGTTCCAGAAAGCCTCAATGTATGCGGGGCGCAGGTTCTGGTACTGGAGGTAGTAGGCGTGTTCCCAGACGTCGAGACCGATGACGGGTGTGCCCTCAACATCCACCAGTCCCTTC
>JAACDB010000051.1 GCA_009937095.1 Verrucomicrobiota bacterium
ATGATTACGAAAAGCGTAAGGGGCGCGTCGCATACCGGGCAGTATTTCATGAGCGCAGCGCCTCTGAGGGGATCATGGTGTATTTTGTAAATATATTAAGTCAAAATATCTTATATAATGAACGAATAGTATTATTTGTAAATTGTATTTTAAGCAGAAGCATGCCGCCAAACCCAGCTAGCTTATTTTAGATCGTTTCTATCAATCGTTTCGGGCGCGCGCGGATCGTTGCCGGCGGTCTTGTGGTAGCGTCCGGTGAGTTTGTCTTTTTCGTACTGGGTGAAGCCCTTTTGGGTAAGGTTCTTGTTGTCGAGGGCCCTTTGGTTGGCTTTCTCAGAGTAGCGGGTGTTCAGGGCGGGGCTGCCAAGTACTTTGCGAATGGGCTTTCCGGTCTGGGGATGAACGCTCAGGGGCGGATCCGACATGCCTTGAATGACCTCAAATTGCGGGCCGGCGCTTCCGTCGGGTAAAATTTCTTCGTAGGTGTAGGTTGGCATGGAGAGCTAATTTAATTGCCTGAAATGGCAGGGTCTATGCTTAAGCTATCTTTCTTATGGGACAAACTCAAATTGTAGCTTGCATGGATTGGGGGGTCTCGTAAGTTTCGGCAGTTCAAGACCGATGATTCTGGGAATCAAATGAAATCAGAAAGCACAACTCTAGGTTATAACAGTAAAGTCGAAGGTGAGGTCGTCGTCACCCAAGCTGATGCGGTTATTAATTGGATACGTAAACACTCAGTCTGGCCGATGCCGATGGGTCTGGCCTGTTGTGCGATTGAGCTCATGGCAGTGGGGGCTTCTCGCTTTGACATTTCCCGTTTCGGAATGGAGGTCATGCGTTTCTCGCCACGGCAGGCAGACTGCATGATCGTTTCGGGCACGGTGACTTACAAAATGGCGGAAGTCGTGCGTCGCATATACGAGCAGATGGCGGAGCCAAAATGGGTCGTTGCGATGGGAGCCTGTGCGAGCACGGGTGGCATGTATCGTTCTTACGCAACCCTTCAGGGCGTAGATCGTATTGTGCCGGTAGATGTTTATATGAGCGGTTGTCCGCCGCGCCCCGAGGCGCTTTTGGACGCCATGATTAAACTGCAAGACAAGATTGGCCGGGAGCGCTCGGTCAAGAACTTGACTGCACCGAAGGCCGCTGCTGCAGCACCGGCCTTCGCAGGGAAGGAAGCGTAACATGAGCCACGCGGATTTCGCATCCCTCCAGGAGCGTTTCGCCTATCTGACTGAGCGGGATTCTGCGGATCACCTCGCGGTGAATTGCCCGGCGGAACATTTGTTGGAATTCTGCACCGCGCTGCGCGACAGTTTGGGCTACGATCTTTTGGTGGATGTGACTGCCATCGACTGGGACGCGGAAACGAGTCCACGTTTTACGGGTATTTACCACATTTTATCGACAACCCATCACAACTACATCCGCATCGCCTCAGATTGCACGGATGATGCCGAGCCGAGCTTGCCGAGTCTGGCAGGGCTTTTCCCGGCGGCCAACTGGCACGAGCGCGAGACCTATGACATGATGGGAATCCGCTACGAGGGGCATCCTGATTTAAAACGCATCTTGATGTGGGAGGATTACCCCTACCATCCCTTGCGGAAGGAATTCCCCTTGGCGGGAATTGAAGTGCCGTTCCCGGCAGCCGACGTGGCTGAGACCGCGAATGCAAAAGTGTTACCTGCACCCATGATGGGCGGCCCCTTTGTTTCATCAGCGGATGGAACCATGCGTGAAATTGAACCGCAGGCGAAGGACGAGAGCTGGACCGAGAAGGAGGAGCAAAGCTAATGGCTACTACTAAAGAAATTTCGATTGGAGATCTTGGGGCTCGTGCTGGCAAAGCAGAGGAAGAGATAAACGGTGAAACCATGGCGCTCAATATCGGGCCCTCGCACCCAACGACCCACGGGGTACTACGACTTTTAGCAGAACTGGACGGCGACATCATAACCAAGTGTGAACCGGTCATCGGGTACTTGCATCGGGGCGATGAGAAGATTGCGGAAAACATGACGTACAATCAGTTCGTGCCCTACACCGACCGCTTGGACTACCTCGCTCCGCTGGCAAACAATGTGGCCTTTGCGATGGCGGTTGAGAAATTGGCGGCGCTTGAAGTTCCGGAGCGTTGTCAGGCCATTCGGGTTTTATGCTGTGAATTAGCTCGGGTCTCTTCGCACCTTTTGGGAATCGGGGTCTTTGGAATGGATGCGGGGGCGTGGACCGTCTTCATGTATACGTTCACTGAGCGCGAGAAGCTTTACACCTTGTTTGAGGAATTAACGGGTGCGCGTTTCACTACGAGTTACACCCGTATTGGCGGGGTGGCTCGCGACATTCCGGAAGGCTGGCTCGGTCGGGTTACCGATTTCATTAATGGTGTACTTCCGGTCTTGGACGAGATCGACAAGCTGCTTACCCGCAACCGTATTTTTATCGATCGTACCCAGGGGATTGGAGCAATCTCTCGCGAAGATGCCATTGCCTATGGCCTGACCGGCCCGAATCTTCGCGCCTCGGGCGTGGATCTCGACCTGCGCAAGGACAAGCCTTACCTAGGCTACGAAAATTATGATTTCGACGTTCCGATTGGCACCACGGGCGATTGCTATGACCGATACCTGCTCCGCGCGGAAGAGGTGCGTCAGTCGGTTCGTATCATTCGTCAGGTCATCGATACGATTCCGGATGGCAGTTTCTATGCGGAAGATGCAAAACGTATTTTCTCTCCACCAAAGGACAAAGTGCTTACCAGCATGGAGGAGTTGATTCAAAATTTCATGATTACGACAGAGGGGCCGCAGATCCCTGCGGGGGAAGCTTATTTTGAAGCGGAGAACCCGAAAGGGGCGCTTGGTTTCTTCGTTGTTTCAAAGGGCGGGGGTGGGCCGTACCGCCTCAAGATTCGGGGACCTTCTTTCTGTTCGCTCAGTATATTGGACAAACTTGTACCGGGTCACTACATGACGGATATTACCGTCATTCTGGGATCGTTGGATTTCGTGATGGGAGAATGTGACCGCTAAATTTGAAAGCTATGGAATTAAAGCCAGAGACTATTGAAAAGATTGACCGTCTGATTCCGCGCTATCCGGTCATGCGGAGTGCCGCCTTGCCGCTGTGTCACCTCGTTCAGGAAGATCAGGGCTATCTTTCAGATGAGGCGATTGAATGGATTGCAGCGCGCCTCGAACTGGAACCGATCAACATCGCTGAGATTGTAACTTTTTATCCGATGTTGCGCCGCGAACCGACTGGCGAATATCACGTGCGGGTTTGCCGCACCTTGCCCTGTGCGCTTGGGGGCGCTTACCAGACCTGCCGCCGCCTCGAAGAGGAATTGAATGTCAAGGTGGGGCACACCAGTGAGGACGGTAAAGTGACGCTGGAATTTGTGGAGTGTCACGCCGATTGCGGCAAGGCTCCGGTCGTCATGGTAGGCGAGAGGGAATACACCGATGTGGGATTGGAAGCTGCCAGCGAATTGGCGGCTAAAATTAAAAACGGATCACTTTAAGGATTAATAGAAATGGCACTCGAAGAACAACGACTGATTTTCAAGCACATCGATGCGCCGGGCTACACCCGTGACATCGACTGCTACCTGAAGCACGGTGGTTACGAGCAATTAAAAAAGGCCGTTACCATGAAGCCCGAAGACATCTGCGCGGAAGTCACCGCTTCCGGTGTGCGCGGACGCGGTGGAGCTGGCTTCCCTGCGGGCGTGAAGTGGAAATTCCTCGACCGCAAGTCCGGCAAACCAATCTATTTGATTTGTAATGCCGACGAATCGGAGCCGGGTACTTTTAAAGACCGTCAAATCATTCACAAGGATCCGCATCAGTTGATCGAGGGCATGCTGTGTTCCGCCTTTGCTATTCAGGCCAAGCTTGCTTTCATCTATATTCGTGGGGAATTTTTTGAGGGCTACCGCATCCTCGAGGAAGCCATCGAGGAGGCCCGCGCCAAGAATCTATTGGGCGATAACATTCTCGGTTCAGGTTATTCCTGCGATATTATCGTCCACCGTGGAGCGGGGGCCTACATCTGTGGTGAAGAAACCGGACTCATTGAATCATTAGAGGGCAACCGCGCCAACCCACGCATCAAACCACCTTATTTTCCAGCGGCGCTTGGCTTGTATCAATGCCCCACCATCGTCAACAACGTCGAAACGCTCTGCGACGTGAAGCACATCATTGAATTGGGCGGTGAAGCTTTTTCCAAGATCGGAACTCCAGGCAATACCGGCACGCGCATCTGGTGCGTCTCCGGGCACGTGCAAAAACCCGGTTACTACGAATTTCCCTGCGCGGCGCTCACTTTGGGTCAATTGATCAACGATGTCTGCGGTGGTCTCAAGCCGGGTCGTAAATTGAAGGCGGTCATCCCCGGCGGTTCCTCCTCGAAGATCTTGCGTGCCGACGAACGTTTTAAGGGTAAACTCAAAGACGGGACTGAATTTGACTGGGGGATCGAGGATATCCCCATGGATTTTGACAGCCTGGCCGCGGTTGGTTCGATGTCCGGATCGGGCGGGGTCATCATCATGGACGATTCCACCGATATGGTAGAGGCCCTTGCCAACATTAATTATTTCTACGCGCACGAAAGTTGCGGACAATGCACGCCCTGCCGCGAAGGGGTTCCCTGGATGCGCAAAGTGACCGCGCGCATGTGTGCCGGGGAGGCCCGTGAGGAAGACGCTGATTTGTTGAATGGCATCGCCGACCAAATTGCGGGCCGCACCATTTGTGCCTTCGGTGAAGCGGCGGCCTGGCCGGTGCAAAGCTTCATCGCAAAATTCAAGGACGAGTTTGTTGAGAAGGCCAAAGAACAGGCATCCCGTCGCAAAGAGGGCAAACCTGCCGCTACCGAGACCACCTTAATTTAAAATGAGCGCAAACGGCACCAGTGAAATGATCACGATCAACCTCGACGGACGCGAGGTGGAGGTTCCCAAGGGCATGAATGCCATTGAGGCCGCCAAGTTACACGGAAAGGAAATTCCGCACTATTGTTACCATCCGAAGCTTTCCATCGCGGGCAATTGCCGGATGTGCCTCATTGAAATGGGCATGCCCATGCGCGACCGCGGCACCGGTGAGCCCGTCCTTGATGAGCAGGGTGTCCAGAAAATTGGTTGGGGTCCGAAGCCTGTCATTGGGTGTGCCACCGATGTAAGCCCTGGTATGCACCTGCGCACGGATTCGGAATCTGTGAAGGAAGCCCGCAATGGCGTCACCGAATTTCTTCTCATCAATCACCCTTTGGATTGCCCGATTTGCGACCAAGCCGGGGAATGCCGCCTACAGGAATTTTCTGCCGATCACGGGCGCGGCTACAGCCGTTTTATTGAGGATAAAAATGTAAAGCCCAAGCGGACGGTGCTCGGTCCCCGCGTTACCCTTGATGATGAACGTTGTATTCTTTGTTCGCGCTGTGTGCGTTTCTCGCAGGAGGTTGCCAAGGATGATGTCCTTGGTTTCGTCGATCGCGGCACCTATTCCACTTTAACCTGCTACCCCGGCAAGGAACTGGCGAATAACTACTCGCTCAACACCGTGGACATATGCCCGGTGGGGGCACTCACCAGCACGGACTTCCGTTTTAAAATGCGGGTCTGGTTCTTGAAGCGCACCAATAGTATCTGTACGGAAAGCAGTGTGGGTGCGAATACCACCGTCTGGAGTCGTGAGGGTAAAATCTATCGGATCACCCCCCGCCGCAATGACGCCGTCAACGATACTTGGATGACCGACAGCGGTCGTGATTTGTTCAAACCCTTTGAATCGGACGATCGCCTGACGCACTACACCGTGGACGGGGTGCATCAAAGTCCTGAGATCGCAGCCAAAGCGGCAGCCGAATTGCTCAGAGCAGGATCGGTTGCAGTGGTCGGTTCGGCTCACAGCACAGTTGAAGAACAATTCATTCTAGAGGAGATTGCCAAAAAAACCGGAGCCTCGGTTTCCATGGTGAAGCACGAGGGGGAAGGGGACGGCATCCTGCTCTCCGAAGACCGCAGTCCGAATTTGCGGGGTGCTTTGTTGAACGGTCTGATTTCTGAATTACCCAAAGGGGATCTTACTCTGCTTGCGGCGCAGGTGGATTCCGGAGCGGTTAAAACGCTTCTGGTGGTAAATGAAGATCTCACGCAATTGGGGCTTACGGAGGCTCAGTTAGGGCAGGTTAAAATCATTTACCTTGGGGCCTTTGCAAATGCGGTCAGTCAGGTAGCGCAGGTGGTGCTTCCCTCGCTCAGTGTCTTTGAGAAATCCGGCAGTTTTGTGAATCAAAACTTCCGCCTACAGAAATTTGCGGCAGCCGTTCCGGGTCCGCGTGGTTTGATTGCGGAACTTGGAGTTCTTGCCATGGTGGAAGCCCTGCTTGGGGAAGGCAACTCGCAGGCGCCTACGATTGCGCAGGTGTGGGAACGAATTGGTCAGACCGAGGGCGTTTTTGCAGGCTTGGCTTGGCAAAAGATTCCCGAGGAAGGCCTGAAGCTCGAAGCCGGTTCGCTCGCCAAGCTGAATTTTGTGGAAAGTAAGAATTTGAAATTGGACCCTGCCGCACTGGAGGCGGCGCAAGCTCTTCCCGCCTAAACCCATTTAAGACGATGACCTTATTCGAAGCATGGTTGCCCGTTATTTTGCCCGTTATTTTCGCCTTGGTGATGATTTCGGTCTTCATGGGGATGTGCGCCTACGCAGTTTTGGCGGAACGCAAAATCTGTAGTTACATTCAAGGTCGCGTTGGCCCGAACCGCACCCGCCTGCCTTTAATAGGAAATGTGCCGATTTTGGGAGACTTCCTTACCGGACTTGGCATTTTCCAACCTGCGGCAGACGGGCTCAAGTTCCTGTTTAAAGAAGAGATCACCCCCGGCCACGTGAAACTGGGCTACTATTACCTTGCGCCGATCATTGCCCTCACGCCTGCGCTGACCACTATGGTGGTGCTTCCCTTCGGGCGGTATGTCGATGCCGCTGGAGTGGTGCAACCGCTCGCACTTGCAAACCTCGACGTGGGCTTCCTCTTCATTCTCGCGATCTCTTCTCTTGGAGTTTACGGCATTGTGCTCGCCGGCTGGGCTTCGAATTCAAAATACCCTTTCCTGGGTGCGATTCGTTCGTCTGCCCAAATGATCTCGTATGAACTCGCGCTCGGGGTTTCCATTTTGCCGGTCTTTATGTGGTCGGCAGCGCCCGGTTCGGAATACGGCATGAGCCTTTTCGGGGTCGTACAGGCACAGGAAACGCTCTGGATCGGGATCTGGCAGCCACTCTCCGCGCTCATTTTCCTGGTGGCTATCTTTGCTGAAACCAACCGTTTGCCCTTTGATATGGCAGAGTCGGAAACGGACCTTGTCGGTGGATTTCATACGGAATACGGCGCCTTTAAATTCGGGCTCTTCTTTGTCGCGGAATATGCCCACATCATTATGGGCTCCGCTATTTTCGTCCTCCTTTTTGCAGGTGGATGGCATTTTCTTCCCGGGTTGGCAGATCCCTGGCCCGCGGGCCCTGTGGGGGCGGTTTTATCGGTGCTTTGGTTCCTCGCCAAGATCGCCTTCATGATTTTTTTCTTTATTTGGATTCGCTGGACCCTTCCGCGCTTCCGTTACGACCAAGTGATGTCACTGGGTTGGAAAATCCTGCTTCCGCTCGCAGTGGGAAATCTTGTTTTCAATACGCTATTGATTGCCCTCATTGACGCCTTATAACCGCTACGAATCATGGCTACTACCAAAGTAATCGAACGCAAACCGCTGACCTTCGCCGAGAAGACTTTTCTACCGCAGATTGCGACAGGCTTGAAGACGACCTTTGGCAACATGCTGAAGAAACCCATCACCCTGCAATACCCCGAGGAGCGTCCGGTGATTCCGGATAATTATCGCGGGGTGCCGACTTTGGTGAAGGATCCCAATGGGCGCGAGAAATGCGTTTCCTGTCAGCTCTGTGAATTTGTATGCCCACCCAAGGCGATCCGAATCACACCCGGCGAGATCAACGCAGAGGCTGAGCCGGATCGCGCGCATGTGGAGAAGGCTCCGCAGGAATTTGAGATCAACATGCTCCGCTGCATTTATTGCGGATTCTGTCAGGAGGTCTGCCCCGAGGAGGCCATCTACCTACAGGACGTCTTTTCACTTTCCGGTTACAGTCGCGAAGAGATGATCAATAAGAAGGACAAACTTTACGAGCTGGGCGGAACCCTGCCGGATGAACATTTCAAATGGGATAAAAAGAAAGCTGCGGAATTGAGCGGCAACCCGGAGCATTAAGACCACTATGGCGGACCTATTGTTTTATCTTTTTGCAGGCATCACGCTGATATCGGCCCTTGTCATGGTGCTGATGCCCAATGCCGTGAACGGGGCCATGTGTATGATCGTTTCCTTTTTGGGAACGGCGGCGCTCTTCGTCCTGCTGGAGGCCTACTTCCTCGCGATTTTGCAAGTGCTGGTTTATGCCGGTGCGGTTATGGTGCTCTTCCTTTTCATCATCATGTTGTTGGATGTGGGCGAGGACAGTCCTGCCGTTAAGCCAGCCAAGCTTAGCATCTTTGCCGCACTCACCGGATTTGTGATTCTTTCCGGCTTGGTCATCAGTCTCTTTACCGATCCTGCCTCGCTTCCGGCTACGCCCGCTTTTGAGGTTGCGGAAAACCCCACCGGGCTCAGCGCGAATAACGGGATTCCTTTTACCACCTCGGCAAAATCTTTTGGCTACAGCTTATTTACGAAATACATGCTGCCGTTTCAAATGACCGGCTTCCTACTCCTCGCCGCAATGGTCGGGGTCATTGTTGTTAGTAAACGCATTACGGAAACCGAGCCTGAAGCGGAAACCACGGACTGAACCTTCTTTTCATGACCATTGGACTCAACGCCTTTCTTATCATAGCTGGATTGCTCTTTGCGATCGGGATGCTTGGGGTAACGCTGCGCCGCAACACCCTGGTGATGTTTATGTCTCTTGAGATGATGTTAACCGCTGTGAATCTCGCACTGGTCGCGTTCTCGCGCTACAACGGTACGATGGACGGCAACCTCTTCGTCTTTTTCATTATTACGGTCGCCGCCGCAGAAGTCGCAGTCGGCCTCGCTATCATAGTGGCACTTTTCAAGCGTCGCCAATCCGTCATGGTTGAACACCTCAACGTCCTCAGCCGTTAATACGATGCCTCCGGTTACTGCACTTCTCATCACTTTGTTTGCCCCGCTTTTAACGGCTGCTGGTATCGCCTTTTTCTTTCGCCGTCAGGGAGGCGTGGCTTCCGCGCTTTCTGTAGGAGCGGCAACCCTGCTATGCGTCTGCGCCTTCATTGCGATTAATGGGCGAGGGGATGCCACGCTTGCCGCCAGTTGTGACTGGTTGAGTTTGGGGCAGTTTAAAGTGAGCATGGGTTTCCTCTTTGACGATGTTGCCGCCACCATGCTGGCAATGGTTTCCTTTGTAGGACTACTGATTCATATCTTCAGTCTGGGTTATATGAAGACAGACAAGGCCCGCGCACGTTTCTTCGGCGGGCTTTCGATCTTTATGTTTTCCATGATGGGCATCGTCCTGGCGGATAACCTCATCATGATTTTTGTTTTCTGGGAACTGGTGGGTTTCAGTTCATACATGCTGATTGGGCACTACCTTGAAACAGACGAAGCCAAGGCGGCTTCGAAGAAGGCCTTTATCGTCAATCGCATTGGCGATTTGGGGTTCCTTGTCGGTATCGTGACCGCTTACTGGCATTTTGGAACCACTGATCTCGCTGCGATGGAAGCTCTCACTCTCGGGCATCCCGGTTTAGTGAATGCCAGCATCGCGGCCTTCCTAATGTGCGGTTTCATCGGTAAGTCCGCGCAATTCCCGCTGCATGTCTGGTTGCCGGATGCCATGGCGGGTCCAACGCCAGTTTCAGCTTTGATTCACGCTGCCACCATGGTGGCGGCGGGGGTTTATTTCCTGATTCGCATTGTCTTCCTCTTTCCGGCGGAGGTCTTGGATTTCGTGGCTTGGTTGGGCACGGCAGTGGCGGTGTATGCCGGGTTCTGCGCTTACGCCCAGAATGACATCAAGCGCATCCTTGCCTATTCGACCTTATCGCAACTCGGCTACATGGCTGCGGCTTTTGGTCTTGGCTATCCCGGCGTTGCCTTGTTTCACCTCATTACCCACGCCTTCTTCAAAGCCCTTCTTTTCCTTGGAGCGGGTTCCGTGATTCACGGCTGCCATCACGAGCAGGATATTTTCAAAATGGGTGGTCTGCTCAAACGAATGCCGGTAACCGCGATTACTTCTGCCGTTGGTGTGCTGGCGCTCTGCGGTGTTTACGGCCTGGCGGGTTTTTATTCCAAGGATGCCATTCTCATTGCAGGCGGGCTGGGAACCACGCCGATCTTTTTTCTGCTCACCTTGGGCGCTTTCCTAACCGCCGGTTACATGGGGCGTTTGTTCTGGGTCGCCTTCCTAGGTGCGCCTAAATCCGACGCGGCTTCTCATGCGAAAGAAAGCCCGCTCACTATGGTGATCCCCTTGATCATTCTGGCGGGGCTTTCCGTTGTGGGTGGTATGATCCAACTCTGGCCCGAATCGCTTGGCGGTTTGATACGGCATGATTTGGATCACCTGCATCATGCGGAAGGCTACGCAGCGATGCACCACACGGTCTTGATCTTTGGCAGTGCTGCTTGGGTGATCGGTCTTCTGGCGGCATTTTTCTTTTATGGAGCCGGGGCAAAAGAAGACCGCCTCGCGAGCAAAGTGCCTGCGGTGTTTGGTTTCCTCAAAGCACGGCTCTGGTTTGATGAGATCTACGGTTTCTATGTTGCCAAGATCCAGGATCGCTTTGCGGCGCTCTTGAGTTTTCTGGATGTTTTCCTACTGAAAGGCCTGATCGTCCGTGGTAGTGCGGGTTTGGTAACGCTGCTTGGGTTGGGTGCACGGGCACTCCATGTAGGTAACGTCCATGCTTATGTTTATTGGTTCCTGGGAGGACTCCTTCTTTTTTGGGCTTACGCCGGAGGACTCCTTTAAGAACGCTCTCTGAAATTTGATAACCGCCATGTTTGAAACACACGCAACCCTTCTTCTCGCCGCCATTCTTGTTCCCTTGTTGGCTGGGGTCGTGCTGGCCTTTGGATCCGGATTATCAACAGGTCTGCGGCGGGGTGTGGCTCTTGTCGGATTTGGGTTTCCCATGTTGGCGGCCCTCCTCTTGGCGTTTCGTTTTGATGCCAGTTTAGCCGGGGGCTATAATTTCGAGTCCAAACTGGCAACCGGGTTGGAATCGATCGGGATCTACCTGCACCTAGGATTAAACGGAATATCCCTGCCCCTCTTCTTGTTGGCTGGCGTGGTTGGTTTTGCGGCGGGGCTTTATGCCATCTTTTCAAATACCGAACGCCCGCATCTTTACCTTGCGCTCATGCTCTTCATGCAGGGTGGTTTGATGGGGACCTTCGCTTCGGTTGATATCTTCTTCTTCTATTTCTTTCACGAATTCGCGCTCATCCCGACCTTTATTATGATTGCGGTTTGGGGTGGAACCGGTCGCCGTGCGGCGGCCATGGAGATGACCATTTACCTGACCCTTGGAGCAATGCTTTCGTTGCTCGGCTTGGTGGCACTTTATGTGACCAGTGGAGCAGAGTCCTTCTCCCTGCCAGAGCTGCGGGCTTACCTCGCCGCGCAGCCCCTCTCGGAGACCCTGCAGTCTAATATATTTGCCCTCCTTCTGTTTGGCTTCGGTATTCTGGTATCGCTTTTCCCGTTTCACAGTTGGGCGCCCAAGGGCTACGCCGCCGCCCCAACCGGTGCGGCCATGTTGCACGCAGGGGTACTCAAGAAGTTTGGACTTTACGGCCTACTGCAAATTGCGGCACCGCTTTTACCTGCGGGTTTGGCGCATTGGTTCCCGTGGCTCGCCTGGTTGGCGCTGGGTAATATTATTATCATTGGGCTTATCACAATCGCGCAACGTGACCTTAAATTGATGCTGGGGTACAGTTCCGTGATGCATATGGGTTACGCCTTTCTGGGTATTGCCGCCTTCTCGGTTGTCGGGGCGGGCGGTGCTTTACTGATGATGGTGGCGCACGGTTTATCGGTGGCGCTGCTGTTCATGCTTTCAACCTGCATCTACCACCGCAGCCTTACCTTCGACCTCAAGGCCATGGGCGGATTGGCTACCAAGGCTCCTGTTTTATGCGCCTTCTTTGTGGCGGCGAGCATGGCGAGTATCGGCCTTCCGGGCTTTGGTAATTTCTGGGGCGAGTTTACCATCTTCGTTGCTCTTGCGGAAACGGAAGTCACCCGATGGCTGGTTCTCCCCGCTGCTTTGGGTATTATTATTTCGGCTATCTACGGCTTGAGGGCCGTCGCCAATATTTTCTTTGGCAGTCCAAGAGCTGAGTTTGCCGCGCGTCTTGAAAATGATGCGATTAAAGATGTTCAGGCTTTTGAAAAAGCACCTGCCTTGGTTCTTTTGGCGGCGCTTGTCCTTATCGGGGGGTTTCCCCGCCTGATCAGTGATCGGGCGGATGCTGAATTGGCAGAGCTTTATCCCGCGACAGAGTCCCTGCCGCATTTTGAAACAATAGCGGTTACCCCAGAAATGGAAACCAGGAAGGAAACCCATTAATGAACGAAGGACTGGCAGATTTTCTACGCGGAATTGCGGCAACAAATGAGTGGTGGGTCATCCTCCCCGAGATTTTGCTGGCGGTGTTGGCGCTTGGTTTACTCGTGCTGGAGTTGCTGTCGCCCAATATTCGCAAGCTTGTTCCCCGGGTGGCGATGGCGGGGCAAGGAGTGATTCTTGTTTTGCTACTTGCCTTTGGATGTAGCGATTGTGGCGGGGTGCCCGAAGAATCTTATTTTGGCGGGCTCTTGCAGTCCAATGAATGGACCATGGTAATGCGGGTCTTCTTTTTGTTCAGTGCACTGATGGTATCTTACCTCGGCGGCCTTTTTCTGGCGCGGCAAAATCTCGCAAAAGAGGAATTCTATCATTTGGTCATTCTTGTCGCAGCGGCGATGATGTTGCTCGTGCAGAGTAACAATTTTGTGATGCTTTTTGTGGCTCTGGAAATGGTCACGGTAGCTTTCTATGTTCTGGTCGCCTACCGTCGAAGCAGTTCGCTCTCTCTAGAAGCGGGTATTAAATACTTGATTTTAGGCGCCTTGAGTTCATCGATTCTCCTCTTTGGAATTGTCTTGCTCTACGGGGTGGGGGGAAATCCCGCACTTCCCGGTGCAAGTGGCGATTCGCTGAATTTCGACGCCTTGGGCAGCTTCATTGCTTTAAATCCTGACAATCCGCTGGTCTTGACCGGAGCGATGCTGGTGCTGGCAGGCGTCTGTTTTAAAATCGGAGCGGTACCCTTTCAGATCTGGGTGCCGGATGTTTATCAAGGTGCGCCTACTCCGGTAACGGCATACCTGGCAGTCGCTTCCAAGGCTGCGGGATTCATGGTGCTTCTGGGATTACTGCATGGACCCTTCCTCTCGCTCCAGGGCTTTTTGGTTCCGGTGCTGGTGGCCATTTCAGGTGCTTCTATTTTATTTGGAAACATCGCAGCCGTTACGCAGGGCAACCTCAAGCGTTTGCTAGGTCTTTCAGGGATCGCACACGCGGGTTATCTCCTTATGGGAGTTGTGGCGTCCTGCTCAGTTGATTGGGCGGACCGCGCGGTACTATTTTATCTCATCACTTACCTGCTCGCATCCTTTGCAGTATTTACAGTGCTATCGATTGCAGGGCAGGGGGATGACGCTGAAACCTCCATGGAAACTTACCGGAATCTTTCACAACGACAACCTTTCTTGGGTGGCGTGCTTACCCTGGGGCTGGGGTCTTTGGCGGGTATTCCTCCCTTGGGTGGTTTTATCGCGAAGCTCTTTCTTTTTGTGGCGGCGTTTCAGGCGGGCTTATACGGACTCTTGATTGTTTCCGTGCTGGGAGTTGTGATATCAATCTATTACTACTTTGGTTGGATTCGTACAGTCTACTTCAAAAGCACCGGAGCGACGGATGAAGCAGCATCAGCCGAAGTATTAGGAATTCAAGCCCGTTGCGTAATGGGTTTTTTGGTTGCTGCGATTATTCTGTTGGGCGTATTTCCCGGAGCGATGAGTCTGCTTTAGGGAACGGAACGAGTGCTGTCAGTCGCCTCCTCGCTTGCGCCTTGAATGCGTTCGCGAACTTTGCGGGCCTCGAATTCAAGACTCTGGTATTCCAGAAAATCGGCGGCTTCACTAAGGAATTCAAGGTCTTCGCTTTCATCAAGGAGAACACGGCGGTATTCCCGTAAAGCGTTATTGAGTTGGCCTGCATCACGCAAGGTACGTGCCAATAATTTGCGGACTTCAATTCTTTCCGGTGCTTGTTCCAGTAAGCTTTGCATCAAAAGAATGAGGGTATCTTTTTTGACCTTTTTGGATTCACTTTCGAGAACACTTTCCACGTAGGCTATCTGCGCATCACTTGATTGCGGCCATTGCTTGTAAATGTTGTGCCATATTTTGGAAGAATCTCGAGCTTCACAGGCATTGGTAAAACTAAAAATACATTCGAGGCCCAATAGGGCGTAAATGACGATTCGAAACAACAACTCCGTGGCCAAGCCAAGCTGCGCAGTTATTTTTCTGAGCGCTAGGATGCTTGAAACACAAATAACAGCTAGGGCAAAATAATAGGAATATAATTCAAAAGCCTCCGTACCGTCGATAAACTCACCCCCTGCTACGATAGGCGATAGCGCTAAAAAGAAATAGCAAATCACGCCAAAGAGAAGATTGCGTGCCCATTGATGTTTGCGGTTTAAGAGTCCCAGTATGACAAAGGGAGGGAACAATAAAAAGGGGGCAAGATTGATTCCGGTAGCAACGGAATAACTTATGCTGCTGGGGATGGCTCGGTAGAATTCCAGGTTTAAGGGGACAAAGGTTTGCCTGAGCAGATATTGCATGTAATGCCCGGCCTTGAAGCTCCATTCGCTCAGTACAAATGGACCTGCATCAAAGGCACTTTTATTACTCAGCCAAGCACCCGCAAACAGGCAGATGCAGAGCATAGGCAGGATCCAGTTGTAATCGGTTATGCGGGTAGGATAGCTGCGCTTGTAGGTCAATAGAGCCAGTATGAGCGGCAGAAAAATAAAATTTGGATGAATCAATAGCCCGAGCGTGGTGAGTGCTATGAGCAGGAGGTAGCGCTTGGTGGTCAGCTGACTTGCGGAAAGGTTGAGAACTGCAAGTAGCAAAACAAATCCGATCAAGACATGGCGATGACCCGGCCAGAAAAGGACCGGAATAACAGAGGGATGCAGGGCGAAAATAAGCGTTGCCAACCAGGTGGCCGTTAGGCGCATTTTGCGCAGAAAGGACCAGAGGAAAAAAACCGCGAGGAGGTGAAGCGCAATGTTGATCAGTCGGTGTGAAAAGGCAGGTTTCAGCGGCAAAGCTTGTTCCAGGAAGTAGGAGCTACGACTAAAGGGATCGTAAGCCCGCAACTGGCTGGGATGCCAGGCCTTTGTCCAGGATGAGATTTCGTGAAAACCACTCGCGCTTGCTAAGTCATTTTTATTCCATAATTCCCCGGAAAAGAGCAGCGGACTGAAAACCAGGAGCACCAAAATAAAAAGGATGGCGCATTGAAGGCGGCTTGCTTTTTCTTTTTTTCTCCGGCGGGGGCTATGGGGCTCCCTGGTTGCGGTCTCGTTTGAGTTGCTTGCTTCGGGCGTCATACTTATGGGAGGAGTCGATTATTGGGGTTCATGCCACGAGCCGAAAGGGCTTCGGCGAGTGCTTTCAGGTCCAGTTCGTCACGGAGCTGAATCCCAAGCGCCTTCATTTGACCTTGTTCTAGTTCCAGAGCAAATTGAATATTAGGGTTCCGGGAACGAACCGTTTTTTCATCATGCGGATAGAGGTGATGGATTTCAAGGAGTGAACCGGCAGCATCAGAATAACCAAGGTCGAGCGGAATAAGGGTATTTCGCATCCAGAAAGCGCGCTCCTGCGGCTGAGCAAAAACAAAGAGCATCCCATGGCGCGGTGCTAGAGCCTCGCGGTGCATC
Source organism: Verrucomicrobiota bacterium (assembly GCA_009937095.1). Taxonomy (GTDB): domain Bacteria; phylum Verrucomicrobiota; class Verrucomicrobiia; order Opitutales; family Coraliomargaritaceae; genus UBA7445. Next base: position 16,100 of record JAACDB010000051.1, read on the forward strand.
AAGCCGCGAGCCTGTTCGTTCGGATAAATTGCGAGCTGTAATTCCAGTTGAGCCGACCCGACCCCAATCGGGAAATACACCTCCGGCCCCATCGGGGGTGCTTCTTGAGGGACGGGGGAGCAGGCCGCCATAAATGAAAGAAGAATCCACCCTTTTACGGGAAGGCTCGATAAAAACTTGCAGGTCATTGTTTTAATCAAGGTAATTTTGTGACACACTTTCTACAAATAGATGCTTTTTAATAGGAATCAAACGTTATGAGCCGCCAATCGCCCAATGCCCGCTTTCTCTACGCCAACACCGCTGAGTGTGCGGATCTCTATTATTTGTGTGGGGTACAGGTGCCGGATGCTTTTTTGGCGGGGGTGATTCGTGGAGCATCCTTCGTGGTGGTCAATCGTTTGGAATATGGCCGAGTCGCGGCGCAGACGTCCATGGATCACGTATATTTATTGGAAGCCGAACTGCAGAAGGCCAGTGCTGCCCTGAAGCTTCCATTGATGGAGACGGGGCCGGCGGAGCTGATGCTTTATTATTTGCAGAAGGCGCGACTCCGCTCAGTGGAACTGCCGCGCAATTTCCCCGCAGCCCTTTATGCGCGTCTGGTTGCCGCGGGCATCAAGGTGGTCTTTGGCGGGGCACCTTTCTTTAGCGAGCGGGAATACAAAAGTGAGGTCGAGGCAAAAGCCATCCGTCGGGGCAACGCAGCCAGTGCCGCCGGGATTCGAGCCGCTGAGCAGGTTCTTCGAGCATCAGACATTGTGGGTAACTCCATAAAATATAAAGGGCGCACCCTTACCTCAGAAGCCTTGCGTGCCATTGTGGATCGTACCTGCCTGGAACGCGGGGCGCTCGCGCAGAACACCATCGTCGCGGGAGGCAATCAAGCCTGTGATCCGCATGAAGGCGGGCACGGACCCTTGCGCCCGAATCAATTGATTATCGTGGATTGTTTTCCGCGGATGCAAGCAACCGGCTATCATGGTGATATGACACGAACTTTTTTGAAGGGACGGGCGAATGAAGCGCAACGTGGCTTAGTGGCGGCAGTGCAGGCAGCGCAATGGGCAGCCCTTTCGAAGGTAAAGCACGGAGTGAGTGGGGCGTTGGTGCATGCTGCCGCAGAGGCGGTATTTCAGAAGCGTGGCTACTACACTCAACGCAAGGGGGATAACTTTACAGGCTTCATTCATTCTACCGGTCATGGTTTGGGTCTCGAGGTACACGAGAGCCCCCGTGTTTCAAGTGCCGCGCCAGCGCTCCAAAAGGGGCAGGTTATCACCATTGAGCCCGGGCTTTATTACCCTGGGATTGGTGCCTGTCGTATTGAGGATGTCGTGCAAGTTACCCGGAAGGGCTATGACTCCCTGTCCTCTATGCACTACCGTTGGGAAATCCGTTAAAATCCGAACTGGTATTTTGCGAGACGCTTCCCGATTTCCTCAAGAATGGTCTGTTCGCCCGCTTCGCCCTCGGCGGCGAAAGTGACTGAGAAACGCACAAAATGCCCGCAGTCATCCCAGGGCACGGTGCTGATTAATTCATTCGTGATGAGCCATTGACTGAAGGCTTCGCCGTTCTCGAAGGTTTCGGTTTCGCCTGCCACGCTTGCGGATTTGGGTGCCGCAACATACAGGAAGAAACTACCTTCCGGTTTGCTGGCATCGAAGCCATTGGCTCTTAGAATTTCCACAAGACCATCCATGCGCCGGGAATATTTCGCTGCAATCGCTTCGGTGATTTCCGGGTGTTCAAGCGCAGCTGCTCCTGCTTTCTGGATCGCAAGGAATTGCCCGGAATCGGAATTATCCTTCATGTCGCCATAGGCTTTCACGATCAAGGGATTGCCCACCACAAAACCGATACGCCAGCCCGTCATGTTATAGCTTTTAGACAGTGAGTGTAGTTCTACGGCGACATCTTTCGCGCCCTCAACTTGAAGAATGGACTGCGGTGCACCGTCAAAAATAAGGGAAGCGTAAGCAGCGTCCTGAACGATGATGAGGTCATTGGTTTTCGCAAAATCAATTGCCTCACGGTAGAACTCGCGGGTCGCAGAGGCGCCTGTTGGATTGTTGGGGTAATTCAGGACCATTATTTTTGCCTTTGCGCAAACTTCAGACGGAACCGCCTTGAGGTCGGGCAGGAAATGATGGGTCGCTTCGAGCGGCATATTATAAACCTCGCCCCCGTAGAATTTTGCATGGCTCCCTAGAACAGGGTAGCCCGGCACGGTCATTAGGACGACATCGCCCGGATTGATGAAACAGGCGGGAAGCATTGTGAGGGCTGTCTTGGATCCGATCGAGTGGATGACCTCGGTTTCCGCATCAATTCCTTTTACTCCGAAGACTTCGTCCATGTAGCGTGAGGCGGCCTGCTTAAAGGAGTCGCCTCCGTTATCTGCGTAGCCCCGGTTTTCAGGTTTGGCGGCCTCTTCCTGGAGGGTCTCAATGACCACTGGAAAAGCCATCTCGTCGGGTTCGCCCACGCCCATATCAATAAGAGATACTTCCGGCTTCTCGGTCATGGCCGCTTTCTTGGCCCGCTTGATTTTCTCAAACTTGTAGATCGCGGTAGATTTGCCGTATTGATTACCGCCGATGCGTTCGGCAAAGAGTTCCTGGATATATGGATCGCTCATGGGTGTTGAAGATGTTGCTATAGAGATGATTAGGGTTGAGATGTGTAAAGGGACTGTTAACTTTCTTATTTTTAATAATCATGCAAACAATAGAATCGATTCACGAGATGCAATCCTCTGCGATCGCTTTGCGTTCAAGCGGGCATTTGATTGCGCTTGTGCCAACAATGGGTTGCTTGCATGCAGGTCACGCAGACTTGATAGATATTGCCCGCGAGAAGGCTGACAAGGTCATAGTCTCGATTTTTGTCAATCCCGCCCAGTTTGGCCCCAACGAAGATTTTGAAAAATACCCCCGCGCTCTGGAAGCTGATCTGGAGCTCTGTCGTGAACATGGCGTCGATTTTGTCTTCAACCCTCAGGCCGAGGTACTTTACCCTGAGGATTTTTCAACTTATGTGGAGGAGGAAAAGCTAAGTGCCGGCCTTGGTGGAGTTTCCCGCCCCAATCATTTTCGCGGGGTCGCTACCATTTGCTTGAAACTCTTTAACATCACCCGTCCCGACGTCGCAGTGTTCGGGCAAAAGGATGCCCAGCAACTTGCCCTCATTCGCAAGATGGTAACCGATCTCAATCTCCCTCTCGAAGTCTCAGCCGGAGCGACCCATCGCGATCCCGATGGCCTCGCCACCAGTTCACGCAATCGTTACCTAAGCGAAAGCCAGCGAGAGGATGCCCTCCGCATTCCCCGCGCGCTCGAGACTGCCCGCGAACTCGTTGCCTCCGGGGTGCGCCAAGTGGACCGCGTCATAGCGGAGATCACGCATGAACTCTGTCAGTCCCGTCGGGTTCGCGTTATCTATGTGCAGGTGGTAGATCGCGACACCATGCAACCAGCTCGCGAAATAATTCCCGGTCGGCACCTCGCAACCGTAGCAGTTTGGGTCGAGGACACTCGTTTAATTGATAATATCGAGCTCTGAGCCAACATGCCGCATCAATATGACGTCGTGGTCGTTGGCAGTGGTATTGCCGGCCTAAGTTTTGCCCTCAAAGTAGCGGCGGCTGGTAAATCCGTTGCCATCATCACCAAGAAAAATTCTGCCGAGTCGAATACCAATTACGCGCAGGGCGGAATTGCGGCAGTTACCTCCCGCAGCGATGACATTGAGACCCATGTTGCCGATACGCTTAATGCTGGAGACGGTCTTTGTGATGCTGCCGCTGTGCGTGAGATTTTAAAAGACGGCCCCGCCTGTATCGATGAGTTGGTCGAATACGGCGTTGCCTTCAGTCAACTGGAAGACGGGCGTGTGTCGCTAGGTAAAGAGGGCGGGCATACCAAGCGCCGCATTCTGCACGTCAAAGACGTGACTGGTAAAGCGATTGAGCAAGCGCTTTTGCAGGCGGTCTCCGACAGTCCCATGATTCAAACCCTCGAGCATCACTTTGCGATTGAGTTAATCACTGCTGCAAAATTGCGCCGCCCCGGCCCGGATCAAGTGCTCGGCCTTTACGTCCTCGATACCCAAACCGAAAAAGTCGAAACCTTCCATGCCGGCGCAGTCCTGCTTGCCACTGGAGGGATCGGGCAGGTTTATGCCTACACCACTAACCCTGCTATTGCTACCGGTGACGGCATTGCTATGGCATCCCGTGCAGGGGTTGAAATTCGCAACATGGAATTCATCCAATTCCATCCCACCGCATTTTATTCACCCGATGGCAGTCGCTTTCTCGTGAGTGAGGCCGTTCGCGGGGAAGGGGGCATCCTGAGAAACCTCAAGGGCGAAGCCTTTATGGAGCGCTATGATACCCGCGCTGATCTTGCCCCCCGGGATATTGTGGCGCGCGCCATTGATACCGAGATGAAAGAATCCGGCTCGCGGCACGTCTGGCTCGATGTCCGTCATCTCCCCGAGGCAACCTTACGTGAACGCTTTCCCAACATTTGTGAGTACTGCGCCGGACAAGGCATCCGTATCGAAGACGAGATGATTCCGGTGGAGCCAGCCGCCCATTACCTGTGTGGAGGCGTTGCCACCGCCCTTGATGGCGCTACCGATCTTCCCGGCTTATATGCCTGCGGAGAAGTTGCCTGTACCGGACTTCACGGCGCCAATCGCCTTGCCAGTAATTCCCTGCTCGAAGCGGTGGTCATGGCGCGCCGCGGCTCCGAGGCGGTAAGCAGATACCTCAACCAAGCCAATTTTGATTCAGTAACGATTCCCGATTGGGCCGACGGAAATCTCCGCGATTCTGACGAGCGTGTCGTCCTAACTCATAACCGCGACGAGTTGAAACGCACCCTCTGGGACTATGTCAGTATCGTGCGCACCGATAAACGACTTGAGCGCGCCCGCACACGCATTCAAGTGCTGAAAAAGGAAATCAATGACTACTACTGGAATTTTAAAGTCGATGTTCCTCTGCTTGAACTTCGCAACATGATTCTGGTAGCTTCGCTCACCATTGACTGCGCCCTCCAACGCCGCGAAAGCCGCGGACTGCACTTTACCGCCGATCACCCCGATAAAACCGGGCAAGCCAAAGACAGTTTCATACGACTCTCATGAACCGGACGCCACCATGCTAAAAGCTGAACGCGTTATCCATATTCAGGAAACACTTGAGCGGCTTTATCCCAAAACCCCGGTGCCACTGAATCACCGCGACCCCTACACCTTGCTGGTCGCCGTCCTGCTCTCCGCTCAGTGTACCGACGCTCGCGTTAATCAAATTACCCCCTTGCTTTTTGAGAAGGCCGACAACCCGCATGACATGGCTAAGCTCCCCTTGGAGACCATCCACGCCATCATCCGACCCTGTGGCCTTGCGCCCATGAAATCAAAAGGCATCGCCGGACTCTCCCGTATACTCGTTGAAAAATATGACGGCGAAGTACCCGCAGACATGACTGCGCTCGAAGCCCTCCCTGCGGTTGGTCACAAGACCGCCTCAGTCGTCATGAGTCAGGCCTTTGGGGTGCCCGCCTTTCCAGTTGATACGCACATTCACCGCCTTGCCCAACGCTGGGGTCTCAGTTCCGGAAAGAACGTCGTACAAACCGAAAAGGATTTGAAGCGCCTTTTTCCCCGCGAGAAGTGGAACGCCCTCCATCTGCAAATAATCTTTTATGGTCGCGAGTATTGCACTGCCCGAGGGTGCAACGGCACGGTTTGCCCCCTGTGTCGAGAGCTCTATCCCAATCGCAAAAAACCGGTCGTGACCCGGAAATAAGGCGTCCCTATTTGCTCCATTCAAGCATGCGCTTGATGGGGGCGTAGGCTTTTTGGCGGACATTCTCGGGCATCTCGATGGCGGGTCCTTGATCGCGGAGGCAGTCGCGCAATTTCTCGATAGTGTTCATCTTCATGTAGCGGCACTCGTTGCAGGCACAGGTATCGGTAGGGCCGGCGATAAAAGTTTTATCGGGGATTTCACTTTGTAGGCGGTGAATCATGCCGGTCTCCGTAATCACGATGAATTGGTTCGCGGCATCGTCGCGGCAATAGTGCACCATTTTTTCGGTACTGCAGACGACGTCGGCATTGTCGCGAACGGTTTCAATGCATTCCGGGTGGGCGACGACTTTGGCATCAGGAAACTTCAACTTCAGGCGTTCAATTGCCTGTTGCGTGAAGAGTACGTGGGCATAACAAGAACCGGGCCAGAGTTGCATTGTGCGGCCGATTTCTTTGCTGACCCATTGCCCCAGATTTTGATCGGGGACAAAGAGGATCTCGCGGTCTGCGGGTATGCGCTCCACGATTTTGGTGGCGTTGCCGCTGGTGCAGATGACATCGCTCAGGGCTTTGACGGCAGCGGAGCAATTGATGTAGGCAACCACGTAGGTGTCGGGGTGGGCTTCCTTGTAGGCGGCAAGTTTTTCGGCGGGGCAGGAATCCGAGAGGGAACAGCCTGCCTCAAGGTCGGGCAGGTAAACAGGCGTTTGCGGGTTGATAATTTTTGCGGTCTCCGCCATGAAGTGGACGCCACAAAAAACAATGGCATCGCAATCGGCTTCCTCGGCACGGTAGGCAAGGCCTAGAGAATCACCCACGTAATCGGCCACGCGCTGGATTGCCTCGATTTGATAATTGTGGGCGAGGATGACGGCGTTGCGCTCCTTTTTGAGGGCGAGGATTTCTTCTTGAATTGCCGACAGGGGAGCCGCTTCGCCTGTGCGGGGCGCGAAGACCATCGGTTCATAGTTGAGCGGGGCGGTAGGCATAGGCAAACGTTAGTTTTGAAAGGCAAAACGTTCTTCCCGTCAGGCGGGAATGTCAAGCGGGGGCTGTAATGAAGGTTGCTTAGCCCTTTGCTGCTTCGACAACTTTCTCGGCGGTGAGACCAAGGGTTTCCATAACTTTTCCACCCGGAGCGGAAAGTCCGAAACGGTCGATGCACACGGCCTTGCCATCCAGTCCCAGATAGTTACCCCAAGTTAGGGAAACACCGGCTTCCACCGCTACGCGACGGGTGCAAGCGGCGGGAAGGATGGACTCGCGATAAGCGGCGGGTTGGCGGTCGAAGCGTTCAAAGCAAGGTATGGAAACAACCCGGGCACCGGCACCGATTTGCTCAGCTGCTTGGAGGGCGAGGGCGAGTTCCGAACCGGAGGCCATGAGAATGCATTCAAGGGAGCCGGATTCCTCACGGGCGATATAGCCGCCTTTGAGGGTGCCTTCGCGGCGTTCGGCAGCGCTGAGGGCATCGTTGGCGACAACACCCTGGCGGGTAAGGATAAGCGCAGTGGGGCCATCCTGGCGTTGCATCGCAGCAATATAGGCACCGGCAACTTCCTCGGCATCAGCCGGACGGATGACGTCGAGATTTGGAATCACGCGCAAGCCGCTGACGGTTTCAACGGGTTGGTGGGTGGGGCCGTCTTCACCAACACCGACGGAGTCATGGGTGAAGATATAGGTGACCGGAAGTTTGGCGAGGGAGGCAAGGCGGATGGAGGGGCGGAGGTAATCCGCGAAGACAAGGAAGGTGGCGCCGCTGGCGCGGAAGATGCCGTCATAAGCGATACCATTACAGATAGCACCCATGGCGTGTTCGCGGATGCCGAACCAGATATTGCGCCCTGCGAAATTTGCGGGGCCGAAATCACCGCCGTCCTTAATGTAGTTCTTCGTGGAGCCATAGAGGTCAGCGGAACCGGTGATGAGCTGCGGGATGGCTTCAGCGACAGCATTGATGACGGTGCCGCCGGTGGCGCGGGTGGCGGCTTTGTTTCCGGCTTCAAACTCGGGGATGCAACTTGAAAGATCGGCGGGGATGGCGTCACCGGCACCGCCTTCGAGTTCGGCGGCGAGTTCCGGGTTGGCTGATTTCCAAGCGGTGTAGGTGTTGTCCCATTCTGCGCGGGTGCTTTGGGCGGCCTTGGCGACGGCAGCGAAGTGTTCGCGAACCTCGGGTGAGACGTAGAAGGTTTCAGCGGGGAGACCGAGACCCGCACGGGCAGACTCGGCGAAATTGGCGCCGCCTTCACCGTGTCCGCCTGCAGTGCCTTCGACTTCGGGGATGCCCTTGGCAATGGTGGTTTTGGCAATCAGGACGGTGGGTTTGCCGTTATCGTTGGCTTTTGCGGACGCAAGGGCTTCGCTGACAGCATTGAGGTCATGCCCGTCGAGGGTGACGGCATCCCAACCTTGTGATTGGAAATAAGCAGCGGGATCCTCGCTTTGCGTTTGTTCTGCCATGGCGTCGAGGGTGACGTCATTGGCGTCATAGATCAGGATAAGGTTGTCGAGTTGGTTGTGTCCGGCGAATGCGATGGCTTCTTTGGCGACGCCTTCCTGGAGGCAACCATCTCCGTGGAGTGCGATGACGTGGTGATCAAAGAGGGTGTGCTCCGCGGTATTAAATTTAGCAGCAGCGCGTTTGCCGGAGAGGGCGAAGCCGACGGCATTTGCAATCCCTTGGCCGAGGGGGCCGGTAGTGGCTTCCACCCCTACGGTATCGCCGAACTCCGGGTGGCCGGGAGTCTCAGAGCCGAGCACGCGGAAATTTTTGACCTCATCGAGAGCGAGGGCGTATCCGGACAGGTGTAACCAAGTATAGAGAAACATGGAGCCGTGGCCGCCGGAAAGGATGAAGCGGTCGCGGTTGAGCCAGCGGGGGGCAGAGGGGTCGTGGCGAAGTCCGCCGTTACCGTAAAGGGCAGCACCAATTTCGGCGCAACCGAGCGGAAGGCCAAGGTGGCCAGAACTGCAGGCATGAACCGCGTCGATGGCGAGACCACGGGCTTGGGTGGCGGCATCCTGAAGAATAGAAAGGTGAGTGGAATTTTGGTCGGACATATTCAGTTAGTTGTCTTTACGTTGATTATTGCTTTCGAATTACAAGTTTCCGTCTATAAAAGCGTTATTTAAGGTAAAGTGGAAAGGAAAAAGGGTGTATTTGGGGTTTAAATTCTGAATTTGTAATAATCCAGACTCGACCTGGTTCGGGCTATGGGGGTAAACCAATAGGATGTCACATCAGGAAATAGAAGAGGGCAATGAACTGCAAATGGACTTCACGAAGTTGCGGAAGGTGGCGAATTGCGGAACCGATGTGGTTCCGGCAATCGCGCAGGACGCGACAAGCGGAGAGGTCTTGATCGTCGGCTATGCAAATCGTGTAGCGCTGGATACTGCCTTGGAATGCGGAATGGCAACCTTCTGGAGCACGAGCCGTAATGAGCTCTGGATCAAGGGTAAGACCAGTGGGGATTACCTGAAGCTGCTGGAAGTGCGGGTTAATTGTGAGCAGAACTCTCTCTTGTACCTGGTGGAGCCCGCAGGGCAAGGTGCGTGTCACACAAAGGATGCTGCCGGTGTGGCACGAAGTGGGTGCTACTACCGCCGCCTGAATGCGGAAGGTACGCTGGACTTCGTTGACGGCGCAAAGCGTTAGGTGCGCTTTACCAGACTCCGAGGATCTCGTTGGCGATTCGATCGCCCAGGCTGCGGGTTAGGCGTGGCATGGCTTGATACTCGGAAAGGCTGAGGTTGTCTTCACCGGTTTCTGGACGGTTACTGAAAGTACTGGTATCCGCGCTTACCTTGCGTGCCTTTAGGTAGTAGTCGTTGGTACTTGGATTATAAAGTGCAATTTGAGCCTCAAGGATGAGGTCGAAGGCAAGGGCGATTTCGGTGTCGGCGCTACTACGGGCACCGGTGTTGCGACGGTATTGAGTGAGGTTGACTTGTAGGATCGCCTCGGCTTCAGCGGGATTACTGACGAGTTGAAGGCGCCCGTCGCGAATAAGGGCCTGTCGGGTTTGCGTGCTAAGGCTAGCCTGAGCCTGAGGTGCCAGGCTGTCGTTGGTCACGGGTTGAACGTAAATGGTTTTAAAGGGCAGGGCGGGTCGGTTCCACTCGTAGTTAGCGCACCCGCTCAAGCACAGGAGGGCAATCGAAGTCACAAGAAGGAAGAGCCTGGAGCGGAGCATTTGCATGTGAAAGGGAGCGGGAACTAGTCTGCCATTAGCAGTTTGCGCAGCATTTTTGAACGAGTGACGGGCCGTACTCCGGCTTCTATGTTTTTGATGCGTTCGCGTGCTTCATTGGCAGCTTCGGATTCGGGGGCAATCGTGATGGCTTCGTTATAAAAAGTAAGGGCGGCGGTGTTGTTATTGCGGTAGAGGTAGAAGAAATTGCCGAGTTCCAGACGGCTACCTGCAAGGAGATTTTCCATTTGATCGAGGTTTGCCTCAACTTCACCGACGTTTGGATTTTCCGGAAAGAGGGCAAGAAAGTCTTCGTAGTAGCTGATGGCCTGTCGGGTAGAACCCTGATCGTATTCGTAGCTTTTAACGAGGTTCGCAAAAGTTTTGGCGAGGTGGTAGTAGGCGTCAGCGGCTAGCGTGCTTTGCGGGTAATAATTGATTAGGCGGTCGAGGGCATCGATGGCGATTTCGGACTCCTTCTCTCTTTCCGCAATGAGTGCAATGTTCATTAGGGCCAGGGGCGCGTAGTCGCTGTAAGGGGCGTTTGCCACTACATATTCAAATTGCTTCATTGCTTCCCCATAGAGGCGAAAACCCGGCAGAACGAAGAAGATCTTTGGGCGAGCGCCTTCCATGAGGGTAGTGGCACATTGAAACTGGGCGCTAATGACGGCGGCGAAGTCCGGGTAGTCCGGGTTGCTAAATACGATCTCCTGTAGGCGGGCATGAGCGCGTACAAATTGACCCCGCTACATGTGGATACGGGCGCTGAGAAAGCGGGCTTCCCCGGCGGCTTGGGTGAGGGGATAGTTTTTGGCGATCTTCTTAAAGATACGGTTTGCGCTGCTAAAGTGCCCGCGCTCAAATTTTTCGCGTCCTTTTTTAATCAAAGGGCCTGCTTCGTCCTCAATGAGCTGTTTCGCCTGAGTAGGATCAGTGGGTTCCGTATCAGTGGAGCCAGAGAACCAGTTGAGGGGATTAAGGGAAAGCGTGGCCTGAAGGGAAGCGGAGCTTAGGCAGGCGATGACCAGAAGAATGAGATGGGCGCGTGGCATCATTCCTGCCATTTGAGCATACTGGCTCCCCAGGTCAAGCCCGCCCCGAAGGCAACGAGCAATATGTGGTCACCTGATTGTATGCGCCCAGCGTGCCGGGCTTCATCCAAAGCAATGCCGACGGAGGCCGCAGAGGTGTTGCCGTAATCCTGAAGATTAATAAAAACCGATTCAGTCGGGACATTCAGGCGTTTGGTGAGGCTATCAATAATACGAAGGTTAGCCTGATGGGGAATAACAAGGCTCAGATCTGCTGGGGCGAGCCCGGTTTTTTTGAGTAGGTCGGTGCTCGCCTGGTTCATTACGCGAACGGCTTGTTTAAAAACTTCCTTACCATTCATTTTAAGGAAATGCCTGCGTTGGTCGAGGGAGTCATGGGTGGGTGGAATGGCAGAGCCTCCACCGGGTTGACATAAGACTTCCGGGTTGGAGCCGTCTGCACCGCCAATGCCGCCAATAATGCCCACTCCTGGGGTGTTGCTGCGTCCCAGCACGGCAGCTCCCGCACCATCGCCAAAAAGAACACAAGTAGTACGGTCTTCAAAGTCGAGGATGCCGCTTAATTTTTCGGCTCCGATAACAAGGGCTTTATTAAAGTTTCCGGATTGCAGCATGCTAGCGGCGATATTGAGGCCATAAACAAATCCCGTGCAAGCGGCTTGAATATCAAAGGCGGTGCACTGTGGTAAATTGAGTTGGCTTTGAACCAGGCATGCTGTGGAGGGGAAGGGCATGTCGGGAGTCATGGTGGCTACCAGAATGAGATCAATTTCGGAGGGATCGATGGCGGCGTCTTCAATGGCGCGGCGGGCGGCAGCGGCTGCCAGGTGGCTGGTGTTTTCTCCCTCGGCAGCAAAGCGGCGTTTGCGAATACCAGTGCGGGTCTGGATCCATTCGTCGGATGTTTCGACGATTTGTGCCATCTCGTTATTGCTAACGATGCGCTCGGGAAGGTAGGAACCGGTCCCGAGGATGACAGTAGAGGATGTGGGTTTATTCATAGGGAGTCGGGCCGAAGCCGAGCCGCCTATTCCGGTTGGGCTGGCTCGGAATCTTCAAAGAGGCGTTTATTTGCCTGATCTATCTCGGATCGAATCGCATCGAGCATGTCATGGCGAACAATTTCCGAGGCGATGCGCAGGGCGGTCGCGATCGCTACATAATTGGAGGATCCGTGGGATTTTAGGATATTACCTTTTAGTCCCAGTAGGGGTGCCCCGGCATGATTGTCGGGGCTAAGGCGGGTGCGCATATCACTGAAGGCAGATTTGGCGAGGGCCGCCCCCAACATACGCTTTACGTTGCGACGCAGTTCATCGCGCATGGTTTTTCCAACAAATTTAAAGACGGCTTCGCTGGACTTCAGGAGTACATTACCGACAAATCCATCGCATACGATTACATCGATGTCGCCCTCAAAGATTTGAAAGCCTTCAACCGGGCCTACGTAATTGATGATGTTATCAATTTGCTGCAGTTTATGGTGAGTCTCATTGATGAGGCTGTTGCCTTTGCCATCTTCGGTTCCAATGGTCAATAGGCCCACGCGCGGGCTTTTAAGGCTCAGTGCAGAGCGGGCATAATTTGAGCCGAGGATGGCGTTGTGGACGAGATTCTGTACGTTGGATTCAGGGTTTGCTCCGACGTCAATCACCACGCAGGGCGTTTTCTTTGTTGGGATGATCGTGCCAAGGGCGGGGCGTTCGACGCCTTCGAGGGGTCGCAAACGAATGGTACCAGCGGCCATCAGGGCACCGGTATTACCGCAACTCACTACTGCATCAGCCTTGCCGTCTTTAACGAGCTTTATGGCCTGAAACATGGAAGCATCCTTTTTACTGCGCATGGCAGCCACTGGTTTGTCGTTCATATCGACAACCTCGGTCGCGTTGTGGACTTGGATGGTATCCAAATACTTTTCCAACTTACCAACTTTTAGGAGTCGCTCAAGTAAGCGCTCTTTCCCGATTAGGATGTAGTTGGCCTCGAGTTTGAGTTCCTCGCTCGCATACAAAAGCCCACGGATAAATTCCGAGGGCCCGAGATCGCCACCCATCACGTCGACCGCGATGGTGCAGGGTGCAGCGCTACCGGTCATGGATGGTATGTGGATTGTTGGCAGCGCGTATTAAACTTCGACGTCGAGTACTTGACGCCCGCGATACATGCCGTTGGCTGGATTGATGCGGTGCGGGCGGAAGCGGGTGCCGTCTTGCGGATCTTTTGCCAGTTGAGGCAGTTCGAATTGAACTGCTCCACGGCGCTTGCGGCTGCGTTGCTTGGAATGTTTGCGTTTTGGCTGTCCCATGAGAAATGCTTGATAGAGTTTAAATTCAGTGGGTGCTGGACCCTTGTAAGCGCTCGATAAAAGCACTTATGGTAAATGCGTCAAGTATTCTTACTCGCAGAGTTGTAAGAGCGAATTGACGAGTTGATTGATGCCGGCCTCGGCTTGGAGGAGGTTCTGGGCCTCCATATAAGCGGGGGTAGTCACGATTTTATTGGCGCGGTCAACCACCGCAGAATCCGGTTTGCAGGGTTGATGAATGGCCCCACGGCTCTCGATTTTAGCAGCGGTTTCGCGGTCATGACCGATGGTTAGGGTAATCTTTTTGGAGCCCAGAACCGCCGCTGCGAGGATGGGAGCGACGCACATGAAGCCCAGCGGTTTGCCGGCGGCGTGGGCTTCTTCAATAAGGTCGCGAATCATGGGGTCGACATCGTATTCCGCGCCATCGAAGGCAAAACTGGATAAATTTTTCGCAACCCCAAAACCGCCCACGAAGAGCACGGCGTCGAGTTCCCCTGATTTTAATTCGTTGAGCTGTTTGATTTCGCCCCGCGCGATGCGGGCAGATTCTTCAAGGACGTTGCGAAATTCATCGTCTTGAGTGGTGCCGCTGTGGTGGTTGATACCTTCCCGCTGAGCGATATTTGGGGCGGCGCAAATGGCGCGCGCGCCTGCTCGTTCCGAGGCCAGCAGCGTGAGTACCGCTTCATGGATTTCCGCGCCGTCGTAAACGCCGCAACCGGATAGGATAACCGCTACTTTTTTCATGAGAAATTAGGCTAAGTTATTTCTGGCTCAGTGCTAGGCAAAAGTCAGTAGCACCATGGCGGCGAGACCGAGTCGATACCAAGCGAAGAGACCGAGACCGTGACGCGTGAGAAACGAGACCAGCCATTTCACTGCGAGGGCTGCGGAAAGGGCAGCCACTAGTATTCCCAGCAAGAGAGGGCCAAGCGGGACGGTTTGAAGGATTTGCGGACCAACGCTAAGGGCTTTGTAAGCGGAGGCCGCCGAGAGGGTAATGAGGCCAAGGAGGAAGCTGAACTCCGCCGCCCGCACGGGGCTGAGTCCGACGAGGTAACCCCCAACGATAGTCATCATGGAGCGACTCGTTCCGGGCCACATGGCGATGCATTGGAGAAAGCCGACGGTTAAGCATTGGCGGCTGCTGAGTTCGTGAAGATCCGGACCGGCATCCGTACTGTGGCTTCTTTTTCGACGGTGCCAGAATTCCACCGCAAGCATGAGGAGGGCACCAGCTACAAGGGCAATAACAACTGGCAGGATTCCAAAAAGAGCTGCCTCGATCCAGTCATCAAGTAAGAGGCCAAGCACTGCGGCGGGCAAAAAAGCCACGATTAAATTCTTCAGAAGGCGCAGGCCGTTTGGGTCTTTGCCAAGTATGCCCATGAGGATAGTGAGAAGTCGTTTCCAGTAAAGGATGACCACTGCGAGGATGGCACCAAATTGAATGATGATTGCGTACGCGTCGGCGGCGTTAGCAAGGGTGAAGGGGCGTTGACCATTTTCGCTTTCGGGATCTTTAATCCAGAGGATGTTTCCCTCTGGGTCGGGTAAGGGCGCGTCCGAGTCGAGCCCAAGGGCAGCGTTGGTGAGAATGAGGTGGCCGGTGGAGGAAACGGGCAGGTATTCAGTGAGGCCTTCAACGAGTCCGAGGATTGCGGCATCCGAATAGGTGAATTGTCGGGCAGGCGGTTCGGGTTCATCGCTTGCGAGGGAAGACGCCGGGATGGCGCACACTAGTAATGCCAGGAGGCCGAAGAGAAGGGAGCGGTGCAGGGTTGGAATCACGGATTAAAGCTGAAGCTTGTTTGAGCAGATGGGAAGCCGGAAAATATACCGGGCTTGGGCTGGGGTGATTAGGCTTGAGCTTCGGTAGGGATGCGTTTGTTTAGCGACAACTCCCAATGGCGACACTCGAAGAGCTCAAGCAAAGGATTACAGACGGTGAGGATCTTGACCGTGAGGCTGCTACGCAAGCAGCTCAGGCTTTGGCGGATGAAGGTGTCGAGGATTCCGCAAAGGCCGCGTTTTTAGTGGCGCTTGCAGAAAAGGGTGAGACGGCCACCGAAGTTGCGGCTTTTGCTGCGACTTTCCGTAAATTGGCTGTTGATCCTGAAGTGGGCGAATGGGCCGCAACTGCAATGGATGTCTGCGGCACGGGTGGAGACAATTCCGGTACCTTTAATATTTCCACGACGGTCTCCTTTGTCGTAGCAGCGGCAGGGGTTCCGATTTTCAAGCACGGCAATCGTTCGATTACTTCAAAATGCGGGAGTGCGGATCTTCTGGAAGCTTTGGGTATCAAACTGGATGCGCCCTTGCCGGTCTTGCGGGACTCTTTGCGGGAGTTGAATTTTTGTTTCTTTTTTGCGCCGGCCTTTCATCCGGCGTTCAAAGCTATCATGCCAGTGCGCAAGGACTTGGCAGGGCAGGGAGTGCGTACGATCTTCAATTTGCTTGGACCACTCATTAACCCCGGTCAACCGGCGCATCAATTGTTGGGAGTCTTTTCGGGGGCATGGGTCGAGTCACTGGCGGAGGCGCTGGAAGCGCTGCATTTAAAGGCAGGTCTTGTAGTAAATGGAGCTCCGGAAGCAGGTCGCATGCTCGACGAATTGAGTTGTGCCGGCAGCAACGCCGTCGCGGGCTTAGGTCGATTGGGCGCGGTGCGTGGCGCTTTGCATGCTGCCGATGGAGGACTCGCTGAGTGTGAATTTGCGGATTTGCGGGGCGGTGACGTTACGGTGAACCTGGAGCTTTTGGATGGTTTGGTGGGTCGTGCGGGTGCGAAGGCCGTGCCGGACGGTTTGCGCGACACCGTACTTTTGAATGCCGGAGCGGCGCTTTGGGTCGCGGGTTATGCCGATGATTTGAAGGATGGAGTCGCTCAAGCCAGAGCACTTTTAGAAAGTGGAGCGGTGCGTGAATGGCTGGACAAGGCTCGTGCTTTTTATGCCGCGCTTTAATTAAGAATTAATTTGCTAAAATAATGGGTAAATATTTTGGAACGGATGGTATCCGGGGAACTTTTGGAGATCCCTGCATCAATGGCGAATTTGCTTTTCGCATGGGCGCGGCCTTGGCAACGCTGCTTCCAGAGGGTGCGCGGGTCATGCTTGGACGCGATACCCGGCAAAGCGGGAGAGAACTTTGTGGAGCGCTGACAGCGGGATTGAGCCGAGGAGGGGTGGCGGTCGATGATCTTGGAGTAGTGCCGACGCCGGCAGTTGCGGGTGCGGTGCTGCGTGATGCTGCCGCCATGGGTATTGCGGTGACGGCTTCACACAATCCCGCCAGCGATAACGGGATCAAGTTATTTGACGGACAGGGCTGTAAATTGACTCCGGAACAGGAACTCGAAATCGAGGCGGCAATTGATGTTCAGGCTGCGCCATCGGAAGCCATGCCGGATACGGTCAGCGATTCGCAGGACTGCAAGGAACATTACATCACTGCGGTGCACGGCATATTTGATGCGAATTTAATGCAAGGCCTGAAGGTGGTGTTGGACACTGCCAACGGAGCAACCTACGCCACCAGTCCGGCGGTCTTTGAGGCGCTGGGGGCAGAGGTCGTTTTGCTCGGGGCAAACCCGGACGGCCTGAACATCAACCTCGGGGTTGGGAGCGAACACCCTGATTTGCTGGCGACGACGGTGCTTGAACATAAAGCAGATTACGGTATCGCGCACGATGGCGATGGCGACCGTTTGGTTATTTGTGATAGCGAGGGGCTCGTTTTGGACGGGGATGTCTTGCTTGGGATTTTGGGCTTACACGCGCTGGAGACCAACCGCTTGGGGGCGCAAACTTTAGTGGCGACAGTGCAAAGTAACCTCGGCCTCGACTACGCCATCAAAGAGGCGGGTGGAAAAATTGTTCGCACCGATGTGGGCGACCGCAACGTCGCCAGTAAGATGCGCGAATTGGGTGCGACGCTAGGCGGTGAAAATTCCGGTCATATTATTTTGAGTGACTACGCCAGTACGGGAGATGGTCTACTGGCGGCCCTCGAATTAATGCGGGTTTTGCGTGAGAGCGGAAAACCGCTGGAGGATTGGCGCGGACGGGTAGAGCTTTTCCCGCAGGCGACCCGCAACCTGCGACTTGCCGAAAAGCTTCCGCTTGAAGGACTGGCATCCCTGCAGGCGTCGCGTGTTGCCGTGGAGCGTGATTTCGGCGAGGCCGGTCGGGTTTTGATCCGCTATTCCGGAACGGAGCCTAAGTTGCGTCTCTTGGTAGAAGGGCGTGATCCAGTTGCGGTAGAGGCGGCAATGGAAGCATTGGTGCGCGGAGCACGGGAAGATCTTGAAGTGCTCGATTAGTGCTTTACCAATAGGGCTCGGATTTGTCATTATAGTGACTTTCAAAAGTTCTCACCTCACGTTTAGCTAGCTATATGGAAGAAGTTGCCCTCGATAGTCTTGACCCCCGATTACAAAAGCAGGTGCAGAATGCCATTAAGGCAGTCAGCAAGAATCCTGTTTATGCGATCGATATTTTATCCAATATCATACAGCGCCATCCCGGCTGCTTGGAAGTGCGTCGCAATTTAAGACTAGCACAACAACGTGCTGCCCAAGGCAAGTCCGGCGGTTTGTCCGGATTGATGTCGAAAGTGGGTGGTTTTGGGATGAGCCTGCGGGCGCCCAAGGTGGATAAAGATCCACAGAAGGCGCTGGAAGCAGCTGAGGAGTTGTTGCAGGCCAACCCGGCCAACATTGCGGGACACCAATTGCTTGGCAAGGCTGCCACTGCCCTGGAATTGCACGAGACCGCGGCATTCGCCTACGAGGAAATCTACCGTATTGAGCCGGGTAATGGTGACAATGTTAAGGATCTTATGGAGGCCTATATTGTTATTGGCAAAAACGAAGACGCCATTCGTATCGGTGAGGCAGCCTATCGCGCTAATCCCAACGATGACGCCATTGAGTCCCTTGTGAAAAAGGCCTCCGTTCAGCAGACCGTAAATAAGGGTCGCTGGGAGGAAGAAGAAAGTTTCCGGGATAAACTCAAAGACGAGGACGAGGCTCAGAAACTGGAGCAAGCGGGTCGTGCCAAGACCGGTGAAGCTGGATTGCGTTCCCTTATTGAGGACGCCAAGAAGGAAGTCGAAGCCGCGCCTGAAAATATCAATTTCTACCGCGATATCGCCGCCAATTACCGTAGGCTGGGTGAGTTTGAAAACGCCCTCGAATGGATTCAGAAAGCCCGGCAACTGGATGGTGGTAAAGCTGACGTGAATCTCGAACGTCTGGCTTCCGCTTTGCAGCGTGAAAAAATGCAGGCCGCGATCCAAAAACAGGAAGCCATCCTTGAAACAGATCCCGAAAATGCCGAGGCCAAGGCGGCGCTCGATGCGATCCGCGCGGAGGCGCACACCATGCAACGCGAACAGGCCGAGCATCTGGTACAGCGTTACCCTAACGAATTCAGCTATCGTTTTGAGCTGGGTGAAATTTACCTTGAGGATGGTAAAACCGACGCCGCCATTAAGGAACTGCAATTAGCGCAGCGCAGTCCCAAGGTGCGCGTGCAGGCGCTCATCCTTCTTGGTAAAGCCTACAAAACGAAGGGATTTTTCGATCTCGCGGTCGAGCAATTCAGCAGCGCCAAGGGCGAAATCCCCGGCGTGACCGATGTCAAAAAAGAAGTCCTCTACGAACTCGGGCAGTGTTACGAATCGCAGGGCGACATGGAGAAAGCCATGGTCGAATACAAAGCACTCTATGGGGCGGATATTGCTTTCCGTGATGTTGCCCAGAAGATCGACGACTTTTACTCCAAGCAAAACGGGTAGCGTGCTCGCTTGGTCTGAACCAAGGCTCGACAGGCTCAGGCCGAATCAACAATTTATCGACATGCAATTAAAACCGGTAGCCCTGACAATGTTCATAGTAGTGCTGTCGTTCTACTTGTTGAATCTGGGGCAATCGATTCTCCTTCCGCTCGTCATTGCGGGGGCCATTGCTTTTTTAATCAACGCCCTCGCGCACGCGATTGGTTCCCTGCGTCTGCGTGGGATCCGCTTGCCGAAGTTCCTGACCTTCGTGTTAGCCGTCATCCTTATTCTGGCGTCCCTCAGTTGGGTTATCCAATTGATCACGGACAATGTCGCGCACGTCATCAAACAGGCACCGGCCTACCAGACCAACCTCGAGATCCGTATCAATACCATTTACGCCATGCTCAGCTTGGAGCAATCGCCCAGCGTCCATGAAATATTAAAGAATGCGAATTTAAGCGGGCTTTTGCAGGGCTTTGCCAAAACCGTCAGCGGGCTTGCAGGCAGCATGGGTATTATTTTCGTCTACCTCATTTTTATCATCCTCGAGCAACGCACCTTTGAATCAAAGATTCGTGCCCTCGTCCCGCAAACGGATCAACAAACGGCAGTTTTCAGCCTTTTGCAACGCATCAACCGCGACATCCGCACCTACGTCGGCATCAAGGTGCTCACCAGCGCGACAACCGGTCTGCTCAGTTACCTGGTTCTGGAATGGGTGGGGGTCGATTCCGCCAGTTTCTGGGCCGTACTGATCTTCCTACTCAATTTTATTCCCACTATCGGCTCCATTATCGCGACCGCCTTTCCCGCACTGCTCACCTTGGTGCAATTCGAAAACTGGACGCCTTTCTTCGTAGTGGCGATTGTCATAACTGCCATCCAGTTTTTCATCGGCAGCATCGTCGAACCACGCCTCATGGGCAGCAAACTGAATTTAAGCCCGCTCGTACTTCTGCTTTCGTTGGCACTGTGGGGTTCCATTTGGGGCATCCCCGGAATGTTCCTCTGTGTGCCCATCACTGTCATGATTGTGATTATTTGTTCCTATTTCCCGCAGACCCGCCCCTTGGCGGTGATGCTCTCCGGCGATGGCAGCTTATCAGCTGGTTCCGATGCGGAGGTTACGGGTGATTGATAGCCTGCGGCGGCACTGGTTCACTCTGGGTTTGCTCGGGGTAGTCGCGCTCGCTCTTTTAGGTCTCGGCTTTCCCGCCTCTGGCGTATTCGTACCGGCAGGCATCTGGATCATTTTCCTTTCACAGGGGGCCGCTCTGGGTAATGGGTCTTCGCAGTCAGGAGAAAATTGGCGGAGGTCCCTGGCATTTGTCTTGAGTTGGAACTTCCTGCTTTTTCCCCTCGTAACATTTGGGTTGCTCTGGGCGACCGGTCTTTGGGGGCAAAGCGAATTCTGTTTCGGTTACTGGCTCCTCGCTTTTCTGCCGACCACCATTGCCTCTGCCGTTGCCATGACCGCTGCCGCGGGTGGACGGGTAGGGTATGCCTTATTCGCCACGGTAAGTTCCAATTTTCTCGCGGTTTGGGTCGTTCCGGTCGCAGCAGTCTTTTACCTCGCGATTGACACAGAGATTGAACTCGCCCTTTTACCGCTCGTGCTTCGGCTCGTGCTCCTCATTGTCCTGCCCCTCGCAATCGGTTACGGTTTGCGGCGACTGCAGCTCCCCGGAACCGTCAAGCTGGCGCGCGTCGCCCGCCCCCTGACACAGGGGGTTTTACTGTTAATTATCTATGCTGCCTTTTCCAGTGGGGTCGCCTCGGAGCACATGGCCGATCTCGGTTTAGGATCCTTGCTCGAATTGCTTCTTGTTTGTGGCGCTTTGCTCTTGCTTGTGAGCGCATTTGTCTGGTTCAGCGCCGGCAGGTTTCGCTTCACACACAGCGAGCGCGTGAGCGGCTTTTATTGCGCAAG
>JAACDB010000052.1 GCA_009937095.1 Verrucomicrobiota bacterium
GCCAATCTGCGTTTTTCCGTCCCAGCTGCCTTTGCGTTGATTATAGCCGCCGTCAGTTGAGCGGCAACTTTCCATCATGCGCCAAATCTTACCATCCTCAAAGGTGGCATCGGGCCAGCGAGCTAGATACACTAAACGAGTCCGAGAGAAAAGCTGCCAAATGTCGTACTTGAGTTTTTGTGACCAAATACCGCGGGCACCCAATTTCCATTTTTTCGGCAAGGCTCTATTAAGGTTTACCTGTACGGTGCCGGGCTGAGCTGCACGCAGGGTCAGGTTTTGCTTGTTTCGAAGCTCAATGCTCTCGCGATAAATTCCCGGGGCGATCTCGATTGTGTCACCGGATTTGGCAACCTTCAGCGCAGTTTGGATCGTTTTCAAAGGTGCAGCTTGATTGCCGGGATTTGAATCAGAGCCTCCGGTCGCGACGTGAATAACTTGGTTCCCGGCACAAATTGTGCCGCACAGAATGAGTCCAAGAACGAGGGGATAGGCTAAATTTTTTATATCCATAAAGTGACGAGAACAGAATTTTTTTGGTAGGTATTTTCAAGAAAGGTCTATGGCTTAGACAAATTTGTAAGCCTTAGTCTATACGAAATTTGAAAAGTGAGTACAGATGTTTGCAAAATCCATTCGATGGTTTCATTCGATTTATATTAGCGCGCTTTATGTTTCCCAAAAGCCTGAATCATCGATTGATTCGATTTCGTGGATTGGCTTCTATTCTTAATTTCTCTATGTGTCGGTGTTTTTTGCCATGGCCGCGATATTCGTCCTTTTAGGTTGCGGCTCACCTTCGGCATGAGGTATTATTTGTCCATTATTAGGCATTCTTTGAGTATTTAGGGATTTGATAAATCCGTTATAATAAGGAATTAGAAAACTATTATGCTCAAATTATTACCCCTTCTTTTATGTGCATCTGCGGTGTCGGTTACAGCAATGACTTCAGCAGAAAGTGCGCAATTCAAGCCGACGGTCCAATCCCTCAAGGGCTATAGTTGTCCGGAATGGTTTCGCGATGCAAAATTCGGCATCTATTTACACTGGGGGGCGTACTCGGTGGCGGAGCAAGGAGAATGGTATGCGCGAAACCTCTACCTCGAGTCACGCCCGGAATACGCGCACCATGTAAAGACTTACGGACATCCGTCGGAGTTTGGGTACAAGGATTTTATTCCGCTTTGGAAAGCAGAACGCTTTGATCCGGATGCCTTGTTAGCTCTTTTTAAACAGGCGGGCGCAAAATATTTTACGCCCTGTGCAGTGCATCACGATAATTTCGACTTGTGGGATTCTAAACACCACAAGTGGAATGCCGTGAAGATGGGGCCGAAAAAGGATTTAATTGGGATGTGGCGCGAGGCGACGCTAAAGGCGGGCTTGCGCTTTGGGGTAACCACGCACCTATCGCGCACCTACAGTTGGCTGAATGTCGCGAACCAGTCGGACAAGAGCGGCCCAATGGCAGGTGTTCCGTACGATGGCGCAGCGGGTGAGGGCAAGGGTTTGTATCCCCCGAATGACGGACAGAGCACCCACCCTCGGGCTCCGTTTGATGCGCCGGAATCCTGGCGAAAGCAGTGGGTTAAGCGCATCCAACAATTGATTGATGATTATGAGCCCGATCACTTGTATTTTGACTGTGCGGTACCCTTCCGCGGGAGTGATGCGGGTAAGTCGGGTATGGAGGTGATCTCGCATTTTTATAATCAGCGCCCGGAAGGGGTGATGTGTATCAAGGAACGACCCTGGCAGGGTCTCTACGCAGATGGGATCGCCACTTTGGATTATGAGCGAGGCAAAGCGAGCAGCATACTAAAGGATCCCTGGCAAACCGATGACTCTATTGGTTCGTGGGGCTACAAGGCGGGTGCGCCCTACATGACACCGGATCTGGTGGTGGATAAATTGATCGATATCGTTTCGAAGAACGGCAATATGTTATTGAACATACCCATTAAAGCGGATGGTACGCTCGATCGTGAAGCGACTGCCCTCCTGCGGAATGTGGGTAAATGGTTTGAGGTGAATGGCGAGGCGATTTACGGCACGCGTCCTTGGTACATGCACGGAGAGGGCAGAAATGAGATTGGGCACGATGATCTTAAGTCGCCGATGGGATCGCGTGATTTCCGCTATACCACAAAGGGTGAACACCTCTATGCCTTTGTGCTGGCTTGGCCGAATGCCAAGCGCAAACCAGTGGTCTTCCCAAATCTTGTGGAAACCAATACGCGGATTGGAAAAATCACGCAGGTTGAAATGTTGGGGCATGCCGGAGAATTGAAATGGGAAAACCACGGGGATGGCTTGCAGGTATATTTTCCTGAAAAGAAGCCCTGTGAGTACGCTTACGCCTTGAAAATAAGTTTTGAATAGCGAGCGCGGAGAACTGCGCCGGAACAAAAGAATGTCACTTATGCCAACAAGTCTTCAACAGTCATCAACCCGCTCGCAAACGGTTCGCAGGGTCGGGAGAAAAAAGAAGCTGAACGACTTGTCCCTCGCGATTGTAATTCAGGATGCACGCTATCGAGAAAATCTGCGAGGCGTCTTCAGTAAGTTACAATTATTTAAAACACTCACGACCTATGAGCACTACGAAACACTCCTAAGAGAAAATAATTCAGGTAAACGAAAGATCCTTGATGAGTGCATCATCCTAATGGATTTCAAGGCCATCGGTTCGAAAAACACGAATGCAGTTTCCAAGCTCTCAAAAGTTTTTCCGAACGGACGGATTGTCATGTTAACCTATTCGGAAGAGGAGAGCCAAGTTTTGGAGGCTATCAAGCAGGGGGCCTGTGGTTACATCTCTAAACGTAATAATTTGGATATGATTTGCAAATCAGTACGAGAAGTCATTCTTGGCGGAATAGTAATTGACCCAAAAGTGGTGAAGTATTTAGCAAAAGCCCTTAGAGCAAGCCCGCAACTGGATGCGCAGGATGAGAAAAAACTCACCCAGCGGCAGATGGATGTTTTGCAATTCTTATCCAAAGGTCTACAGAAGAAGGAAATCGCAGATCGCTTGAATTTATCCTACCATACGGTCGCAATGCACACCCGCATGATTTATGATCGTTTTAACGTTAATAATGCCTCTGCGGCCGTAGCCAAGGCGCTGAAGTTAGGAATTTTGTAATATTTATTTGGTAATAAATTGAAAATGAAAGACTTGCAAAATTTTTAATCATTACACCTAAATGTGTGTATTGCATAGATTCCAGTGATAAGCTATATTCATAACACTTATCTATTTTACTTACTAACAAACGTTTTACACAGACCCACAAAACTATGAAAACCCTAACCCTCATTACCTCATTCTTATTTCTAAGTGTGCAATTTGTGCTTGGTGCCAATACGCTATGGCAAGGAAGTGTCAGCAATGATTTTGCGGATGACGCCAACTGGAACAACGGCGCGCCGACCAGTGCTGACATTGCCACCGTCCGAGCTGGAGCAACCTCTACACTTACGGGTGTAGCAGAAACCGATCAAATGCGCGTGGGGCAAAATACCGGTACTGGTGCTACCACCACTGTTAATTTCAATGCTGGATCTGCTTACTCGTCTAATCGGACTGAAATAGGTTACTCGCTGGGTTCTGACACCAGTGCTTCCAATGGTACGTTGAATGTGAACGATGGAACGCATGCGATTACGACTCTGTATCTAGCGAACAAGGCACA
>JAACDB010000053.1 GCA_009937095.1 Verrucomicrobiota bacterium
GAGGTGACAGAGTGGCCGATTGTGCATCCCTGGAAAGGATGTGTGGGGGAAACTCCACCGAGGGTTCGAATCCCTCCCTCTCCGCCAATTTTTCTGTCCGGCAACCTGGAGCTTTCAAATAATGCTAAACATAAAAATTTATGTAATGAGCCCGCCAAAATTTTCTGATCGAAAATTGCTGTTGGAAAAGAAACTATCCAGGCTGGATTTCCATTATGAATTTTTGTCCATCAATGACGAAACAGAGCTTTCCGAGGAAGGCTTAAAGAAGAATCATGATAGACAAAAAACTATAGATTCTTTTGGTAGGGATTTTACGAGGGGTGAAATTGCGAGCACCTTGAATCACCTTTGTGCCTACAGGAAGTTCCTCGATTCAGGGGATAGTTTTGCGATCATTCTTGAGGATGACGTGACTTTCGATGCGAGCAAGTTTGCTTCAATCATAAATGCCCTTTTGGGGAGAGGCGCCACTACAGCAGAAGCAGAAGTCATTTTATTCACAACCGTTAACGAATATCTTAAGGCGAATACACTTGAAATTAATAATGACCACAAGCTAGTCCCCGTTGTGAGGGCTTTAGGAGCGCAAGCATATTTGATAAATAGGTTCGCTGCTGGAAATGCACTCAAAACAAACGAAAAATCATGGATCCTGTGCGATGATTGGGTTCGGTATAGACGGCATGCCAAGATTAAAATAAGCAGTATTTTCCCGCCCATTGCCAAATCCAACCCGGAGATCGCATCGAGCTTGGCTCAGGATAGGAGTAGGACCTCTAGAGGTCAAAAAACCTTAAAGTACATCCTCTCCAATTTACGCTACAAAGCGACCACATACTTGCTTCGATACCTTTGGCAAAAGCCATTCAGGGGTTACACTTCAAGGTGAACTTTCCTGACTTGAGTCGAGTTTTTTTGAGGCATCAGTGAGTCTTTAAGAGTGCTAAATTGATTTTCGGGGTATTTGGCTGCTGCTGTTTTCAGGGAACCTTGTTTTTCGCAATTTGACTTATCAGTTAGTAACTTATAGCTTATCCTAACGATTGTATTATTATGAAAAAATTATCTTCTATTTTATCGCTGCCGCTTTCGCTGCTTATGGTTTTGAGTTTTACGGGCTGCGAGAACACGGGTCCGAATACGGGTGAAAAGGCCGCGGTCGGTGCGGTGCTGGGTGGTATCGCGGGTGCGGTTATTGGTAATCAGTCGGGTGATGCGGGCGAAGGTGCAGCGGTTGGCGCGGCTACGGGCGCGATTCTCGGCGGAATGGTCGGCAATTCGCAGGACAAACGTGAGGCTGAAGAACGCGCGCAGCAGGCACGCATTCGTGCTGAGCGCCGGGCGCAGGATGCAGAAATTCGCAAGGCAGAGGCCGAACGGGATATCGCGCGGGGTCTCAATGTGACCGATCAGGAGGCTTTCGAAGCAGAACAGCGGGCCATCGCTGCGGAGAACGAGTTGCGTCGTAAGCAAAAAGAACGGGCCGAGGCGATTGAGCGTCAGCGCCGAATCGAGGAAGCGGAAGCGCGGGCACGTGAAGCGCAAGCTGAGGCGGATGCCCTGAAAACGTATTAGTGGGCGGGTTGCTGGTTTTACTTGTTCGTTATGCGCTAGGGATCCCTGGAGTGAGTTTTGCTTGCGAGCTTTAGGCTTGTCTTTGTGGGGGGTATGGGCAGATTCGCGCGAAATCATTTTTAAGCACTTATGGAAGAAACACTTATTATTCTTAAGCCCGATTGTATGGAAAAGGGTCTGGCGGGTGAAGTGATTGGGCGCTTTGAGAAAGCCGGTTTTGAAATCGTTGCCTCAAAGGTGCTTCAATTGGATGGAGCTATCCTCAGGGAACACTACGCGCACGTCGCGGATTTGCCGTTTTTTCCGGACATTGAAGCTTTCATGAGTAGCCGTCCAGTGATGCCGATGCTGCTTCGGGGCGAGAATGTGATTGCGGCAGTGCGGGAATTACTCGGTCCGACCAATTCTGCGGAGGCCCCGGCGGGCACCATTCGCGGGGACTTGGGAACCGACATGATGCGCAATGTAGTCCATGCCTCGGACAGTCCGGAGACCGCCGCGCTTGAAAAAAAGCGTTTTTTCCCTGAACTTTAGCGCGTGAAAGTTAAAACCGGACTTGGAATCGATAGCCATCGTTTCGTGGAGGGCGAAACGGAGCGGGTTTTAATGCTGGGTGGTTTGGCTTTTGAGGACGCGCCGGCGCTTGCGGGTAACAGTGATGCGGATGTGATCCTGCATGCTTTAACGGATGCAGTGAGCGGAGTGACAGGGGTCACGGTCATCGGCGCAGTGGCGGATCATTTCTGCGAGCAAGGGATTACAGATAGCGGAGAATATTTAAAGCTGGCGCTGGAGAGTCTGGGTAGCTGGCGCCTGACGCATGTATCCATCGCGCTGGAGTGCTTG
This sequence comes from Verrucomicrobiota bacterium, assembly GCA_009937095.1. GTDB lineage: Bacteria > Verrucomicrobiota > Verrucomicrobiia > Opitutales > Coraliomargaritaceae > UBA7445. The sequence continues at coordinate 2,425 of JAACDB010000053.1, forward strand.
CGGCCGAAGTTGGATCCGAAGGTTCCGGCCTTGCGTGAAAATATTGCGGGCTTGCTTGGTTTGACGGAGGCGGATGTCTGTATCACCGCCACTACGGGTGAAGGCTTGACCGGTATGGGGCGTGGAGAGGGAATCCACGCGACGGTGGTGGTGACGGCGGCCACGGATTAGGATTGTGCGGTGGGGCACAAAAAAACGGGCCGCACCCCCCAGCACGACCCGTTAACTGTACCTAGAGTGAATCTAGGTTTCTCTGTTGATAAAGCTATCATCAGAAAAGGTTTTAATTTTCTAATTACAGTATAAAACACTATTTTTAGGTAAAGTAAAAACCTTTTTTGAGTTATTTTGTATATTATTTTTAATTAAAAAATAATATACAATGCCAATAAATGCTTTTACGTAAAAATTCTTACAACCCCTGGCTTCGGAGAGCTTTAAAGGATGAGCATAGCGTCACCGTAGCTATAAAAGCGGTATTTTTCCTGAATTGCCGCTTGATAGAGTTGGTGAAGCCAGTCGATGCCGTCGGCTGAGCCTGGGGTGAGAAAGGCAGAGACGAGGCACAGGAGCGTGGATTTAGGGAGGTGGAAATTGGTAATGAGGTGGTCAACGCCACGGAAGGTTGCGGGTGGGTAGATAAAAATATCAGCTTCGGCCTGAAAGGAACCATCGGGGAGTCGTGGCGCATCGGGATTCTCGTGGAGGCGCAGGAGGGCATCTTCCATGGAGCGGACACTGGTAGTGCCAACCGCGAGACGGGGACCTGCAGCAGGGTTTTCGAGGGCGGCAAGGCTCTCAGCGGGAATGGTGTACCACTCGTGGTGGATGGGGTGCTCGCGGATATCGTCAACTTGGATGGGGTGAAAGGTTCCGATGCCGACTTGGAGGGTGAGGTCGTGGAAGGTTGTGCCGTTTTGCTCGAGTTGTTGGATGAGTTGCGGGGTGAAGTGGAGTCCGGCGGTGGGTGCGGCGACAGCTTGTTGTTTGGAATAATCGGCGTAAACGGTTTGGTAGCGATCGTTGTCGCTCGCTTGGCGGGGGCCGTCGGGCGATCGCTCAATATAGGGTGGGAGTGGCATGATGCCGATGCGTTCAGCCAGTGTAGTGACGGATTCGTTATTAGCGGTTTGAAAGCGAACACGGTAGTTGCCATTATTGCCGGCTTCGAGGACTTTAGCAGCGTAGAATCCGTCCAAGCCAAAGTGACCGGCGGCGAGGGTTTTTTTCCCGGGCTTGAGGAGGCACCACCAGGTTTGGGGATCTTCCGCAGGGTGCAGGAGGAGACACTCGACTTTTCCGCCGGTAGCACGTTGTCCGTGAAGGCGGGCTTTAAGGACGGCAGCGTTATTGCGGAAGCAACGTGTTTCGTTTGGAAGGTATTCGCCGAGGTGGTCGAAGGTCGTATGGGTCACCCGTTGGGAGGCGCGGTCGATGACCATAAGGCGCGCGGCGTCCCGCCGGGGGGCCGGTTCCTGGGCAATGTGTTCAGGCGGGAGGTGATAGTCAAAGCGGGCAGCGTCCATGGTTTAAAATAAACTGGTTCTCTGTGGGTGGGTTGTCATGTTAAAAGACGTTCAGCATGAAAGGAGCGGATGTCGATTACGGAAAAAGAATTTGATTGGGAGGCGCGGGCGCGTTCATTGACCGCGGGTGCGGGTCTGGGCTTGTGGACGCCGGAGGTACGCGCCTGGCTGGCGGAGTCGGGCATCAAGCGGGTGCTGGTGGCGTGTTCAGGGGGCGCAGACTCTGTATTTTTATTGTGCCAACTATGCGGGCTGCGCGCGGAATTGGGCTTGGAAGTGGTGGTGGGGCATTACAATCACGCTTGGCGCGGGTCGGCCTCGGATGAAGATGTGGATTTTGTGGAAGATTTGGCGCGTGGCTTGGGCTGCAAGTTTTTAACAGCGCGGCGTCCGGAAGCGGTGGATGGATTTACGGAGACGCGCGCGCGGGCTTTGCGTTTGGAATTTTTACGCGGCGCGGCGCGGGAAAGCCGCTGTAGTGCGATTTTTTTCGGGCATCAACGGGATGACATTTTGGAGGCCCAGTTACAACGTTTGGCGAGAGGATCCGGAACGGAAGGTCTGGCGGCTCCGCGCCCCGTACATATTTTTGAGGGGGATGAACCCGTACATTTGCGGCCTGTGCTCGACATGAGCGCGGTCGAGTTGCGCGGGCATTTGGAGCGGGCGGGGATTCCATGGCGAGAAGACGCCTCAAACAGTGATGTGGGTATTGCGCGCAATGCTTTGCGCAGTGAGTTGATTCCCGAATTAGGACGGAGGCTGAATCGGGACGTATCAGCGGGGGCGGCGCGGACGCGTCGTTTGCTGGAGGCGGACGCGACCGCTTTGGTTGCTTTGGCGCGGGCGGCCTTGCCCGAGGCTTATGAGGGAGTGGAATCTTTGGCGCGGGACTCGCTGCGCTCCTTGCCGGAGGCTTTGGCACGGCGGGCATTGACGGCGTGGTTGGATGGCCGGGGATTGTTGGCATCTTTGAGTGCTGCAGGATTGGATGGCTTGTTGGTGTCTTTGTACGGAAGTGAACCAAGGGGACGTCAAAGTGCGGGGGCTGGCTTTGTAGTGTTTGATGACGAACGGATTTGGTGTGAAGCGGCGAATGAAACGGTAACAAGTTTAGTGGAGTGCGCATTTCGGGTAGGTGAAAAGCTCAAGCTCAGCACGGGTGTGGTTCTGGCGAGCGAATGGGTGCCGGTGAATACGGAGCTCTTGGCGCGACTGGAGCGGGGCGAGGTGAATCCTTCCGAGGAATGCTTCGCAGTTTTACCCGAAGCAGTCGAAGTGCTCGAGGTGCGTGCGCTGGCGTCAGGGGATCGTTATAAGGCGTTGGGAGCGCCGGGAAGCCGCAAATTAAAAGATTGTTTACTGGATCGCGGCCTGGGTGAAAGGGAACGGAAATTGCGCCCGGTGGTCTCTTTTTCAGGGAGCTTGATTGTTTGGGTTCCCGGTTTACCGGTTTCGGACTGTTGCCGCGTAGGGTCTAATGTGAAAAAGGCTCTTAGGTTGACTTACGGAGCGGGCGAAGCAAATTAGTTTAACTTATCAATGTCAGAAAAAACTCCAAAACAGCAGAAAAATACACCACCTGAGCGCTTTCAACCCAAGGTGTTGTTGCTCTGGGCGGTCATCGTCACAGCTATTATTGCATTGTGGTATTCGACTCCCGGCGTAAGCGGCAACCAACGGGTTTTAGGTGTGAGCGAATTGATGGAAGCGATTGAAGCGGGTCAGATCGCCAAAGATTCGGGCGTGATGAAGCCGGATCCCTCGCTGGGTGTGGACGGTTACATCATCACCGGAGAAATGAGTAGTCTCGTTGAAGCGGGGGAGGATTCCCCAAAGATTCCCTATCGGGTAGAGGGTCGCTTGACGGAGGAGGACTTTTTGCAATTGCGGGTCTTTTTAAAGGAGGAGCGCAGCAGCACCGCCATGCAGGATTTGCTTTTCAGCTTCCTGCCCTTTCTGCTGATCATCGGACTTTTGTATTTTCTGTTTGTGCGTCAGTTGCGCAATGCCGGTCGCGGGGCCATGAGTTTTGGAAAGAGCAAAGCCAAGATGCTCACACGGGAGAAGGATGCGATTAATTTCAAGAATGTGGCGGGTTGTGATGAAGCCAAGGAAGAGGTTGCGGAAGTGGTTGATTTCCTGAAGGACCCGAAGAAGTTTCAAGCGATTGGCGGTCAAATCCCGAAAGGGGTGCTCATGGTGGGGCCTCCTGGAACGGGTAAGACGCTCCTTGCAAGAGCCGTGGCAGGGGAGGCGGATGTGCCCTTCTTTTCCATCAGCGGTTCGGATTTCGTTGAGATGTTTGTGGGCGTGGGCGCGGCGCGGGTACGCGATATGTTTGAACAGGGGCGCAAGAACGCGCCCTGTATTGTATTTATTGATGAAATTGATGCGGTGGGTCGCCAGCGCGGCGCAGGTCTCGGTGGTGGCAATGACGAACGTGAGCAAACTCTGAATTCCCTGCTGGTGGAAATGGACGGTTTTGACGGTCATGAAGGTGTGATCATCATCGCGGCAACCAATCGTCCGGATGTTTTGGACAACGCCCTCCTGCGCCCTGGTCGTTTTGACCGTCAGGTGACCATTGATTTACCCGACTTGGTCGGTCGCCAAGAGATTTTGCAGGTGCATGCCAAGAAGATCGCGCTGTCCGAAGAAGTAAACCTCGAGTACGTGGCGCGTAATACGCCCGGTTTTTCCGGTGCCGATCTGGCAAATCTTTTGAACGAAGGCGCCTTAATTGCGGCACGCTACAATAAAAAAGTGGTCGAGATGCAGGATCTCGATGAGGCCCGCGACAAGATTTCCTTTGGTCGTGAACGCCGGAAGTTGATGGACGAGGAAGATCGCAAGATCACGGCCTACCACGAAGCCGGTCACGCACTGGTGCAGGCGGTCGTGGACGACGGCAATATGCCCGTCCACAAGGTCACTATTATTCCGCGCGGCCAAAGCCTCGGTTCGACTATGTTCATGCCGAAGAAGGATATTTTGAATCATTCGAAGCGGCGCTTGTTGAATCAGATTTGCTGCGCGATGGGTGGACGTTGTGCGGAAGAAATCGTGATGGGTGACATTACCTCGGGCGCCTCGGGAGATATACGAATGGCAACCAAGACTGCGCGCCACATGGTATGTGACTGGGGCATGACGGATCTTGGCCCGGTGGCCTACGGAGAGAACAAAGACCACGTTTTCCTCGGTCAGGAAATTGAGCGCTCGCAGAATTACAGCGAGGCCACCGCCCAACGGATCGACAAGATAATTCACGATATCGTAGAGGAGCAATATCAACGCTCCCTTGAGATATTGAACAAACACCGCACTGCTTTGGATGTGTGTGCAGAAGCGCTGTTGGAGCACGAAACCATCGACGGCAAGCACGTGCAGGAGATTCTCGAGCACGGGGAAATGCGTTCTTCAGTGGTGAAGCGGGTGATTGAAGTGCCCAAGCCCGAAGCGGAGGCAGTAGAGGACGAAGCAAAAAAACCGGAAGTCGATAAAGCAGGCAAGGGCGACCTTGCGGGCGATAGCGCACCGGCAGGCGCACCGGCTTGAGGCAGGGATCCATTATTTCAATACAGGAGATTACTATGGAGATTGAAACTTTTCCGAATCCAAGCGCTGCGCGCGACTATACCATCCAGCACATTCAAGAGGAGTTTACCTCTACCTGTCCCATGACCGGTCATCCCGATTACGCTACCGTGGTATTCAGTTATGCCCCGGGGGAGATTTGCCTGGAGTTGAAATCAATGAAGCTTTATCTGCACAGTTTCCGCAACAAGGGGATCTTTTTCGAGGCAGCCACCAATAAGATTTTTGATGATTTATACGCTGCGGCAAAACCACGCTGGGCGCGACTGGAGACGATCTGGCGCGGGCGGGGCGGGATTCGCTCGAACGTTGTCGTGGAAGCACAGGCTGAGGATTACAAAGGTCCCAAGACCGAGCCGTTCAGGGCCTGAATTAATCGAGACCCTTCGAAGCGCTGGGAATACGATATTTCTCAAGGACGCGTTCGGTAGCGGCCTCAAGATTGGCGGCGTCAAGTACGAGGTGTTTCAGGGTATCGTCGTGCATGAACTCAAGGCGGTGGAATCCGTTGGGCGGGTTGGCAAGTGCCAGAGCGACGTCTTCAAGGGTGTGGATGCGTTGGCCGTTGATGCGGTCAAGCATGAGAGGGCCGACGTTTTCGTAGCCGAGGTTGTAGTCATCGGGCAAGACAGTGGAGAGAATGACCAGAGCGTCCCGCCCGATTTCCGGCTGTATTTCTTTATAGTATTCCATGGCGCCGGAATTGGACTTGTTGAGGGCACGCATTAGGGAACCGTCAAGGGGTTGAAAAAGGAGACCGCCTGCAATGAGGTATCGAGGC
>JAACDB010000054.1 GCA_009937095.1 Verrucomicrobiota bacterium
CCAGTCACCCAACTGGCAGGAACCCTGGAAATTTTCACAGGTGCGCCCGGGTGCAGGCAGCGGGTTTGTCATCGAAGGCAACCGCATCATGACCAACGCCCACGTCGTCAGCTGGTCGCGCCAAATCCTCGTCTTCCGTTATCAGGATCCCCAGCCCTACCGCGCCGCCATCGAATACATCGGACATGACTGCGACCTCGCCGTCCTCCGCGTGGAAGATCCCGCTTTCTTCGAAGGACTCAATCCTCTTGAAATCGGTACACTCCCCACGGTTCGTTCCTCCGTCACCACCTACGGTTACCCCGCTGGGGGTCAGCAAATATCCTACACCAGCGGCGTTATCTCGCGCATTGAAATCCAACGCTACTCACATAGCTACAATCGCTCCCTCCTCACCCTGCAAACCGATGCCGCCCTTAACCCGGGTAACAGCGGAGGGCCCGCCATTCAGGACGGGCGCGTGGTCGGTGTCTCCTTTCAAGGTAACCCCGAACTCGAAAACGCCGGCTTCATTATCCCGCCCGAAATCATTCGCCATTTCCTGAGCGATATCGAGGACGGGCACTACCACGGCTTTCCCGATGCCGGCATCAGTGTTGTCCCGCTTCACAACCCCGCTTTTCGCGACTACCTAAAGCTGCCCAACGGTGAGGGTGCGCGCATCGACCGAATCTTTGAGCCCTTTCCAGAAACCCGCCAGCGCATTCAGGAAAATGACGTCCTGCTTGAAATTGACGGCTACACGGTTGGGAGCGACGGCATGCTTCTCTACAAAGGGAACCGCATGCAGGCCAGTGTCCTTTTTGCTGCCGCCCAACACGAAGAAAACGTGCCCATAAAAATCTGGCGCGACGGCGCCGAGCACGCAATCAACCTGCCGGTCTTCGTGAACACCGTAGACCGCATCAGCGGTAGCCAGTATGATACGCCCCCGCCCTACCTTATGATTGGCGGTCTCGTCTTTACCGAACTCAGCCTTGACTACCTCCGTAGTCTCGGGCGCGACAAACGCAACACCAACGCCGAAATACTCTACGAACTCTTCTATCGTAATTTCCAGGACGAAGACGCCTCACGCGCCAAGCCCATCATACTCGCCAGCCAACTCAACCACCCTGATAATATCGACTTCCGCGTGCCTTTGCGTTCCATCCTGACACAGCTGAACGGTCAACCCATCCATTCCATGCACGACCTGAAAGCAGCGCTTGAAAATCCCATCGACGGCTTCCACCGCTTTAAATTTTCCAACCATATGATCGAGGCCCTTGATGCCGAAAATGCCATCGCCATAGATCAGGAATTCATGGAAGCCTATCAAATCCCCGCCACCCGCCGGATCCATGACTAAGAAAAAATTCATAAGCAGCCTCTTTCTGCTCATCTGTGTCGGTACCCAACTGACCGCCTTCACTTGGCGCAGCGAAAAAACATTTCAACCGGAAGGCTCACTCGTCGAAATTGAGCTCACCAAGAAAATACATAGCTATCGGCAGCCCTGGCTTACCGATAACCAAACCGGCAACAAAAACGGCCTCGTCATTGGACCCAACCAAATCCTAACCACCGCCGACGGGCTCAACTCAAGCGCCACCTTCCGCATCCGCAAGGGTGGCGAGAGCCGCCGTTATCAGGCTCAACTGCGCTCCATAGATTTTCAGGCAAACCTCGCCCTCCTCGATGTCGAAGATCCCGATTTTTGGCTTCATATGAAGCCGGTCAAACTCGCCGACGAAACACCTCAAAATGGCAACCTCCAAATCTACCGCTGGCGTTCAGGTAGAATTGAGGAACGCGCCGCTGAAATCGTCCGGCTCCACATCGGCTCTGCAAAACTGAGCGACCTAAGCCATCTGGTCCTCCTCGCCTCCAGCGAAATTAATGCCGCCGGTTGGGCGGAGATTGTAATGGACGGCGACCGCCTCGTGGGACTCACCACTTCCGGTTCCGAAAACAAACAACTCACTATTCTGCCCGCTACCTTTATCACCGACGCCCTCGAGCGAGGCCCTTGCACAGAGGGCCCGGGACACGGTTTTTTTGATTTCTACTGGATGCGCGCCAGTAACCCTGCCCTCCTCGAATCCAAAGGACTCGACCCCGAGCAAAATGAAGGAGTCGTCGTTACCCGTGCCAAGATATTTGAGGACGCCTCCAACGCGCTTCAAGACGGCGATGTCATTCTTGAAATCGACGGCTTCCCTATCGACAAGGAAGGTAAATACATCGACCCGAAATACGGAAGGCTTTCCCTCGAGGGTCTCTCCACCCGCAACCACGCCGCTGGCGAAACCATCTCGATGGAAATCTGGCGCGACGGACAATTGATGCACATTGAATACCCCTTGCCCCGCGCCGATTTTAATCACGGACTCATCCCTAATCGCCAGTATGATGTCGAGCCTCGATACCTCATTGCAGGCGGTCTCCTTTTTCAACCCCTTGACGGTTCCCTAATGCGTGCCCTCAACAAGTCCAATTCCGGCGC
>JAACDB010000055.1 GCA_009937095.1 Verrucomicrobiota bacterium
AGATCCTGTATTGCCATTCCAACGAATCTTCAAACCGGCATCATCATACGCACCAGCAGACAGCAAACATTCACCTGAGGGCTTGAATGCACAATAGACAGGCTGCCCAGTGTAACCCTGACTGGTATTTGAAGATATGGTAGGGACTGTTTCGAGGAAATAAATAGTCATGTCCCTGTAGAGTGCCTTCGTGACCGCATTCGCATTAAAATTAACCGCGTCTGCGGCAAATAAACATGTCGTCGCCAAAAGAAATAGAGCAAGGGTTTTGAATTCTGAAGAAAAAGTTTTCATAGTTTTATTTTTATTAATCGTTTTTATTGAAGATGGCCGTTTTTTTGGCCGCTTAATTAACTGCCAATATCCGCAGTGGTTCGTAAACGGACTCGCATTGCGCGGATCACGGACTGATACTCAGGATTATTGGCTTGGTTCTTCCATTCGTTTGGATCTTGCAGATGATCGTATAATTCCTCTTCGCCGTTGCGGCAGTGAATGTAGCGATAGCGCTCAGTTCGTATGCTAAAATGCTGATCGACTGCATTAGCTGGCTCATTTGTTTCTACCTTCACCTTTGAAGCACAAGCGCTCAGACTGAAGTCAGGGCCATCCCATGTGCCAGCCTGAGGATCTTTAAGTAATCCACGTAAACTATGCCCGTCTAGATCATGGGGCGCCTGCATCGCTGCAAAATCAATACAGGTCGGGTATAAATCGACAAGCGAGACTGGCGTGCGGCTAAGCGCCCCTTTGGCGATGTCAGGGCCCGCCAAGATTAGGGGCACACGCACGCTTTCTTCCCACGGAGAATACTTAAACAAATAGTCTTTCTCGCCCATGTGATAGCCATGGTCACCAGTAAATATAACAATGGTGTTTTCAGCATAATCACTCGATTCAAGCACGCCTAAAACTTCTCCCACTAGATGATCTACAAAGGCCACACATGCGAGATATGCCTGCGTCCACTTTAACAACTGTTGGTCGCCCCCATTGTTGGCGATTTTCTTATATTTCGACCAACCCCAAGGCTGAGCGATGTCCTGCTCAACGGACAAGATCTTCGACACGTCATCCGCATCTCCTCTAAGTAGAGGCGTGAGTTCAAGAGATTCTAAGGGAAACCTATCAAAAAACTCTTGTGGCGCATACCAAGGGGAATGCGGCCGGCTGAAACCAACTGTAAGTATGAATGGCTTGGCGTGTTTTTCTTTCAGGAAGCGCACAGCATCTTGTGCGCACAATTCATCTGGCATGAGGTCCCGATTGTGTCCTTCCCGGTATTCCCATCGTTCGCCAGAGTGAAATAGAGTCCACCCGTATTCATCCCCATATTGTTTTAAATCTTGTATCGGGCCAAAACCATCTCCCCAGCTACCATTTGCTCGAACACCACCTGGCATCCAAGGAGGCAGCACTCCGTGTTTGGTATTCGCAGGTTTTCCGTCATTGGGAATCGGGCCAAAATTTGGTTTTGTCCCATAGCCGGGATAACCATCCGGATTTTCAAATATCTTTAGCACCTCGTGCCCATTATGGTGAATCTTCCCGGTGGCAAAATTCCGGTATCCATTTTGCGTGAAAATTTCAAACAAAGAACTGGACTCGGATAGTACTGGGTTTCGCTGCCAATGATTAACCTGCTGGCTATAGCCATAGTAACCTGTTGTCGTCGGTAGTAAGCCACTCCACATACTCGCACGTGAAGGACCACACAAAGGCACATTCGAAGCAGCGTTCATGAAGGTGACTCCACGCGCAGCCAAGCGGTCGATGTTTGGCGTCTTCGCTTGCGGGTGCCCACCCATGCCGGCAATCGAGTCATTGAGGTCATCACAAACAATGATCAAAATATTTGGTGTATTTTGAGCCCCAATCAATGCCGGGGCGACGAATACCGCAGTCGAAAAAATGTAGGCACTGAACAATGAGTAAAGTTTTGTATGCTTACTGTTCATTAGAAAGTTTTAGCAAAGAATGGTAGGCAGGTTTGGAGTTAAATTTACGGTCAAAGAGTAAAGGGTAATCGGTTCGACCTTTCATCGGGTAGCTGTTCTTCCAGGATTGAGAATCCGAAGTGCCCCAAAAACTCACTCGCTCAATATTTGATTTATATTTC
>JAACDB010000007.1 GCA_009937095.1 Verrucomicrobiota bacterium
AGTGCATCGAGATCAACGCGAAATTGAATCTGATTCTGCGCGGGCCGACGGATGTAGATAATGGATTGGCCTCCAAGGGAGAGGCTTGAGGGCGCGACGCTGAGATCGGTCGGTGCGGCGGAGCTTCCGGAAAGGGTCAGGGTGACGGTTGAGAGAACCGCATAGTTTTGAGCGCTGTAATCAAATCCATTGGAATCAAAATCCTGAAGCGCGGTTTGGCTGATTTTGTAGAAGCGCTTGTTTCCGGAAATACCGGCAATATTTTCCGTGAGGGCGGGGGCGTCGCTGTTTGTTGCGGTAAGGGTATCGGCTTTGATTTGCCAAAATTCAAGATCGGCGCTGTAGAGTACTTCGTAGCTGCCGCCTTGGGTGGCATCCCAGATAACGGTGATATCGTCGGAGACGGCATCCCGGGCGATACCATCTGCCTGCGGGTTTTTTTCGGGCCCGCCTTCAAAATATTTAACGATGGTTTCGGAGATACTGTTTACGCTCGCACCGCTGGGGTTGCCATAGAACCAACGTCCAATGTTGTAGGGGAAGAGCGGAGTGCCGTCTGCTTCAATGGTAATGAAGTAGGCATAAGTGCCGTCCGGGTACTCCGGGGTTTTGCAGAAACGGCCATTGTAAAGATCGAGGTCAAAATCAATGCCATGGGTAAGACCCAGATTGCCCTTGTAGGCGTAGTCCTCGATGTAATGCCCCAGGGTGTAATTGGTGGTTCCGACGGCTGGACCATACTGGGAGGAGGCGAGACTGACGCTGCGCCCTTGTGCGGTGGCTGCCCATGCGGGGAGCGTGATGCGCCCGGTGGCGTTTAAATCGGTGCTACCGTTACTGCCGTCGCGTTTCTGGTAACCGGAAACCATGCGCTGAACCGTGCTCGAGCTGTCATCTGGGTCACTGAAGCCATACGGACCGTAGACGGGGTAGCCGTCGCGAACCCAACCGATAATAGGGGAGTGCCCGGGGTCGACCGCATTTTCGGTGTAGGTGTTATTCGCGCTGTTGTAATTGATTTGATCGCCGAGTTGATAGCGTAGGGCGGGGGGATTGGCGTGGTAATGATAATTGGATCCGGCTTGGTGGGCGTTACCGGCATCGAAAGTCACGCTTTCATTGACGTAAGCGTCGCGGTTCCAGATGCCGTCGCCGGAATAACTGCTTTGCGGGGTCGCATCAGCGGCGTTGCTGTTGGAATACGAAAAAGCATCGCGGTTATCAAACATCGCAACCCCGTCCACAAAATAGCCAATCGCTCCCAGTCCGGTAAGGGTCTTGCCGGTAGGAACCGTAGGGCTGCGCGGAATACGATAGAGGACCGCGCTATTGGCGGGGTAGTTGGGAAAAAGATTGGTTTTGGCGCTATTGAGATACCAGGGACCCATGATGTGACTCCCAAGGCCCGTGCTACGAATGTAAACCCAGTCATCGGAGTAACTGACTTCGTGGATGCCTGCGTAAGTGGGGAGGCTTTGAGTGCCCTGCCCGCGACTCCAGGTGGTTACCGCGTTGGCGTTGTTCTGGTCATCCAGCGTTTCAAAAATACGTGCATATTTTCCGGAGGCATCCGTAAACCAAGAGGTAATTTGCGGGTCTTGGGCATGGGTCGTCTCAATAACCGCTATGAGTAACAACAGGATGTGGGCAAAACTAGGTTTGAGGGCGTGCAAGGAAATAGCTGGCTGGGGTAGAGTACCAATCGACACCGGTAAACCGAGTGCGATTAGTTGGGAGGGTAGGGGGAATATCGAGTCCCGTCGCTAAAAGTTGCGGAACAAGACGTTATAATTAGAAATTTTCAACTCAGCGAGCCGACCCCGGTAGGCGTACTACCGTTTGTATTTAAGCGCGGCGGCGATGAAGTTGGCGAAGAGCGGGTGGGCGGCGTTGGGCTTCGATTTAAATTCGGGATGGAACTGCACCGCGACGAACCAGGGGTGATCGGGAATCTCGACGATCTCGACCAGGTCGCGCTCGGGATTGACGCCCGCGATGCGGAGACCCGCTTTTTCGAGTTGTTCGCGGTAGGCGTTGTTGAATTCGTAGCGGTGACGGTGGCGCTCTTGAACCTCCTGGACTTCGTAGGCGTGATAACTGAAGCTGTCTTCAGAGAGCTTACAGGGGCAAGCGCCGAGGCGCATATTGTTACCCTTGGTGGTGAGCTCCTTTTGATCCTCCATAATATCGATCACGGGGTGCGCGGTTTCGGCATTAAACTCGGTGCTGTTGGCCCCTTCGAGGCCGGCCACATAGCGGGCAAAATCAATGACCGCGATCTGCATGCCCAGGCAAAGCCCGAAATAGGGAATCTTGTTTTCGCGGGCGTATTTTGCGGCGGCGATTTTACCCTCGGTGCCTCGGTCGCCGAAACCTCCGGGTATGAGAATGCCGTTCAGTCCTTCTAAATGTTTGGCGGGATCGGCTTCGATTTCCTCCGCGTCCAGGCGTACGATGCGGACGGTGGCGTCGTTGGCGATTCCGGCGTGGATGACGGATTCGTAAACCGATTTATACGCGTCTTGCAGCTCGATGTATTTGCCGACCACTCCGATTTCGACTTCATGCTTGGGCTCTTTCAGGCGCCGCACGACATCCTTCCAAACCTGCATGGAATTATCCGGGGCATCCAATTGCAGGTGCTCGATGATGAGGTCGTCAACGTTCTCCGCTTTGAGCGCGAGGGGCAATTCGTAGATGGAGGTTTCGACATCCTGCTCCTCGATCACGGCCTTGAGCGGAACGTTACAAAAGAGGGATAATTTCTCGCGCATCTCAAGGGTCATCGGTTGCTCGGTACGGCAAACGAGGATGTCGGGCTGGATGCCGATTTCGCGGAGCTTGGCGACGGACTGCTGACTGGGTTTGGTCTTGAGCTCACCGGCGGCCTTGAGGTAGGGCAAGAGGGTACAGTGTAGGAAAAGGACGTTTTGCCGCCCGGCTTCGAGAGCAAATTGCCGCATCGCTTCGAGGAAGGGAAGGCCCTCAATATCACCGATAGTGCCGCCCAGCTCGGTGATGAGAATGTCCACGGGCTCCTGCCCCTCGGCGTAAATGCGTTCCTTGATTTCGTTGGTGACGTGCGGGATAACCTGAACGGTTGCGCCGAGATAATCACCCCGCCGTTCTTTTTTAAGAACGCTTTCGTAAACCTGGCCGGAAGTGAGGTTGTTGAAACGCGTCAGTTTACCCGAAGTGAAACGCTCATAGTGCCCGAGATCGAGGTCGGTTTCTGCGCCGTCATCGAGGACGTAGACTTCCCCGTGCTGAAAAGGGCTCATGGTACCCGGATCAACATTCAGGTAAGGGTCAAATTTCTGTAGCCGGACGCGGAGGCCTCGCTGTTCGAGGAGGGCACCGAGGGCGGCGGCGGTGAGGCCCTTCCCCAGGGAGGAAACGACACCACCTGTCACAAAAATATGTTTCATTACTTTTAAATACCTGCAGTTTCGGTTGCCACCGGATGAATTAAGGCCTAAATTATGTGTAATAATCAACACTTCGGGCTTAGTGCTTGGCAATCCTTTTTCCTTCGCAATACCCCTCAAATAGAAAAAAAAGTAATGCCGCAGGCTTTCAGGCTGCTACAAGCGCTTCTTAACCAGACTTAAGCGGAACTTATTACTGGAATTCCATAACCTAATATATGAGGCTTTATCGCCTTCTTGTTTGAAAACTCTTAGCTCCGCTAATAGCTCTAATTAATAAAATTTAAATACTATGTTCGCATTTAGCAGTTTTTTTAAATCCACCATCGGTCGCAAAATCCTCATGGCAAAAACCGGACTGATTCTGGTGCTGTTCGTCATGGGGCATATGCTGGGTAATCTCCAGATTTTCCTGGGAGCTGAGGTGATCAACGCCTACGCCTACAAACTGCACCACGTCCTGCCAAGCCCGGCACTTTGGGGTATTCGCCTGTTCCTGCTTGTTTGTGTGGGCGTACACGTCTGGATGGCGGTCTTGTTGACCCTTGCCAACCGCCGCGCCCGCCCCGAGCGCTATGCCGTCAACCGCGTCGTGCAAGCCACCTATGCCGCCCGCACCATGCGCATGAGCGGTATCATCCTCCTCGCCTTCATCTTTTTTCACCTCGCCCACTTCACCGTCCGTAGCGTCCCGGGTATGGAATACAACGACCCCGCCGTCTTGTCTCCCAACGAAGTCCCCCTCGTGAAACACGGTGAACCCGTCCTAAAAGACGGCGAAATGGTCATGACCTTCAACGTGAACGACATGATGGTGGCAGGCTTCCAAAACGTCTGGGTCTCGGGCTTTTACCTTATCGCCACAGGGCTCCTCTGCCTGCACCTTGTCCACGGCGTGAGCAGCATGTTCCAGACCCTTGGCTACCGCAACACCACCTGGTTGCCCCGTCTCAACCTTATTGCCCGCCTCTATGGATGGGTTGTCTTCCTCGGCTTCGCCATCATTCCCATCGCCGTCCTCGCTGGCGGCCTTGATTTTGATCCCACCGGCGGCGTTCCCCAGACCCACGAAGCTCCCGCCGCCCATTAACACCTTCGATTTGCCGCAGCCATGAAACTAGACGCCAAAATTCCAGACGGACCCCTTCCCGAAAAGTGGTCCAGCCATAAATTCAAGATGAAGCTGGTCAACCCGGCCAACCGCCGCAAATACAGCGTCATCGTCGTTGGTTCCGGTCTCGCTGGCGGAGCCGCCGCTGCCAGCCTCGCTGAACAAGGCTACAACGTCTCCTGTTTCTGTTATCAGGATAGCCCCCGCCGCGCCCACAGTATCGCTGCCCAGGGTGGCATCAACGCCGCCAAGAATTACCAGAACGACGGCGACAGCATCCACCGCCTCTTTTACGATACCGTCAAGGGCGGCGACTACCGCTCCCGCGAAGCCAACGTCTATCGCCTCGCCGAAGTCAGTACTGACATCATCGACCAATGCGTCGCCCAGGGCGTTCCCTTTGCCCGCGAATACGGCGGCCTCCTCGCCAACCGTTCCTTCGGCGGCGCGCAGGTCTCCCGCACCTTCTACGCCCGAGGTCAAACTGGTCAGCAACTCCTGCTCGGCGCCTACTCTGCCCTCAGTAAACAGATCGGCCTCGGTAAGGTGAAAATGTACAACCGCCACGAAATGCTCGATCTCGTCATGGTGGACGGTCACGCCAAGGGCATCGTAGCACGCAACATGACCACCGGCGAAGTCACCCGCCACGCCGCCGACTGCGTCGTCCTCGCCACCGGCGGTTACGGCAACGCCTTCTTCCTTTCCACCAACGCTCAGGGTTGCAACGTCACCGCCGCCTACCGCGCCCACAAACGCGGCGCCGGTTTCGCCAACCCCTGCTTCACACAGATCCACCCCACCTGCATCCCCGTTCACGGCGAAAATCAATCCAAGCTCGCCCTGATGTCCGAGTCCCTCCGCAACGACGGACGCATCTGGGCCCCGAAAGATCCCGCCACCGCCGCCAAAATCCGAGCGGGTGAACTGGACCCCAACACGGTCCCTGAGGACGAACGCGATTACTACCTCGAGCGCAAATATCCCAGCTTCGGTAACCTTGCGCCCCGCGACATCTCTTCCCGCGCCGCCAAGGAACTCTGTGATGCCGGTCATGGTGTCGCCTCCACCGGACTCGGCGTGTACCTCGACTTCCGCGACGCCATTCAGCGCGACGGCAAAAAAGCCATCGAAGAACGCTACGGTAATCTCTTCGAGATGTATCAGCGCATCACCGGCGACGATCCCTACAGCACCCCCATGATGATTTTCCCCGCGGTGCACTACACCATGGGCGGTCTTTGGGTGGATTACAATCTCGAGAGCACCATCCCCGGTCTCTTCGTCGGCGGTGAGGCCAACTTCTCCGACCACGGCGCGAACCGTCTGGGTGCTTCCGCGCTCATGCAGGGTCTTGCCGATGGCTACTTCGTCCTTCCTTACACCGTGGGCAACTACCTCGGTGAACAGGGCATCGCCTCTGCCGGAACGGTCACCACCGAGCACTCCGCCTTTGCCGAAGTCGAGGACGCCGTGGAAAGCCGTATCGAAAAACTCATGTCTATCGGGGGCACCCAATCCCCCCGTTCCTTCCATAAACGCCTCGGTAAAATCATTTGGGACGAATGCGGCATGGCGCGTTCCCGCGAAGGCCTCGAAGGTGCCATCCAACAAATTCAGGCCCTCCGTAAAGAATTCTGGTCCGACCTCCGCGTCACCGGCGATGCCGACGGTCTCAACCCCGAGCTCGAACGCGCGGGCCGCGTGGCTGACTTCATGGAATTCGGCGAACTCATGTGCCGCGATGCCCTCATGCGCGAGGAGTCCTGTGGCGGGCACTTCCGGGTGGAGTACCAGACCGACGACGGCGAGGCCCTCCGCAACGACGCGGACTACACCTATGTGAGCGTCTGGGAATACCAAGGCGACGACACCGAGCCCGCCCTCCACAAGGAACCCCTCATCTACGAAAACGTCGCCCTCGCGACCCGCAGTTACAAATAGACTTTTAAAACCGACCCATCATGAAATTAAATCTCCGCATCTGGCGACAAAAGAGCCCCCTCGACAAGGGCCGCTTCGAGGATTACCAACTCGATGACGTCTCCGAGGATTCCTCCTTCCTCGAAATGCTCGACCTCCTCTGTGAGCAACTCGTTGCACAGGGCAAAGAAGCCCTCGCTTTTGACCACGACTGCCGCGAAGGCATTTGCGGTATGTGCTCGCTCACTATCAACGGCATTCCCCACGGTCCCGAAAAAGAGACCACCACCTGCCAGCTGCACATGCGCCATTTCAAGGACGGTGAAACCATCACCATCGAGCCTTGGCGCGCCAAACCCCTTCCCGTTATTAAAGACCTCGTGGTCGATCGTTCCCCCCTGGATCGCATCATCCAGTCCGGTGGTTTCATCACTGCCCGCACGGGCAGCGCGGTGGAGGCGAACGCCATCCCCATCGCCAAGCAGACCGGCGACACCGCCATGGATGCCGCCGCCTGTATCGGCTGTGGCGCCTGCGTAGCGGCCTGTCCCAACGCTTCCGCCATGCTCTTCACCGCCGCCAAGGTCACCCACATGAACAGCCTCCCACAGGGTAAGGTCGAGAAAGACCGCCGCACCCTCGCCATGGTCAGCACCATGGACGGAGAAGGCTTCTGTGGTTGCACCAACGTCGGCGAATGCGAGGCCGTCTGCCCCAAGGGCATCGCCCTCGATATGATCGCCCAGCTCAACCGCGATTACACCAGCGCCCAGGTCAAAAACTTCTTCGAACCGGTTCAGTAATCCGTAGCTTTTGCACTCATAAAAAAACGCCGCTCCCCATTGTGGAAGCGGCGTTTTGTTTTTCACCACAGAGACACAGGGTACACAGAGGACTGGGTAGTTGTTTTATTTCTAACTGCCAGCTCCCAACTCCTGACTAGAGTCAGCATAGCTGGCGACCGCTTATATAAACTGATTTACGCTGATGTTTTTATGAGCGGTTCCGGCTCTTGCTGGATGCACTAGCAACCGGCGGCGGAGCAGGACATAACCCAGCGCCAGACTTCCAAAGATCAGGGCGTAGGTTCCGAGTTTGGGGACGGCCATTCCAGACAGTGTAACGGCGGGAGGGTCTTGCCCGGTGGGTGTGTTCCTGTATGGGTGTGGCTGCGGCTACGGGGCCGGATTAATTCTCGTCGTCGCAGAGGCCGAGTTTTTGTCGGATCTCGGGGAAGGCGTTGAGTTCGGCGAGGAATTCGTCGACGGAGAAGTCGGCGACGGTGAATTCACCGTATTCGAAAGTGGGGGCTTTGGTTTGTCCGCTGACGGCGACCATGGCGTTCATGAAGTCGTGGTTTTGGGTGACGTTGCGGATTTTGACCTCGACGCCCTGGCTGTTGAAATAGCTGATGGCTTCGGTGCACCAGGGGCAGCCGGTTTTCACGTAAAGGATGGGTTTTGCTTCACTTTGCATATTTTAAAATCTAAGTAGAATTTGTGAATTTAGCAACGCAAAAGCGTTAAGGGGAACTTGCGCCGTGGGCTGGCTGTGTCTTATTAAAGGTTTCGCATTATGTCATCCAAGCGCGCCAGTCCAGCACCCAGCATCCACATTTCGGGGGCGCGGGAACACAATCTGCAAAATCTTTCACTGGAGATTCCGCGGCATCAAATGGTGGTGGTGACGGGGGTGAGCGGATCGGGTAAGTCGTCGCTGGCGTTTGACACGCTCTATGCGGAGGGGCACCGCAAATACATAGACAGTCTTTCGACAAAGGCGCGCCATGTGTTGGAGCAGATGCCCCGTCCGGATGTGGATTTTATCGAGGGCTTGTCTCCGGTGATTGCGGTGGAGCAACGAACGGGGGGTTCGAGTAATCCGCGCAGCACGGTGGCGACGGTGACCGAGATTGCAGATTTTGCGCGGGTGCTGTGGGCGGTGTGCGGTACGGCGTATTGTCCCAAGGAGGGCGGGGTGATTGAGCGGCGTTCGATGGATGATTGTTTGACGCGGGTTTTTGCCGAGGCCGAGGGGAGTCGTTTGTTGATTCTCGCGCCGTGGATAACGGCGAAACCCGCGGTCTTGCGCGAGGAGTTGCCGCGGTTGCAGCAGCGGGGATTTCAGCGGGTGCGTTTGAACGGTGTGGTGCGGCGTTTGGACGAGCGGGATTTGATTGATTCCAAGGCGAAGGCCATCGAGGTGGAAATCGTGGTGGATCGTCTGAAGCTGGACAAGGGTCAGCGGAGTCGTTTGGCGGACTCGCTGGAGTTGGCCTTCAGTGAAGGCGAGGACCGGGCCTTGGTCTTGGTCGAAGATGCCGCTGCAAAAGGCGGCTGGCGCGAGGTGGCGCTGAGTAATCGTTTGTCCTGCGTGGAATGCGGGACGGTGTACGATGCCGTGAGTCCGCGACATTTTTCATGGAATCATGCCGAGGGTGCCTGCGGGTGCTGCGGGGGTCTCGGAGAGACTTTGCAATTCCAGCCCGAGCTTTTGGTGCCCGATGTGAGCAAGACCGTCAAGGGCGGCGCGATCAAGCCCTGGCGTTTGGGGTCGAAGCAGATGATCATCAAGCGCAATGCCATTTTGAAGCAGTTGGCCGAGCAGTTGCCCTATGACCCCACCGTGGCGTGGGGGGAACTGGAGGCCGAGGTGCGCGAACAGATAGTACACGGGACGGGGGAGCGTTTGTTCAGTTTTAAATTAAAAGGAGGGAATACCAAACCCGAGATGATGCGTTTTGAAGGCGTGTTGGCGGATTTGGAACAGACGCGGCTGGGAACGAGCAGTGACGGTTTACGCGCGCGCTTGATGGCGTATCAAACCAGCAGTGTGTGCGGGGAATGCGAAGGGCGCCGTTTGAAACCCGAGAGTCTCAGTGTTTTGATTGAGGGGATATCCGTGACGGATTTTCTCGGGATGCCCCTGAGTGAAGCCGAGGCCTTTGTGGGGCAGTTGTCCAAGAAGAAGGCCTATCGGACGGTGGGGGATGCCTTGCGCGGACTGGCAACACGCTTGAAATTTTTGAATGAAGTGGGCTTGAGTTATTTGAGTTTGAACCGGGCCTACTCGACCTTGAGCGGGGGCGAGGCGCAACGGGTGCGGCTGGCGACGCAGTTGGGGATGTCGCTGGTGGGGGTGGTGTATGTGTTGGATGAACCGAGCATCGGGCTGCATCCGCTGGATAACCGTCGTTTGATCAAGACCCTGCAGGGTTTGCGCGATCGTGGGAACACCGTGGTGGTGGTGGAGCACGACGGCGACACCATGCGCGCGGCAGATCACTTGATTGAATTGGGACCCGGTGCGGGTGCCGAGGGCGGTCAGTTGATTTACGAGGGCAAGCCCGCGGGTTCGCACACATCAAAGACCAGCCGAAGCGGCGGGTTTCTTTCCGGGAAAGTGGGTTTGGAAAAGGAAGCGGCGACCTTGCGGCCACGGGATGAATGGTTGTCGGTCGAGGGGGCGGCGGCGCATAATTTGAAAGGGGTAGACGCGCGTTTTCCGGTGGGTTTATTGACGGTGGTGTGCGGGATTTCCGGTTCGGGTAAGAGCAGTCTTGTGAATGCGGTTTTGGCGAAGGCGGCGGCGTTTCAATTGAACCGTGCGCGGGTGATACCCGGGCCGCACAAGCAGCTGCGGGGCTTGGAGCATTTTACCAGTGTGGTGCAGGTGGATCAGGCTCCCATTGGGCGCAGTCCGCGTTCGAATCCGGCGACCTACACGAAGCTCTTTGACCAGTTGCGCGATCTCTATGCGAAGTGTTCGCTGGCGAAGGTGCGCGGCTACAAGGCGAGCCGTTTCAGTTTTAATATCAGCGGTGGGCGTTGCGAACGTTGCAAGGGGGACGGCATGATCAAACTGGATATGCAGTTTATGGCAGACGTTTACCGCGAGTGCCCGAGCTGTCAGGGGCGGCGTTACAACCGCGAAACCCTCGAGGTGCGTTTCAAGGGATACAGCATCGCCGATGTGCTGGCCATGAGCGTGGATGAAGCGTTGCCGGTCTTCGGGAAAGTACCGCGCATCTATGAGAAATTAAAGACGCTCTCGGATGTGGGGCTGGGTTACGTGAAGCTCGGGCAACCCGCGACCACGCTTTCCGGCGGCGAGGCGCAGCGCATCAAGCTCGCGCTGGAACTGAGCAAACGCCAACAGGGCGAGACCCTCTATATCCTCGATGAACCGACTACCGGGCTGCATTGGCTGGATGTACAACGTTTGATGGATCTCCTTTTCAAGCTCCGCAATGCCGGCAACACCATTCTCATTATTGAGCACGACCTCGACGTCATTCGCATGGCAGACTGGATTGTGGAACTCGGGCCTGCCGGTGGTTCCGAGGGCGGCGAGGTAGTTTACCAAGGTGAGGGACCCGAGTTCCTGCAGGGCGGGAAGACCGCCACGCAGGCTTGTATCAAATAGGGGCGGGTAGGGACCGGTTTCGGTTTTGCGGACCCCTCCCACCTGATAAGCAGGTGACCTCCCCTTGAAAAGGAGAGGAGCTTTAGGATAGCGGCAGGACTGCCGTTAGTACCGGGCAGGGCGTGACTACAAATAAGGGATGTAGTCGAGGGGGTTCAGCGAGCGCTGCTTTTGAATTTGGACCCCGTTCTGAGTTCGAGTAGAGGTACAACCGACCGCGAGAAAGGTGGTGGCGAGCAGGGCAAGTAGGAGGACGCGGAGTGTGGCGGTTTTAAGATTTTTCATGGGCGGTCTTGGATTGTTTGTCGTAGAGGCTGCGGTAGAGTTCATTGCTGGTGTAGAGCTCGTTGTGGTGGCCGCTGGCGGCAATGCGGCCGCCAGCGAAGACAAGGATGCGGTCGGCGTGTTGAATGGTACTAAAGCGGTGTGCGATGGTGAGTACGGTGCGACCCTTGGTAAGGATTTCGAGGGCCGTCTGAATTTGGTGTTCGCTTTCGGAATCGAGCGCTGAGGTTGGTTCGTCGAGGATGATAACGGGGGCGTCTTTCAAGAAGGCGCGGGCGATGGCAATGCGTTGGCGTTGTCCGCCGGACAGGCGGGAACCGCGCTCTCCGACAAGGGTTTCGTAACCGTTATCAAGGGCTTCGATAAATGTGTGTGCATTGGCCTGGCGGGCGGCTTCACGGATGGCGTCATCATCGGCATTAGGATTCCCGATGCGGATATTGTTGGCGATGGTATCACCAAAGAGGAGGGCTTCCTGGGAAACGAGGGCAATTGCTTGCCGCAGATCATATTTGGTGAGTTGCCGCAGGTCGATGCCATCGAGGGAGACAGAACCTTTGGTAACATCGTAAAAGCGCGGGACAAGGTTTGCGAAGGTGGACTTACCGGCACCACTGGGGCCGACGAGGGCGATGCTTTCTCCTGCGCTGATAGTGACATTGACAGCCTCCAGTACCGGGGTGTCGGGGTTGTAGCTAAAATGAACGTCCTGAAATTTGATTGCTCCGCGAACGGGGGGGAGTGTCTTAGGTTCGGCGGGTTCGGGGACAAGGTTATCGGAATGAAGAATGTATTCGAGTCGGTCGAGGGAGGCTTCTGCTTCCCGCAGGGTGTTGCTGACGATGCCGATTTTTTTGACGGGTTCGTAACAGAGGTAGAGGGCGGTTAGGATGGCGGCAATGGCAGAGGCTTCGATTTTTCCAACAATGAGGTATAGGCTAAAGGCGATTGCGACCGCGGCCACGACCTCAATGAGCGGAGAGAGCCCCTTGTTGTATTTGACGGTCTTGAGGGTAAATTTAAAGAAATCGCGGCAGGCTTTTTGAAAGCGGGTAGATTCGCGGTCTTGGAGGTTATAAGCGCGGACTTCGCGGACGGCCTGGAGGTTTTCGTTGAGGACGTCGTTCAGATAACCGGCTTGTTTTTGGGCGGCATGGGCTTTTTTGATGAGGCGATTACCAATGATTTTGATGGGTATCACGCAAGCGGGAGCAGAGGTAAGGGCGACGAGCATGAGGAGCACATTATCGTGCTTAAGGGTGAGGTAAACGAGCACTCCGACGGCGCTGAGCAGGGTGGCGGGTTCCTTGATAAGGCTGTTAACAACGGTAACGAGGGCGGTTTGAAGTTTGGCAGTGTCACCCAGAACACGAGCCATGAGGTCGCCGGTGTTGTTCTTCTGGAAAAAGGAAAGGGGGAGGGATTGAAGTTTTTTAAAGACGTCGAGGCGGAGGCACTCAAGGACGTGCATACCGGCATATGCCATGAAGTAAGCATTGAGGAAAAGGCCGAGGGCCCGCAGGGCGAAGACGCCGGGGATAATCGCGAGGGTTGCGAGCAGGGCGAGTCCGACGGGCGCATCTTCACCGGCGACATTCGGGACGATGTATTCAATCACCAGAGGCAATCCCGCACCCGAGGCAGCGGCGGCAAGGACGCCTGCAAGTAAACCCACCCCAAACTGGAAGCGGACGGCCTTTAGATGTTTAAAATAATTAGCAAAGCGTTTCAGTGGCATAGGTAGTTCCAGCGGGTAAATTATTGGTCCAGGGTTGTTTGAATGGGATATTCGCTTAGGATGGTGTCCACAGTGGCAATTTCCCAGCCATTGACAAGTGCGGTGGCAACAAGGAGTCGGTCAAAGGGATCCCGGTGGATTTGCGGCAATTTCCCAAGCATAAAGATAGCTTTATTCTGGATTTCCTGAAAATGAATGCCGGATTCTTTCACAAGTTGATCCATGAATGTTTGAGGGGGCGCGGGCAAGGGCAGTTTTTTGAGGTCATATTTAACTTGGATTTCCCAGACGGAGACCTGGCTCAGGTGCCAGCAAATAGAGGAATCCTTCAGCAGGGAAACGATCTTTGCGGGTAGCTTTTCTAGGTTGAATTGACTCCACAAAAAGATGTGCGTGTCGATTAATAGATGCCTCATTTGCCGTAAAAGTCGTTTTCAAATTCGGGAATGGCTTGATCAAAATCTGCCGGAATAACTGCCTGGCCATCCATGATGCCAATTTTTGGGCATATTCCGGTGTCGCCTTGGGGCGCCGGACCCATGATTGCGACCGGCTTGTTACGTTCTGAGATGATGAATTGCTGTCCTTTGGCAGCTTCCCGGGCGTAACGACCCAGATGCGCCTTGGCTTCGCTTAGTTTAATAGTAGTCATGTTTTTAGACTATAATTAGACTACTAAGTGTCAAGTTGTTTCGGGAAGGTCATTGAGTGCCAAAAGCAGCAATCACTTCAACGACGCGGTCGATCATTTCAGGGCTCAGGTCGGGGTAGATAGGCAGAGCCACGCTCATGGCGGCGGCTCGTTCGGCATGGGGAAAATCACCGGCTTGGTAGCCAAGGTTTTGGAAGCATTCCTGTTGGTGAAGGGAGAGGGGGTAATAGATTTCGCAACCGACATTGTGCGCTTTCATGTGCTCCATGAGGGCATCGCGCTGATCGGCATATACAACAAATTGATTATAGATGTGGTAGTTGCCCGGGAGTTCCTCGGGCAAGAGGATGCCGCCACGCAGGTCACCGTTTATTAGATCGTCGCAGTTGCGGGTAAGCCCCGCTTTTTCAAAGGCTTTGCGGTAGGCAGCGGCATTTTCGCGGCGTTGTTCGTGCCAAGTGTCGAGGTGCTGGAGTTTGACGTTCAGGACGGCGGCCTGCAGGGCGTCGAGGCGAAAGTTGCCGCCCACATGCGCGTGGAAATATTTAGGTTCCATACCGTGATTGCGCAGTTGCCGAGCGCGGTCTGCATGCGCCGCATGCGGGGTGACGACCATGCCGCCGTCACCAAAGCCGCCAAGGTTTTTGGTTGGAAAAAAGGAGAGGCAACCAAAGTCGCCAAAGGAGCAGGCCGGTTGACCGTTTTGTTTTGCACCGATTGCCTGAGCCGCGTCTTCGATGACGATTAAATTGTGGGCTTTCGCCAGTTCCATGATGGACCCCATGTCGGCCATTTGACCGAATAAGTGCACCGGGGCAATGACGCGGGTTTTAGGGGTGATGGCGGCTTCAATTTTCGAAATGTCGATATTGAAGGTATGGGGTTCGATATCCACAAAGACCGGCTTCGCGCCCAGGCGTACGATAGAACCAACAGTGCCAAAAAATGTGTAGGGGCTGGTGATGACTTCGTCGCCGGGTTGGATGCCGAGGGCCATCATGGCAACGATTAGGGCGTCCGTCCCGGAGGAAACTCCGATGCCGTGGTCTACATTGCAATAAGTCGAGACTCCCTTTTCAAAGCATTCGACTTCCGGGCCGAGGATGAAATACTGCGACTCTGCGACGCGGGCTAAGGCGGCATCGAGTTCCGGCTTGAGGGCCTGGTATTGCGGTTTAAGGTCGAGGAGTGGAACTGGGATGTTATTGGACATCGTACGGACGTGAGTCATCAAATACTGCGAGACGAGTGTTAGCTAGGGTTTCGGCGGGTTCGTGAATTAGGCAGTAAAATAAAAGCTTTTCGCCCTTAAGCAAGTCATGCTTTTAGGTTAGGGTTGCAGGTATTGGGGGTTGTCCTTTGCGTTTCCAGGGCCTTTGTTACTTAACAAGTCATTATGCCAGCGCCTGAACACAAAGGATTTTCAAAGTGGTTGCTCTATCTGGTAGCACGCACTTTGATGACGGTTTTACAAAGCACCCCGACGATTATTGTCTATCGTGGGGGGCGCTTGTTGGGGCTGTTTTTGTATTACATTCTGGCAGGTCGTCGCAAAATAGTGCGCAAAAATGTGGCGATTTTGAATGCCTGGAAAGAGGCGAAAGGGGTCACAAATACGACCGATGTCCTGACTTTTGAGGAACAGGTAAGGGAGGTATTTATGCGGAACTTTACAAATCTCTTGTGCAGCTTCAGGTTATCTTCGCTTTCGCCTGAAAAACAGAGTCGGCACCTGAGGTTTAAGGGTAAGGAGCATTTGAGGGAAGCGAGTGAAAGCGGAAAGGGCGTGGTTTTGGTTATGGCGCACACAGGGCCATGGGAAGTGTTGAGCGCGATGGGGAAATTCTCGAAGCGGTTGGGCTTCGATCAATCCATGGGAGCCATTTATCGCCCGCTTAACAATGGCTATTTAGACGACTGGTATCGCAAGCAGCGAGAAGCGGGAGGGGCGCGCATGTTTGGTCGTCGGAATGCCGTTGCCAAGGCAGTTGACTTTGTTCGTGCGGGGGGATGTCTGGCGATTTTATCCGATCAACGAACCACCAAGGGCGAGATGGTTACTTATTTTGGTCGTCAGGTTAAATTGTCACCCCTGCCGTATTTGCTGCAACGGAGAACGGATTGTGCGATGCTGGGATTGAGTTGTGAGACCATCGGGCCAGCCCGTTGGCGTTTTGTATTTCAGAAAATCTCAACCCCGTCCGAGGGAGTGAAATTGAGTCGAAGTGAGTATTCTCAACTGGTGGCGAAAGCGAGTGAGGGAAATGTATCGGGAAGCATAACCGACGCCTGTTTCGTCCATAATGTTTTCAAATGACCTTATTTTGAACTTCTTGGTAAAAGGCGAGCAGGCGTTCCGCTTCTTTTTCAATTCGATGATGTGCGAGAAGCTCCTGCCGGGCAGCCTGTCCCATTTGCTCAAGCTCGCTTCGGGGGAGTAATAGAAGGGTTTCAAGCGCAGCGGTGGTTTTTTCCAGATCATCAATGGGAACGGTTCGCCCAAAGGAATCGCCTTTGATGATGTCGAGCCAGGCACCGGCTTCTGAGGCGAGCACCGCGGTACCGCTCGACATGGCTTCCAGCACGGTGAGACCAAAGCCTTCATTACGGCTTAGGGCTGTGACGAGTGACATGCCTCTAAAAAGGTCCGGTATACGATCGAAGGGTTGTTTACCAAGGAAGATCAAACGTTCGCTGAGACCGGCGGTATGGATCCGTTCCTGGAGGGAATTCAGGTAGGGCTCGAATTTTTGGGTGGTTTCTCCAACGACTACCACGGTTCCCTTGAATTCAGGATGGCCTTGCATGATGGGAATCATGGCATCAATCAGAAGGTCGACCCCTTTTTGGGGCCTTACGCGGCCAAAAATTCCGATGCCGAATGCACCCGGTAGTTTCAAGGCCTGCCATGCCTCGGTTTGGCTATGCGTTGGGGGAGTGTAGCGCTCGCTATCAATACCATGCGGAATAATGATATCCTCTTTGCGCGGGAGATAAGCGGCGGCGGTATTGGAAGTAGTGATTAAACCATCTGTTTTTGAGATAAACCAACGCGTGATCCAACTGGGGTGGCGTTGTGCCGTTGCGGTAAAGATGATTTTGATTTTTGCGCGGAAGATATATTTGAGGATGACTGCCTGCAGCATCTCATTATTGCGTCTAGCATGAAAGACCCGCCATCTACCATCGGGAAGCGGGCGTCTTAAATGCCGCGCACAATCAATAAAGCGAACGGTGGGAGTGCCTTCCGGTAAATGATGCTTTCCCAGTACCGAGAGCGGAACCGACGCTTGCTGGTGTTTTAAAACCTGCAGCATGGTCGAGGTGACACCCGAAAAACGCGGATTGGAATTTCCCAGAATGATGTCGCCAATCGGCGGTTTGCTCTGCGCTTGCGGACTCATGAATACTTACCGTTTGTTTTTGATTCCATGCGGCGTGTATTTCAAGCCCTCGCGAAGGGTTGTTTCGCGAATCTTCATATTTAAGGCGAGGTCCTCGGGATTGATGTAAGCGCGCTCGTGCTCGAGGTGCAGGCAGACTGCGTGGTAACGAATCTGTTTCGCCCGAAGTCCCGAATTTCGCAGGCGGGATCCAAATTCGACATCCTCGCCACCGTAACGCATGCGTTCATCGAATCCGTTTACCCTGACAGCATCGGTTTTAAAGCAGGAGGCATTATGACCGTTCCAAGTGCGCTTGGTAGGGGTCAACTTATTGCAAAGCTCCCGCAGTAATTTATTCTGTGTCAGCTTTAAGAGCTTTAGGTTATTAGGTACGCCGTTGTCCTTCAGCCAATTCAGCGAAAAACAATCTCCGGATGCAATGGCTTCGCGGGTCATGCAATGACTCGTGTGCATGGGGAGCTTGAAATACCCGCCCGATAGAAAAAAACCTGTCTGAGCCTGTGCTTTATGCACCGCGACAAAATCGTTCCTCGGAACGCAGTCCCCATCGGACAGGATGAGGTAATCCCCATTGGCAGCTTCAATGGCCCTGTTTAGAATGGTGCATTTTTGAAAACCAGCATCCGCATGCCAAACGTGTTGAATCGTTAGATCGGTCGTTTTTTTGAATTGCTCAATGAGTTGGCGGGTTTCCTCGCCGGAACCATCATCCGCAATGACGACTTCAAAGTCCTGGTCCGTTTGACTGAGGTAACCCTCGAGGGTCAGCCCCAACCATTCCGGTGCATTGTAGGTACTGAGAATTATGCTTGTTGGCATATAGTTTTGAATAAGGAAATAAGACGAATAGCAAAGGCTTATTCTATCCGTTCAAGAGCTACCTAAGGTATTTATGCCTGATATAGATTTCCAATTTTTTCAGCATATGACTAAAGTTTTTACCAGTCGGTCGAGTGTTCTTGTACGGGGTATTGTTAAGATATTGCCAGTATTCCTTCTTATAAGGATGGCAATTTATGTAGTTCCAGGGTTTTGAGGCGGTCGTGAAATGTACGATGCTGGATTTTGATATGGCGGCTTTGATGAGCTCGATATGCTTGGCAGAATAATCTCTCTCTAATTTGGCATTATAGTAGGGGGTGATGCAATTCCACCTAAGATCAAGACTTTTGGTTTCATCATGGATCGTGTTATTGATGGCGTCCTGATCAACGAATTCCAGCTTTTCGGGATGCTCCTTGGTATAAGTAATGATTCTTTCTGAATTATTGCCGTTTCGCCAGGCTTGCACGTCCATTAACAGGACGCCGGAATTGTAATACCGCTTATGTCTCGGGTTATGATTCTTATTTTGAAGCTCAGGAGCCATGGCAGTCGAAAATCCCTTGAGATTCTCCTGATACAGCTCCGTAAGATCCGTTCTTACGATAAGATCACTATCAAGGTAAAGTGCCCGGGTAATGTTTTCAGGTAGGAGCTCGGGGAGGAAAAGCCTCAAGTAGTTGGCTTCTGTGAAATGAGCACGGGTTTGAAATTTCTTTAGCCTGTTTGAATTGATGGTTAAGCAGGTTACCTGATGACCGGCGGCACTGATTTGCCTCAGAATGGGCGTAAGGAACTTGCTGTCGAAGGTATAGCTTATGAAGAAATGTATTCTATCCTTTGAGCTATGATTTTCTATTACTGATTGTATCGTAGTGCTACAATAAGGTAAAAAATTCAAATCAAGACAGAGTGCTATATTCATTAGAGTACCTAAAGGATGCTTTTCATACCATACATACAGAGCACAGCTAGTTTTCGCTTAAAGGGTCTTTTTTTAAAAACGAAACGAAGTATTTTTTCCCACGAGCGTAACTTTATTTTATTTTGGCGATTGCCGGTGATGCTGTTGAATTTTGCATCTTGAAGCACATATGCGGGGTAGCTGAAGGCTTGTCGAATGGGGCCTGCGGTGAATCGCCAGGTATAGTCATTACAAAAAGAGGCATCCTTACTTGCCTCCAAGAGAGCCTTACAGGCGCGGGGTGTAACGATATATGCAGTCATGAAGGGTGGCATCATGCTACATTCACAAAGTGTCAAACCATGAGTCCGGATCAGGTTGAAGATTTTCCAGCTACCGGCCTCAATTGCTCTCCATTCTTTTTTACTTTTGAAGTAGGGGCGCGAACTTATGCCAGCGCGTTGAAGACGTTCTAGCTTTTCGTGACTTAGCGGGTAAGTTCCGCAATAAGATAGGTTGATG